>CAZOYA010000109.1:0-11801 GCA_964583815.1 uncultured Gemmatimonadaceae bacterium | reverse complement strand
AACCTCCTCCAGGACCTGCAGCGGGACCTCGGCCTCACGTACCTGTTCATCGCGCACGACCTGGCGCTCGTCGAGCACGTGAGCGACCGCGTCGCCGTCATGTACCTCGGTCGAATCGTCGAGACCGCGCCGGCCGCCGAGCTCTATCGCCACCCCCGGCATCCGTACACGCGCTCGCTGCTGTCCGCGGTGCCCCGGCCCGATCCGGAGGGGCGGGAGCTCCGCCAGCGGATCGTGCTGGAGGGCGACGTGCCGAGCCCCATCGAGCCGCCGCCCGGCTGCCCCTTCCACCCGCGCTGCCCGCATCCGGCCCGGGACGAGACCTGCCGGACCCTCGTCCCGGCGCTCGAGGAGAAGGCCCCCGGGCACCGCTCGGCGTGTCACAAGGAGCCTCGTGACGCACGCTCGCGGCGCCCTTGACACCCCGGACAGGGGAGAGCCATGTTGCGACCCTCGAAAAATCGCCCTTCCACTCGCGGTTCGGTGGAAGGGTTTGTAACGCGAACCCCTCGACACACCGCTGGAGGTCCCCTTGGCGATGCACCTCTACGCTGCGCTGCTGCAGATCCCGGGTATGGACGCCCCCGAGCTCACCTGGCAGGAGCAGCTTTCCCAGAACTGGGTCAACACGGGCTTCATGCGGTGGCCGCTCGCCCTGTGTCTGGTGATCGGCATCGTCGTCATCCTCATCAAGTTCGTGACGCTCACCTCGAAGGCTTCCAGGAGCCGGAAGGTCATCAAGGAGGTCGACGAGCTCCTGACGCAGCGGCGCATCCGGGAGGCCATCGAGCTGACGCGCAACACGGACAGCCCGGCCGCGAAGATCCTCTACGCCGGCCTCGAGCGGCACGAGGAGGGCGCGGATCGCGTCATGCGGGCGATCGAGAACCAGGGCCTCATCGAGCTGAGCAAGCTCGAGAAGGGCCTCGTGGTCCTCGCGACCGTGACGAACATCGGCCCCCTTCTCGGCTTCCTCGGGACGGTGGTCGGGATGATCCTCGCCTTCCAGGCGATCGAGGCGGCCGGCGAGGTGGAGGCGACGCTCGTGGCCGGCGGCATCAAGGTCGCGCTGCTCACGACCGCCTTCGGTCTGATCATCGCGATCCCGGTGTCGATGGGGCACAACTACTTCGTCGCCCGCATCGACAGCCTGGTCATCGACATGGAGGAGTCGGCCCAGAAGATGGTCGACACGCTCCACTCCATCGAGGCCGGTCGGGCCAGCTGACGAGGGGCAGCAGTCCGTCCGAAGCCAGCGAGAACCGCGAGAAGGCCGCTCCGGGGGGGTTCCCCGGGGCGGCCTTCTCGTTTTCGGGGGTGAGGGTCGGGGGAACGGGCTCCCCCCGCCCGGCGCCGGGCACGGAACACTGGCGGGAACTTTCGTTCGTCCCTATCGATACGCTACCGGGCGGTGGGGATTGGGGCGGAGGGGCCGCGCCTCGGTCGCGGGCGCCCGTCCGTCGCCACCCACCGGCCGCCAAGGTTCCCCCCCAACGAGCAGTCCATGGCCCTCCGCGCGTTCCTCGTCCTGTCGACCGTCTCGCTGAGCGTATACCTGTTCGCGACGGTGCCGGGGGCGCGGGATGCCTCGCGTGCGGGGGATGCGTCGTGGGACGCCTGGGCGGCGGAGGCGGGACCCGGCGCGGTCCGCTTCGCGTCGGCCGCCCTGGACGCGGCCGCGGCCGCGCCGGAGCCCTCCGCCGGCGGACGGGCCGGACCCTCCGAGCGGCCGAGCCCCGCGGAGCGCACCTCCGCGCGGGCCCGGGTCCGCGCGCTGCCGGGCGCCGACCTGGTCCCGGACTCGATCCTCGCCGACCTCGCCATCGGCCGCTTCTGGCACGTCGCCCGCTTCATGCGCGAGCAGCGCGTGGCCGAGCAGGGGCCGGAGGGCGTGCTCCTCCTCGCCCGCGCCGAAGCGGGCTGGGGAAACTGGCCGGCCGTGCGCCGCCTCCTCCAGGAGGCCCACTGGCTCGATTCGCTGTCGCAGGGCGAGGGGCTCCTCCTGCTCGCCGAGGCCCTCGAGCACGAGGAGCGTTGGTCGGCCGCCGCCGACGCGTTCGAGCGGTACCTCGAGGTCGCGGAGGCCGGGATCGACGAGCGGACGGCCGCGGCGATCCACGCCCGCGTCGCGCGCGCGCTCCGGCACGCGGGCGACCTCGAGGGCGCGGTCGAGGAGATCGCCCACGTGTCGGGCGCGACGGTGGTCCGGAGCTGGCTCGCCGCGGACCTCGCGCTCGACGCCGCGCGCGAGGGAGACACCGCCCTGGTGACTCGCCTCATGACGAGCGTGACCGACGAGGCCGCGCTCGACGCCACCTGGCGGGTCGAGGCGGACGTCCTCCTGGCGGCGGGCGATACCGCCCGCGCCTCGGAGCGCCTCGTCGAGCTGCTCGATCGGACCACCCGCTCCGGGCACGACACGCGGGCCGCCGCGGTCGCGCTCGACCTGGCCGCGATCCGGCTCGCCGCCGGTGACACCGCGTCCGCGCGGTCCCTCTTCGAGCAGGCGCTCGACGACGGGCGGGCACCGGTCGACGTGCGCGCGGCGTCGGTGCTCGCCGACCTCGGGGGCCAGGACCTCGACGGCCACCTGCGGCTCGCGCGCATGCTCGACCGGGCGGGCGACGGCCGGCGCGCGCTGCGGTCCTACGACCGGGCGTTCCGCGCCGCGGCCGAGACGGGGGCCGCCCTGTCCGCGGAGGCTCGTCTCGGGCGGGCCCGGCTCATGGCGACCGTGCGCGACCGGCAGGACGAGGCCCTCGAAGAGTTCCGCGCGCTCCGCGAAGAGATCGAGGACCCCGATCTCGGCGCGCGCAATCTCTTGGCCTGGACGAGGATGCGCGAGCGGCAGGGGCTCGACGCCCAGGTCCGCACCCTCCGGCAGTGGCTCCTCGAGGACTATCCCTCGAGCGACGCCGCGGTCGAGATCGTGTTCATGCGCGGCTACGACGCCGACATGGGCGGACGCACCCCGGAGGCGCTCCGGCACTACGCGGCGGTGGCGGACGCCGCACCGACGCACAGCCGTGCGGGTCAGGGCCGCATGCGGTCGGGCCAGATCCAGCTCGGGCGGGGCGACGTCGAGGCCGCGGCGCGGACCTTCGAGGCCTATCTCGAGGACTTCCCCGACGGCCGCCGCTGGGAGGAGGCCGCGTACTGGGCGGGTCGTGCGCGCCTCGAGATGGGGGAGCGCGAGACGGGCGAGCGCCACCTGCGCACCCTCCTGGGCCTGCCGGACTCGTACTACGCGATCCTCGCGGCCGAGCTGCTCGACGAGCCGCACGTCGTCGACCTGCCGGAGGGCGAGCCGCCCCTGGAGCCCGAGTGGCTCACGGTCGGGCTCGAGCGCCTGGACGCGCTCGTCGAGGCACGGCTCGACCGGGGCGTCGAGGCCGAGATCGACCGGCTCCGCGAGCGCGCGGCGCCGTCGCGCGCGCACACCCTCGCGCTCGCGAACGCGCTCATCGAGCGGGGCCGCACGATCGACGGGATCAACCTCGCCTGGGCGCTCCGCGCCGACGGTCACCCGTGGGACCGCGAGCTCCTCCGGGTCGCCTACCCGTTCCCGTACCGCGAGCTGGTCCGACGCGAGGCGGAGGAGTGGGGCGTCGACCCGATGACGCTCGCCGCGCTCATCCGCCAGGAGTCCGCGTTCAAGCGGGACATCGTGAGCCGGGCGGGCGCGATCGGCCTCATGCAGGTCATGCCCCCGACCGGCGCGCAGCTCGCCCGCAACCACGGCCCCGAGGACTTCGACGCCTCCGTCCTCTCGACGCCCGAGATCAACCTCCACCTCGGCACGGCGTTCTTCGTCGAGATGAGCCGACGCTACGACGGCGATCTCCCGCTCGTGCTCTCCGCGTACAACGCGGGTCCGAGCCGCGCGCGGCGGTGGCGCGAGTTTCCCGAGGTGGTCGACCAGCCGCGCTTCACCGAGCGGATCCCCTTCGTCGAGACGCGCGGCTACGTGAAGAACGTCCGCCGGAACATCGGTCTCTACCGGATCCTCTACGGCCAGGAGCAGTGAGGCTCCGGCCCCCGCTTGCGCACCGCTCTCACCCGCTCCTAAGGTAAGATCGGATGGTTGGAGCCCATGGCTGCGTCGGGAGGTGCGCCGATGAGAGGGACCGTGAAGTGGTTCAACGACTCGAAGGGCTACGGCTTCATTCGCCGGCCGGATGGGGACGACGTGTTCGTCCACTTCTCCGCCATCGTCGGCGAAGGCTTCCGGACCCTCGCCGAGGGTGAGGAGGTGGAGTTCGAGGTCCAGCAGTCGGAGAAAGGTCCTCAGGCCGCCAACGTGGTCCGCGCCTAGCGGACCTGGAGGGTCGTGAACGGCGCGGGGCCGCCGGGCCCCCGCCGCTGACGCCCGCCCCACATCGTTCCGGACGCGGCACAGGCGCTTTTCGCCCCGAGCTCGCCACCGGTCGACCCCACGGTGCGTGGACGACGGGTCCCACGCGCCGCCGATCCCCTCGTGCCGCGGCCATCGGCTGTATCTTGTGGTCCGCCCCCGAGCGGCCCCGAGACCCCCACCCGCATCCGTTTTGGACATCCCGCCCAAGACCGCGCCGCGCATCTTCCTGATCGACGCGTACGCCCTGATCTACCGGGCGTACTTCGCGTTCATCAACCGGCCGCTCACGAACTCGCGCGGCGAGAACACGTCGGCGCCCTTCGGCTTCACGCGCTTCCTCCTCGACATCCGCGAGGACTTCGAGCCGGACTACCTGGCGGTCGTGTTCGACTCGGGCGTCTCCTTCCGGGACATCGAGTATCCCGCGTACAAGGCCACCCGCGAGAAGATGCCGGACGATCTCGCGGCGAGCCTCGACTACGTGCGCGAGATCGTGGCGGCGTTCCACGAGCCGTGCATCGAGCTCGAAGGCTACGAGGCGGACGACGTCATCGGCACGCTGGCGATCAAGGCGCGCGACGCCGGGCTCGAGGCGGTCATCGTGTCGGGGGACAAGGACTTCTACCAGCTCGTGCAGCCGGGCATCCACCTGCTGAACCCGGGACGCGGGGGGTCGAGCGGGGTGGCGGCCGAATGGGTGAGCGAGGAGAACGCGGGGGAGAAGTTCGGCGTGCCGCCGGACCGGGTCGTCGACTACCTCGCGCTCATCGGCGACTCCTCGGACAACGTCCCGGGCGCCCCGGGGATCGGCCCCAAGACGGCGGTGCAGCTCATCGAGCGGTACCCGGACCTGGAGTCGATGCTCGCGGCCGGCCCGGACGTGGAGCCCGCGCGCGCCGCGAAGGCGCTCGTCGAGCACGCCGATTCGGTGCGGCTCTCGCGCCGGCTCGTCACGATCCTCACGGACCTGCCGATCGAGCTCGACCTGGACCGGCTCGCCGTGGGCCAGCCGGACGCGGCGAGGCTCCGCGACGTCTTCATCGAGCTCGAGTTCCGCACGCTCGCGGACCAGTTCGCCGCGGCCGCGCAGGTCGACGGCGTCGCGGGCTCGGAGATGCCCGAAGCGGCCGAGGCCGACTACCGGATCGTCTCGAGCGCCGACGAGGCCGCCGGGTTGGCGAGGCGGCTCCGCGACGCGGGCGCGCCCGTCGGCATCGCCACGATCGCCTCGGAGGCCGGCACCCTGCGCGGCACCCTCGTGGGCCTCGCGCTCGCGGAGCCGGAGGGCGTCGCCTGGTATCTCCCGCTCGGGCACGTGGAGGCGTACGAGCTCGCCCTCGGGGTTGCGCGCGCGGACGGGGGGCCGGGGAATCTCCCGCCGCTCACCGCGCCCGCGATGGAGGCGGTGCGCGTGCTGCTCGAGGACGAGGACACGCCCAAGGTGGGTCACGATCTCAAGGCGGCGCGCCTCGCGCTCGCGGCGGTCGACGTGACGCTCCGCGGGATGGCCTTCGACACGATGATCGCGAGCTACGTGCTCGATCCCGGCAAGCGCGGGCACGAGCTGGCGACCCTCTCGATGGAGCTCTTCCAGCACCGGCCGTGCGGGCTCGACGACGTCCTCGGCGCCGGCCGGGACCGCTCCGCCCCGGCGGAGGCGCCCGCCGACCGGCTCCGTGAACACCTCTGCGAGGTGGCCGCGCTCGCGATGCGGCTCGCGGGCGTGCTCGAGCCGGCGCTCGAGGAGCAGGGCCTCGCCCCGCTCATGCGCGACCTCGAGATGCCGCTCGTGCCGGTGCTCGCCCGGATGGAGCTCGCGGGCATCGCGATCGACGAGGAGCTCTTCCGGGGGATGCGCGCGCGGCTCGTCCGCGAGCTCGATCTCATCCAGCAGGAGATCTTCAAGATCGCGGGCGGCGACTTCAACCTGAACTCGACGCCGCAGCTCCGGCAGGTGCTCTTCGAGAAGCTCGAGCTCCCGGTCCTGAAGAAGACCAAGACGGGCCCGTCCACGGACGCGTCCGTGCTCGAGGAGCTGGCGGCGATGGGGCACGAGGTGCCGCGGCTCATGATGGAGTACCGCGAGCTCGAGAAGCTGCGCTCGACCTACGTCGACGCGCTCCCGCAGCTCGTGAACCCGCGCACCGGCCGGATCCACACCAGCTTCAACCAGACCGTGGCCGCCACGGGGCGGCTCTCGTCGAGCGACCCGAACCTGCAGAACATCCCGATCCGGACGGATCTCGGGCGCGGGATCCGGAAGGGCTTCGTCGCGGCGCCCGGAACGCTCTTCCTCGGCGTCGACTACTCGCAGATCGAGCTCCGGGTGCTCGCGCACTTCTCGCGCGATCCCGCCTTCCTGCACGCCTTCCGCGAGGGGATCGACGTCCATCGGCAGACGGCCGCGGTCATCTTCGACGTGCCCGTCGAGGGAGTCTCCCCGGCGATGCGCGACCGCGCGAAGACCGTGAACTTCGCGACGCTCTACGGACAGGGACCCTTCTCCCTCGCGCGGCAGCTCGGGATCTCCCGCGAGGAGGCCCGCGCCTTCATCGACACCTACTTCGAGCGCTTCCAGGGCGTGCGCGACTTCCTCGACGCGCAGGTCGAGCTCGCGAAGGAGCGCGGCTGGGTCGAGACCCTCCTGGGCCGTCGACGCTACGTCCCCGAGCTGCGCTCCGGGAACTGGAACCTGCGTCAGTTCGGGGAGCGGGTGGCGCAGAACACGCCGATCCAGGGCACCGCCGCCGATCTCATGAAGAAGGCGATGATCGACGTGCAGCGCGCGCTCGACGCCGAAGGCTCCGGGGCGCGGCTCCTCCTGCAGGTGCACGACGAGCTCCTGCTCGAGGTGCCGGAGGGCGAGATCGACGCCACGCGCGGGATCGTGGTCGCGCGGATGGAGGGCGCGCTCGAGCTCGAGGTACCGCTCGTGGTCGAGTGGGGGGTCGGGGCGAGCTGGTACGAATGCAAGGGGGGCTGAGCCGGTCCCGTTCCGCCATCGGAGCGCCCCGCGCGCCGCTCCATCGTGGATGCGAGAGGAGCCCGACGCCCCGGCGTCCGGGCCGGCACACCCGCATCCGGAGGAGCCAGATGAGTCGGTCGGTGAACAGGATCACGCTGATCGGGAACGTCGGCCGCGACCCCGACATCCAGCAGACGAAGAGCGGCACGAAGGTCGCCCACTTCTCGCTCGCCACGAACCGCCGCGTGCCGGGCGCGGACGACGAGGAGCGCACGGACTGGCACCGGCTCACGCTCTGGAACCGCCTCGCGCAGTTCGCGGAGGACTACATCCGCACGGGCGACCGGATCTACGTCGAGGGGCGCCTCGAGTACGACTCCTACGAGCGGGACGGGGTGGTCATTCCCACGGCGGAGATCGTGGTGCGCGAGGTCGTGCTGCTCTCCGCGAAGGCCGGGCAGGAGGAGCTCGCCGAGGCGGCCTGAGGCCCGCCCGCCCCGGCGGCCCCGCTGCGCGGGGTCCCTACAGCCAGGCGCGGAGGTTGGGAGCGACCGAGAACACGGCCTCCCAGCCTCCACCGCGCACCCCGTGCGAGAGGTCGAGGCGCATCACGTCGTAGAAGAGCGAGAGGCCGGCGCCCACCGAGCCCCGCACGCCGTCGGAGTCGGTCGGGGTCCACCGCTCCGGGAGCGCGCGGTCGGACAGGTGCGTGCCGCCGGCCGCGCCGAGCACGCGGATGCCCACCCAGGGCGGGCGCACGGGCACGGTGGCCTCGGCCTGCACGAGCCAGTACGTGTCCCCGACGAACGAGCGGTAGTCGTGACCGGGCAGGGTGAGCCGGCCACCGAGGAGGTGGAGGCGCTGCGCGGGGGCCTCGCCGGAGACCCACCCGGCCGACGCGGAGATCTGCCCGGTGGCGGCGAGGGCCTCCAGGGGGAAGCGCCAGGTGGCGTGGGCGTCCACACCTGCGTAGTCGCGCTCCTCCATGTGCCCGTAGTCGAGCGTGAGCGCGCCGGTGCCCCGGGCGGGCAGGGTGGCGGGGAAGGTGAGCGCGGCCGAGGCGAGCTCGCCCGGGTCGATCCCGCGGACGGGCCGGTACTCCGTGTCCTCGGGATCGTCCGAGACGACGTCCCGCGCCTCGTCGTGGCGCTCCCAGCGGAGCATGAGCGTGGGTCCGCCCGGCTCGTCCGGGCGGAACTCCAGGCTGGCGCCGCGCGCGAAGTACGGGTCGAGGTAGTCCTTCTCGCCCGACAGCGAGGCGATCGTGTTCTCGAGCATCGGGGCGCCGGGGAAGCCGCCGATGTCGCGGATCTGGTTCCAGTAGAGGCGGATCGTGGGCGACCAGACGCTCGCGGCGGCGGTCTCGACGGTGAGCGAGGCGGAGGGCTCGTCGCGGCCGAAGGACCAGCCCGCCGTGGTGCGGAGCCGCAGCGACGGCCAAGGGCGGAGCGTGATCCCGCCGCCCACGAAGAGGCCCTCGGCCCGGTTGTGGCGGAAGGCGTCGGACAGGGTCGAGAAGTGCACGCGGAGCGGGGCGAGGCCGGTGAGGTAGCGGTCCTCCACGACCTCTCGCACCTGCGTGCGCACCTCCTCGAGGGAGGGCGTCGGGGCGAGATCCTCCCCGGCCACCCCCGCGAGCAGGTCCTCCTCGAACGGGAAGGCCTCGCGGACCGACAGCGACTCGGAGGTGACCGGCCGCCCCATGAAGGTGAGCGGAGGGAAGTCGACGTTGAACTCGTAGTCGCGGATCTGGAAGCTCGCGCGGATCACGCTCCCCGCGCGTACGTCGAGCACCGGAATCTCGCGGCGGATCTCGATCTCCTGGCGGTAGGGGAGCCAGTGTCGTCCCATCCAGAGCGAGTTGTCGAGGGCCACCCGGATGTAGTCCAGGTACGGGTCGACGTACGAGGCGGGCGTGAACGAGAAGTTCATGCGCACGATCGCGCCCGTCCCCTGGTCCACGAACACGCTGCCGATGAAGCCCGGCTGCTCGAGATTCTTCGGGCGCACCCGCAGCTCGAAGACCCGCACGTCCGGGGACCCGTCGGGGAAGCGGATCGTGAGCGAGTCGGCGAGGAGGTAGTCGTAGACCCCCTCGGCGCCGGGCGCGACCGGATGCCGCACGGCCGACACCTCGTCCCCGTCGCCCATCCGGATCGCGTCGCCGAAGTCGTCCTGGACCACGGTGAGGTGGTCGAGGTGGTACCGGATGTTCGTGGGGAGGAGCATGCGGTCCCGGAGCCCGACGATGTGCTGCCGCGTCCGGTCCGGCGCCTGCCAGAGCACCTGAAGCGCGATCTGGTCCGCCTTCACGAGGCTCCGCTGGTCGGAGCCCGAGCGGTCCATGAAGAAGTAGAGGTGACCGCGCGCCTCCGCCTGGTACGAGCGCATGGTGCTGTCGATCACCACGGACTGCCGCTGGGCGCGCGCGCGCTCGACGAGCTCCAGCGCACGCGAGCCGTTCCAGCGTTCGGCGGCCTGCGCGGCGAGCGCGTCGGGAAGGAGCGTGGCGGGCGGGATCGCCGCGAGGAGCACCGCAAGGACGGCGCGACGTGTACGGCGAGCGGACGGACGTGCGCTCAAGGAAGACCCCCCTCGTGTGGACCCTGTTGGTACGCGGTCCGACGGGGGCGGTTCCGACCTGCTACGGGCTCAGTTCGGCGTCCAGAACCCGGAGAGCGACTCTCCCTGCGGGCTGTCGCGGAGCTTCTCGAACGCCCGGTTGCGGATCTGCCGGATACGCTCGCGCGTGACGCCCAGGAGCGAGCCGATCTCCTCGAGCGTGCGCTCCTCGCCGTCGTCGAGCCCGTAGTACAGGTACAGGATCTTCCGCTCGCGCTCGGTCAGGTACGTCTCGAACATCGACTCGAGGAAGTCGCGACGCGCGGTGGCCTCGATGTCCTCCTCGATCTCCACGCCCTCGGCGCCGGCGAAGCGCTCCCCGAAGCTCGCGCTGTCGCGGTCCCCGCGGTCGATCGGGGCATCGAGGCTCAGCTCGGAGGCCGCCACCCGGCGGAGCGCCCGGACGGTCTCGACCGGCTCGTCCATCTCGTCGGCGATCTCCTGGTCCGTCGGGGAGCGACCGAGCGTCTGCGTGAGCTGCGTCTCGGTGCGGGCGAGGCGCGCCAGGTTCGAATTCTGGTTGAGCGGGATGCGCACCGAGCGCGTCTGCTCGGCGAGCGCCTGGAGCACCGTCTGCCGGATCCACCAGACGGCGTAGGAGATGAACTTGACCCCCTTGTCGGGGTCGAACTTCTTGACGGCCTTGAGCAGGCCCTCGTTGCCGATGCACACGAGCTCGGCCAGTCCGAGGCCGCGCCCCTGGTACTTCTTCACGTAGGAGATGACGAACCGGAGGTTCGCCGTGACGAGCCGCTCCGCGGCCTCTCGGTCCCCCTTCCTGGCCCGCCGCGCCAGCTCACGCTCTTCCAGGGGATCCTGGATCAGGGGGTATTTTTCAACGTCCTGCAGGTACTGATCGAAGGAATCGAGGCCACGAGAGGAAGAGAACATCCGTGTATTCCGTCCCTCGGCTGCGGGTCGTACAGGAGCCGCGAACCGGAGGGATCCTGCGGCTCGCGGCGCCTGCTCGGAGCCAGCCCGGCGGGTGATGGCTGATTCCAGAGACTTATGTGGTAAAATCGAAGCTAAACGGGGTGCTTTTCGAGGTCAAAGGTTTTTTTCGTCGGACCCAATCTGCGCGTGGACCGTCCTGGACTCCTGGACCGCGCGGTCCGGCGCGGAAAACGCGGCGGCGAGGCTCTCGGCGGTGGGCCCCGTGACGAAGAAATAGAAGCGCACCTGTCGCCGCTCGGGTCCCTCGAGGTCGACGGCGCGGAAGAAGCCGTGCTCGACGACGGCGCGCGCCTCGAGCCCCTCCAGCGGCACGCACCGGGACTGCCAGCGGCGGCGATGCACGAAGAACAGGTGGCGTCCCTGCTGCACGACCCACCCGGTCGCGAAGAGCGGCAGGCCGGGCGCCCGGAGCGCGGCGGCGGGCGTGCCGCGGACCGTCCCGCCGGACTGGCTGGCGTGGGCTTCGAGCGCCTCGAGCACGCGCACCGGCAGGGTGGCCGCCTCCACCCAGGCACGCTGACGGAGCAGGAGGAGCGCCCGTGCCGCGGCCAGACGGGTCGCGAAGACGAGCGCGCGGACGTGCGAGCGGCCGCGCGGCACCCCTGCCGCCGCGACGCCCACGGCGAGCACGAGCGCCGCCACCGGCCGGTCGAGCGAGAGCGCGACCAGGCCGACCACCATCGCGTCCTCGAGGAGGGACGCCAGAAGCGGGTGGACCCCGTCCGTGGGCGGGGCCCAGCGCGAGAGCACGAGCCGGCCCGAGCGGACCGCGTGCGCCAGCCAGGCCACGGTCCCGGCGACGAGCACGCCGGCGAGCGCCAAGGGTGCCGGCAGGTGGTACAGGACGAGGGCGCCGAGCAGCCCGCCCGAGAGCGGTCGGATGAGCGTGTGGCAGGCGTTCCA
>CAZOYA010000108.1:0-11926 GCA_964583815.1 uncultured Gemmatimonadaceae bacterium | reverse complement strand
CGCGCCGGAGCTCGGTGTCGGCCGCCGGGTCCTGCTCGACGACGATCCCCTGGTCCCGGCCGAAGCGGAACACCTCCTGGATCTCCCCGATGACGAAGCCCAACGAGTCGAGCGTCGTGATCGCCTGGTCGCGCGTCATCCCGAGCACGAGCGGCATCGGGACGAGCGCCGGTCCCGTGCTCACGACGATGCGGACCTGGGCCGGAAGGGACACCTCGTCCCCCGGTGCGGGCTCGACCTCGAGCACCCGGCCGCGCGGGTCGTCGGCCTCCGTCGAGTCCGTCACGACCACGAAGCCGCTCGCCTCGAGCACGATGCGGGCGCGGTCGTCCAGCACGCCCCGCACGTCCGGGATCGTGCGTCGCTCGGGGCCCAGGCTCACCATGACCCGGACCGGCGCGCCCGCGCGCGCGAGCTGTCCCGGGAGGGGGGACTGGCCGAGCACGAGCGAGCGGGCGAGCGTCGGGTGGGCGATCGAGTCGGCACCCTCGAAGGTGAGCCCCGCGCCCTCCACCTGCTCGCGCGAGGTGTTCAGGTCGAGGCCGGACAGGTCCGGCACCTCGACCAGGTCCCCGGGCGGGGGCGGCGCCGGAAACACGACACGCGTCGCGACCAGGTAGCCGACCAGCCAGCCCGCGACGGTGAGCCCGAGCAGGCTCGGCCACAGGTGCGCGGTGAGGGCCTCGCGCCAGCCGCCGGCGGACCGGGTCTCGTCCGGCGCGGCGGCCCGCCGGGTGCTCCCGCGCCGGCGGCGCTCGAGCGAGCCTCCGAGCTTCATTCCGTCCTCCTCATGCGCGCCGCGAACGCTCCGTCGAACCCGCTGCCGTACGGCGTGACCCCCAGCAGGCCGCGCCCGTCCGTGCAGGCCCGGGGGGCGGCCGGCGTCTCCTCGATACGAAAGTTGCGATGCTTACCCAGGAAGGCCTCGATCCGGTCCGCGTTCTCCTCCGGCTCGAGCGTGCAGGTGGAGTAGACCAGCAGACCGCCGGGCCGCACGACGTCGGCGGCGGCGTCGAGGAGCCGCTCCTGGAGGTCGGCGAACGTGCGGATGTCGGAGGGCCGGAGCCGCCAGCGGGCGTCCGGGTGGCGCGCGAGCGTGCCCGTCCCCGAGCAGGGGACGTCGAGCAGGACGGCGTCGAGGGGGCGGAGGGGCGGGTGTGCGGCGTCGGCGAGGACGAGGGCGAGCCCGCCGTCCTCGAGCCCGGCCCGCCGCGCGTTCTCGCGCACGAGCCGGAGGCGCGGCGGCGAGCGGTCGGCGGCGATCAGGTAGCCCGCGCGGCCGGCGAGCCCGAGCGCCTTGCCCCCCGGGGCGGCGCACAGGTCGGCCAGGCGGGCCCCCTCGTCGATGTCGGCGTAGCGCACCACGAGGCCCGCGGCGGGATCCTGGATCCACGACCGCAGGACGGCAGCGAGGGCGTCGGCGGGGCTCGCTCCGGCGGGAAGCCGGAGCCAGGCGGGGTGGCCGGAGCCGGGATCGCCCGGCGCGATCTCCACGGGCTCGGCCGCGATGCCCGCCTCCGCCAGGCGCTCGAGCGCCTCGGAAGGGTCGGTTCGCGTGGCGAGCCAGGTGGGTGGCCGCCGGTTGTTCGCCGCCACGAGCGCCGCCAGCTCCTCGCCGTCCAGGCGGGCGGCCCACCGCTCGAGCAGCCAGCGGGGATGGGATCCGCGCGTCTCGAGGTAGCCGAGCGGATCCACCGCCGGGTCCGGGAAGCGATCCCGCCCGTCGCCGTCCTCGACCACCCGCCTCAGGACCGCGTTCACGAGGCCGGCGGCCCGCGACACGCCGACCCCGCGGGCGAGGTCGACCGACGCCGACACGGCCGCGAAGTCCGGCACCGCGTCCATGTAGAGCGCCTGGTAGGCGCCCAGGCGGAGGACCTCCAGGAGCGCGGGGTCGAGCGCGTCCCGCGGGCGAGCCAGGTGACGCCCGAGGAGGTGGTCGAGCCGGCCGCGCAGCCGCGTGGTGCCCCAGGCGAGCTCGTGCGCGAACGCGCGGTCGCGCGGGTCGAGCCCCCGGGTGGCGGCCGCGAAGGCGCGGTCGAGGCGCCGGCCGCGCTCGACCTGGCGGCGCACCTCGAAGGCCGCCATCCGGGCCGGACCGGGCTCCGAGGCCGCCCCCTTCCTCACCGCGCCCGCGTTCGGTCCGGCCGCCCCGCCCGGGGACGCCCGCGCGCCATCCGGCACGCGGGAGCGTGCCCGCTCAGTCGAGCATCCCCGCGGTCGGCGAGGACGGCACCGCGATCTCCCGGGCGGGCATGCGGCCCGCGAGGTACGCGAGCCGCCCGGCGATCACGGCGTGGCGCATGGCCTCGGCCATCGCGACAGGATCGTCCGCCGCGGCGAGCGCGGTGTTCATCAGCACGCCGTCCACGCCCTGCTCCATCGTGACGCACGCGTCCGAGGCGGTCCCGACGCCCGCGTCCACGATCACCGGCACCTCGAGCCGACGCTTGATCTCGCGGATGAAATACGGGTTCACCACCCCGAGCCCGCTCCCGATCGGGCTCGCGAGCGGCATGACCGCCACGCAGCCGGCGTCCTCGAGGCGGAGCGCCGTCACGAGGTCGTCGTTCGTGTACGCCATGACCTTGAAGCCCTCGGCGGCCAGGATGCGCGCGGCCTCGAGGGTCCCGTAGACGTCGGGCAGGAGCGTCCGCTCGTCGCCGATCACCTCGAGCTTCACGAACTCGTTGAAGCCCGCGGCCCGCGCGAGCCGCGCGTAGCGGACGGCGTCCTCGGCGGTGTAGCAGCCGGCGGTGTTCGCGAGCAGGAAGAACTCGTCCGGGTCGAGGTGGTGGAGGATGCCCTCGGACTTCGTGCGATCGAGGTCCACGCGCCGCACCGCGACCGTGACCATGTCGGCGCCCGAGGCGCGGATCGCGTCGACCATCTCCTGGTTCGTGCGGTACTTGCCCGTCCCGACGATGAGGCGTGAGCGAAAGGTCCGACCTCCGATCTCGAGCGGCGCGTCGTGCGTCCCGGGCGCGCGCACCGTTCCCGTCGATTCCGTCATCCATTCCTCCCGCGGCGCGGGGCGCCGCGTCCGGGGGAGCTCGCCGCCCTCCCCGGGCTGATGTTCATCACCCGCCCCCGACGAAGTGGACGAGCTCGAGCGTGTCCCCCTCGCGGACCTCGGCGTCGCCGTAGCGCTCCCGCTCGAGGATCTCGCCGTTGAGCTCGACCACCACCATGCCGGGGTGCAGATCGAGCGAATCGAGAAGGTCCCGGACGGTGCCCCCGCCCGCGATCTCCCGTTCCTTTCCGTTCAGGCGGACGCGGATCGCGTCCTGCGCGCCCGTGTGCTGCGTGGTCGTCATGCGGTCTCCCTCCGGTGCGACGCGTCGTTCAGCGCCTCGAGGTATTCGGCCACGGCCCGTGCGGGATCGTCCCGCCGCCAGATGCCGCCGATCGCCGCGACGCCGTGCGCTCCCGCGTCCAGGAGCGCGCGCGCATGCTCCGGCAGGACGCCGCCGATCGCGAGCGCCGGCACCCCCGGGGCGCGCTCCCGGATGCGGCGGAAGCCCTCGACTCCGATGCCCGTCCTGCCGGGGTGGCTGGCCGTCGCGAACACAGTACCCACGAAGAGGTGATTCGCGCCCTCCCGCGCCGCCGCCGACGCCGCGGAGCCGTCGTGCACCGACACGCCGAGGAGCCGCCCCGGCCCCAGGAGCCGCCGCGCCGCGGCGGGCGGCAGGGATCGTCCGCCGAGGTGCGCGCCCACGCCCTCGAGCCCGAGGGCGACGTCGACCCGGTCGTTCACGAGGAGGACGGCGCCGCGAGCCCGTGCCTCGGAGGCGAGCGAGGCGGCCCGCTCCCACAGGTCGCGGCCGGAGAGCCGCGCCGCGCGGAGGTGGAGGGCGAGCCCGGGACCGCCGGCCGCCAGGACGCTCCGCGCGAGCTCCGGGAAGCGCGGGTCCGCCAGCAGCTCGTCGTTCGTGACGGCGTGCAGGCGCGGCACCGCGAGGGCGCGCGGCGCGGGACCGGCGCCCGGCTCGGGCCGCGGGCCGCCGCCCGGCTCCGGCGACGGTGCGGCGTCCGCGCTCATTCGAAGCGCTGCCCCACGGCCACCCCTCGACCGTTCACCCAGGCGGCCGCGCTCATGCGGCGGGCTCCGGACGGCTGGACCTCCCGGAAGAGCACCGCGCCTTCCCCGGCCCGCACGACGATCCCGCTCTCGGCGCTCGCGCCGATCACCTCGCCGGGCTGGCCCGGAGGGCGCGCGGGCGGGCCACCGTTCCCCTGGGCGGAC
Source organism: uncultured Gemmatimonadaceae bacterium (assembly GCA_964583815.1). GTDB lineage: Bacteria > Gemmatimonadota > Gemmatimonadetes > Longimicrobiales > Gaopeijiaceae > JAWLHJ01. Next base: position 7,677 of record CAZOYA010000108.1, on the reverse strand, counting down.
GGACCCGCCGGGGCGCGCCCCGCTTCGACCCCGGGGCCGCCGGGCGCCGCGCCCGCCCCGCCCTCCGCCCCGAGCACCCGGAGGTCCCGGTCCGAGAGCGGCGCGGGCCGGAAGAGCTTCACGGCGCTGTCCGCCGAGATCGTCCAGGCGCCCGGAACGGCGTCCATGGCGCGGACGTGCCGGGAGATCTCGGCGGCGCTCCGCGTCCAGTCGATCCGCGCCGTCGCGCGGTCGATCTTCGGCGCGTAGGTCGCGCGCGTCTCGTCCTGCTCGACCTCCTCCGCGCCGGCGGCGAGGAGGGCGAGCCCCTCGACGAGCGCCTCCGCCCCCACCTCCGAGAGCCGGACCGCCAGCTCGGAGGCCGTCTCGTCGGGCAGGATCGGCTCGCTCGCCTGGTGGAGGATCGGGCCCGCGTCCATGGCCTCGACCATCCGCATGACGGTGACGCCGGTGCGGGTGTGCCCGCGCGCGATCGCCCACTGGATCGGCGCGGCCCCCCGGAGCTCGGGGAGCAGGGAGGCGTGGAGATTGATCGAGCCGAGGCGCGGCACGTCGAGCACCTCGCGCCGGAGGATGTGGCCGTAGGCCACCACCACCGAGACGTCCGGCCGCAGGTCGCGGATCAGCTCCAGGAACTCCTCGCCGCGCGGCCGCTCCGGGGTGAGGACGGTGAGCCCCTCCTCGGTCGCGACCAGCCGCACCGGCGAGGGCGCCATGCGCCGGCCGCGGCCCGCCGGACGGTCCGGCTGCGTCACCACGCCCACGATGTCGAAGCCCTCGTCGGAGAGCGCGCGGAGCGAGGGGACGGCGAACTCCGGCGTGCCCCAGAAGAGGATCCTCACCGGGGCCTCATCGCCCGCCGGCGCGCGACTTCTCCTGCTCCTCCTCGGCCCGCAGCTTCTTCCACTTCTTGAGGAGCATCCGCCGCTTGAGGGCGCTCACCCGGTCGAGGAAGAGGATCCCCTCGACGTGGTCGATCTCGTGCTGCAGCGCGCGCGCGAAGAGCTCGTCCGCCTCGATCGTGACCGGGTTCCCCTCGGGATCGAAGCCCTCGACGCGCACCGCGGCGGAGCGCTCGACGACCTCCTCGAGGCCGGGGATGCTCAGACAGCCCTCCGCCTCGCGCTCGGTCTCCTCGCTCGCCCACGCGATCCGCGGGTTCACGATCGCCACCCGCTGATCGGGCCGCTCCTCGCGGCGCAGGTCCACCACGATGATCCGCTTCGACAGCCCGATCTGGGGCGCCGCGAGGCCGATCCCCTCCGCGTGGTACATCGTCTCGAACATGTCGCGCACGAGCTGACGGAGCTCGTCGTCGAAGACCTCCACCTCCTCGCCGGGTTCGCGGAGGACCGGGTCGCCCATGAGGACGATCTCGCGGACAGTCACGTCACTCCTCCTTCGCCTCGCCCTTCTGGTCGAGGACGGTCGCCACGCGGCCGCGGTCGATCGTGAGGCGCGTGTTCTCGGCCGTGCGCACGGTGAGCCGGTTCTCCTCCACGTGCACGATCCTCCCGATGATGCCGCCGGTCGTCACGATCTCGTCGCCCTTCTTCAGCTCGCGGAGCATCCGGTCGTGACGCTGGCGCTGCTTCGCCTGCGGGCGCAGGAGGAGGAAGTAGAAGATCGCGAAGATCAGCGCCATCTGGACGAAGAAGATCGTCCCGGCGCTCCCGCCCTCGCGGGGCACGGCCAGCATGGCGAGTGGCGTCACCGTTCGCTCCGGGATTGGCGGTAGCGTTGGAGCCAGTCCCTCCTCCAGCCGTCGAAGGTGCCCGCGGCGATGCGCGCGCGGGCCTCTCCTGCGAGCCGGACGAGGAACCGGAGGTTGTGGATGGAAACGAGCCGCACCCCCAGGAGCTCGGACGCGACGACCAGGTGGCGGAGGTACGCCCGGTCGTACTTCGTGCACGCGAGACAGTCGCACCCCGGGTCGAGGGGGCGACGGTCCTCCCGGAAGCGGGCAGCCTTCAAGTTCACCTGGCCTTCGTCGCGCGTCCAGGCAGTGCCATGGCGCGCGTTCCGCGTGGGCGCGACGCAATCGAACATGTCGCACCCCCGCGCGATCGCCTCGAGCAGGTCGTCCGGATAGCCCACGCCCATGAGGTAGCGCGGCCGGTCGGACGGGAGCTCGCCGTCGAGCAGCTCCAGGACGCGCCACATGTCGTCCTTCGCCTCGCCCACGCTGAGCCCGCCGATCGCGTACCCGTCCCAGCCGGCCATCCCCCGGATCGCCCGCGCGTGCTCCCGCCGCAGGTCGTCGAAGACGTTCCCCTGAACGATCGGGAAGAGCGTCTGGCAGGGCCCGTCCGGCTCCTCCGCGCGCTCCAGGAAGCGCGTCCGGCACCGCTCGAGCCACGCGAGCGTGCGACGGTTCGCGTCCTCCGCGGTCGCGCGGTCGGCGCCCCCGGGCGGGCACTCGTCGAACGCCATCACGACGTCCGCGCCGAGCGCCCGCTGCACGTCCATGACCGACTCGGGGGTGAAGAGGTGCTCGGTCCCGTCGATGTGGCTGCGGAAGACCACGCCGTCGTCCCGGACCTGCCGGATCTGGGACAGCGAGAACACCTGGAAGCCGCCCGAGTCCGTGAGGATCGGGCCGTCCCAGCGCATGAAGGCGTGGAGCCCCCCGAGCGCGCGCACGAGCTCGTGGCCGGGACGCAGGTAGAGATGGTAGGTATTGGCGAGCACCATCTCCGCGCCGAGCGCGGCGACCTCGTCCGTGCTCACGCCCTTCACGGTGCCGAGCGTGCCGACGGGCATGAAGGCCGGGGTGTGCACGACGCCGCGGGGCGTCGTGAAGCGGCCGGCGCGGGCGCGGCCGTCGGTGGCGTCGAGGCGGTAGGTGAACATGGGCCGGGAAATGTAACGCGAGCGCGCCGGCCCACCCCTCGCCGGCGTCGGTCCGGCGTGCGATGGGGCGGGCCCCGCGCTCAGGATCGATCGCCGAGGAGCACCATGGCGTCGCCGTACGAATAGAAGCGGTATCCCTCCGCCACGGCGGTCCGGTAGGCCTCCATCACGCGGGCGTAGCCGCCGAACGCGGCGACCAGCATGAGGAGCGTGGAGCGCGGGAGGTGGAAGTTCGTGATGAGCCGGTCCACGACGCGGAACCGGTAGGGCGGCCGGATGAACAGGTCGGTGGCGCCCGACCCGGCGCGCACCCGGCCGTCCTCGTCCGCGGCGGCCTCGAGGGTCCGCACGGTCGTCGTGCCGACCGCCCAGACGCGGCCGCCCCGGGCCCGCGTCTCGTTCACGGCCGCGGCGACCTCCTCCGGGACGACGTACCGCTCCTCGTGCATCTCGTGCTCGTCGGGGTCCTCCGCCTCGACGGGCCGGAAGGTCCCGATCCCCACGTGCAGCGTGAGGGCGGCCCGGCGCACCCCGCGCTCTTCGAGACGCGCGAGCAGCTCCGGCGTGAAATGAAGCCCCGCGGTGGGCGCGGCCACGGACCCGGGGGCGCGCGCGTAGACGGTCTGGTACCGCTCGCGGTCGAGGGTCTCGTCGGGACGATCGATGTACGGCGGCAGCGGCACGTGGCCGTGTCGCTCGATCGCCTCCTCCACCGGCCCCGCGGCGTGCAGCCGCACGATGCGGCCGCCGCCCGGCGCGGAGTCGAGGATCTCCACGACGAGATCGTCCGCGACCTCGACGCGGCGGCCGGGTTTGAGCTTGCCGCCCGGGCGGACGAGCGCGATCCAGTCCCCGTCCTCGGTCGGTCGCAGGAGGAGGATCTCCGCGGGCGCCCCGGTCGGCTTCCGGCCGAGCAGCCGGGCGGGACGCACGCGGCTCTCGTTCACGACCAGCAGGTCCCCCTCGGGGACGAGGTCGGCGAGCTCCCGGAAGCGGAGGTGCCGGAGGGGCTCGCCGGGCGCCGGGACCACGAGCAGGCGGCTCTCGTCCCGCCGCTCGGCCGGATAGCGCGCGATCCGCTCCGGCGGGAGCTCGTAGTCGTAGTCGGACAGGAGCGCGCCGTCTCCGACCGGGCGCCCCTCCGCGCGCGTCCCTCCGCCCCCGCTCACTCCTGGGTGAACAGCGTCCCCTGCGCGTCCTTCAGCGACTCGGGGATGGTGTAGCCGAAGCGACGGAAGGCACGGGGCGTCGCGATGCGCCCCTGCGGCGTGCGCGCGAGGAAGCCCTCCATGATGAGGAACGGCTCGTAGACCTCCTCGAGCGTGGTCGCGTCCTCGCCCATGGCCACCGCCAGCGAGTTGAGCCCGACCGGCCCGCCCTCGAACTTCTCGATGAGCGTCTTCAGCACGCGCGCGTCCATCTCGTCGAGCCCGTACTCGTCGACGTCGAGCAGCGTGAGCGCGGCGCGCGCCACCTCGCGGTCGATGTGCCCGTCCGCGCGCACCTGGGCGTAGTCGCGCACCCGGCGGAGCAGGCGGTTCGCGACCCGCGGCGTTCCCCGGGCCCGCCGGGCGATCTCCTGCGCGCCCTCGGCGTTCGCCTTCACCCCGAGGATGTAGGCGCTCCGCGAGACGATCGTCGCCAGTTCGTCCGGCGGGTAGAAGTTGAGCCGCTGCACGATCCCGAAGCGGGCCCGCATGGGCGCCGTGAGCAGGCCGAACCGCGTGGTCGCGCCCACGAGCGTGAACGGCTCGATGGGCATCGTCATCGTGTCGGCCCGGGGGCCGTCCGAGAGGCGGATCTCGACCCGCCAGTCCTCCATCGCGGGATAGAGGAACTCCTCGATGATCGGGCGCAGGCGGTGGATCTCGTCGATGAAGAGGATGTCGCCGCGGCGCTGGTTCGTCAGGATGCCGACCAGGTCCGCCGGCTTCTCCAGGATCGGGCCCGACGTGGTCTTGATGTTGACCCCCATCTCGCGGGCCATGAGCGAGGCGAGCTTGGTCTTGACGAGCCCGGGCGGGCCGTGGAAGAGCACGTGGTCCAGCGGCTCGCGACGGGCCCGGGCGGCCTCGATCGCGATCGAGAGCGCCTCGCGGACCTTCGACTGGCCGATGAACTCGGCGAGCCGCTCCGGTCGGAGCGTGGGCTCGACGTTCTCGTCGTCGCCCAGCGCTTCGGGGGTCGTGACCTGGGTTCGCTCGCTCATGGCGGCAAATCTATCACGGAGGCGCGATCGGGGCGCGGCGCCGCCGGGGCGCGAGCGGGCCGCTACGGGATCCGGTGCGCCAGGGCCTTCCGGACGAGCGCGTCCGTGCTCTCCGGCACGCCGTCGGCGAGCACCGCGCGCACCGCCTGGTCCGCGTCGGCGAAGGAGTACCCGAGCGCGACGAGCGCCTTCACCGCTTCGCGCGCCCCCGCGGCTCCGGCCCCGCCGTCCGGGCCGGCCGGGGTGACGATCGCCAGGTCCTCGACCTTGTCGGCGAGCTCGAGCGCGATCTTCTCGGCCTTCTTCTTCCCGACGCCGCTCACCTGCTGGAGCGCGGCGAGGTCCTTCTCGACGAGCGCGCGCGCGAGCCGCTCGGCCGTGTAGGTGGACATCATCGCGATGGCCAGCTTGGCGCCGACCCCCGACGCCGTGAGCAGGCGCTGGAAGAGCATGCGCTCCGTCGGCTCGTGGAAGCCGTACAGCGCGATCGAGCTCTCCGTCACGACCTGGACGGTCCGGAGCGACACCGCGCTCCCGACGGAGGGGAGGCGCTCGAAGACGGTCAGCGGGATGTCGATCTCGTAGACGACGCCCCCCGCGGTCTCGATCTCGACGCGCTCGGGACGGCGGGCGACGAGGGTGCCGTTGATCCGGGCGATCACGGAAACGATCCCATGAGGCAGTGGCAGAGCGCCGCCGCCACCCCGTCCGCCGCGTCGGCCGGGGCCGGCGGCGTCTGGAGCCGGAGCTGGCGTTGCACCATGTAGCCGACCTGGTCCTTCGTGGCGTTGCCGTGTCCGACCACGGCCTTCTTGATCTGGCGGGGCCCGTACTCGGCGACCGGCACGTCGCGCAGCGTCGCCGCGAGCAGGATCGCGCCCCGCGCGTGCCCGAGCTTGAGGGCGCTCTGCGCGTTCTTGCCGTGGAACACGTCCTCGACCGCCACCACGTCGGGTGCGTGGCGCTCGAGCACGGCGTCGAGCTCCTCGAAGATCTCGCGGACCCGCCGCGCCATGGACTCGCCCGGCGAGGTGCGGATGACGCCGCACTCGACGAGCCGCGCCTGCCCGCGCCCCATGCGGACGACCACGCCGTAGCCGGTCACGGCCGTGCCGGGATCGACGCCGAGCACCACGACGCCCTCGCCCCGCGTCGCGGGAACCGGCGTGCGCCCCACCTCGGCCCGGCCGAGCAAGACGCTACATCGCCTCGGCGAGGACGGACTCGTCGATGTCGGCGTTCGAGTGGACCTTCTGCACGTCGTCGAGCTCGTCGAGCATCTCGAGGAGCCGGAGGAGCTTCTCCGCGTCCTTGCCGGTCACCGGCACCTCGCTCCGGGCGACGCGGGTGAGCTCGGCCGACGCGATCTCGATGCCCGCCGCGCGCAGCCCCTCCTGCACGGCCGTGAAGTCCGCCGGCTCGGCGGTCACGATGAACTCGTCTCCGTCCCGCTCCACGTCCGCGGCCCCGGCCTCGATCGCGGCCTCGAACACCGCGTCCTCGTCGTGGCGCGTGGCGTCCACCACGATCTGGCCCTTCCGGTCGAACTGCCAGGCCACGGAGCCCTCCGTGCCGAGGCTCCCGTCGTGCTTGCCGAGCGCGTGCCGGACGTCGGCCACGCTGCGGTTCGTGTTGTCCGTGAGGCACTCGATGAAGAGGGCCACGCCGCCCGGTCCGTAGCCCTCGTACGTCACCTCCTCGTACGAGACGCCCTCGAGCTCGCCCGTGCCCTTCTTGATCGCGCGCTCGATGTTCTCGTCCGGCATGGACGCGGCCTTCGCCGTGTCCACCGCGAGCCGGAGGCGCGCGTTGTACTCCGGGTCCCCGCCGCCCTCGCGGGCCGCGACGGTGATCTCACGGATGAGCTTGGTGAACTGCGCGCCGCGCCTGGCGTCGTTGACCGCCTTCTTGCGCTTGATCTTGGACCACTTGTTGTGACCTGCCACGGATCCTCCGGCTGTCCTGCGTTGCGCGCCGCCCGGGCCCCGCGGGCGCCGTGCGCGCGAGGGCGCGCCGGGCCCCGTGCGGTGCCCGACCGGGGAAATCTACCGGCGCGCCGGAGCGTGGATCAATCGGGCGCCCGGGTGGACCGCTCGCCCGGCGGCCCCGCCGGCGAGGTCCGCAGCGGGCGCCGGGCGCCGGGGCGCACAGCACCTCCGGCCCCGCTCAGGGCGCCGTCTTCGGTGCCTCCCTCAGCACGGGCGCGCGCCGGGCCTGCATCTCCTGTTCGATCGCGTAGGCGAACGAGAGCAGCTCGGCCTCGCTCCACAGGTCACCGATGAGCGCGAGCACGAACGGGGTCCCGTCGTCGTAGTACCCGAACGGCACCGTCACCACGGGAACGCCGAGGTCGTTGACCACGTTGCTCGGGAGCTCGGCCCAGTTGTTCGGGTTGTAGTCCGGCCGCTCCGGATCCTCGACCATGGGGCGGTTCGGCTCGCCGGACTGCGGGAAGAAGAGCGCGTCGAGCCGGTTCTCCTCGAGCACCTGCCGGAAGAGCCCGCGGAATTCGTGGCGCCACGCCTGGTAGGCGTCTCCCTCCTAGGACGCGCTGGTCAGGGCCGGAGGCCGGATCTCGCCGTCCCTGCGCGCGCGGCCGAACTCGCGCCCGGTGA
>CAZOYA010000107.1:0-12070 GCA_964583815.1 uncultured Gemmatimonadaceae bacterium | reverse complement strand
GCGTACTACGGCGACATGGGCGACAACGGCCTGCCGGACCAGATCGCCGGCATCCGCGAGCTCGCCGAGCGCCACCCGTGGATCGACGACGAGCGCGTGGGGATCTTCGGACACTCGGGCGGCGGCTTCGCCGCGGCCGGCGCGATCTTCCGCTACCCCGACTTCTACGACGTCGCGGTCTCGCAGGCCGGCAACCACGACAACCGGAACTACGAGGACGACTGGGGCGAGAAGTGGCAGGGGCTGCTGGTGGAGCAGGCGGACGGCACCACCAGCTACGACAACCAGGCCAACCAGCTCCAGGCGCACAAGCTGCAGGGAAAGCTGCTGATCGCGCACGGGACCGCCGACACGAACGTGCCTCTGGAGAACACCCTGCTCGTCGTGGACGCGCTCATCGCCGCGAACAAGGACTTCGACCTGCTCCTGTTCCCGAACCGCGGACACGGCTTCGGGAACGAGCCGTACATGATGCGGCGCCGCTGGGACTACTTCGTGCGGCACCTGCTCGGCGCGGAGCCTCCGCAGGGGTACGAGATCGGCCGGCTGGAGCCGGCGGCGCCGTAGCGTTCCGGCGGGTGCGGGCGGGGGTCGCGCGGCCGGGCGCCGCTCGGTCCTCGCCCGCGCGTGCCCCCTCGCCGGGCCGCTACTCCTCGACCCGCACCCGCTCCATCACGACGTCCTTCTTCGGCCGGTCGCCCGCGCCGGTCTCGGTCTTCCCGATGTCGCGGACGACCTCCATGCCCTCGATCACCCGGCCGAAGATCGCGTGGCGGCCGTCGAGCCAGGGGGTGGCGGCGAGCGTGATGAAGAACTGCGAGCCGCCGGTGTCGGGGCCGGCGTTGGCCATGGAGAGGATGCCCTCGCCGGAGTGCCGGAGCCCCTCGGCGAACTCGTCGTCGATCGTGTAGCCGGGTCCGCCGCGCCCCGTCCCCGTGGGATCGCCGCCCTGGATCATGAACCCGTCGATCACCCGGTGGAACAGCACGCCGTCGTAGAAGCCGTCGCGCGCGAGCTTGAGGAAGTTTCCGGCCGTGCGCGGGGCCGCGTCCTCGAACATCTCCACCTTGAAGGTGCCGTGCGTGGTCTCGAAGGTGACGGTCGGGTTGGCCATGTCGATGCGGGCTCGGGTCGTCTCGGGGCCGCGGCGGCGCGCCGCCGGGCGGGGCTCCCGAAGCCTAACCGGCGCGGCGGCCCGACGGCACCCCGCCCGTCGTTTGTCACGGCGCGGGGCGCGGCGTAATCTGGCGGCATGCGACCTCCCGCCCCGAGCCGACGCCCGCTTGCCGGGGTCCCCGTCCGCGCGCTCCTCGCGCTCGCGGCCGGCGCCGCTTCCTCCTGCGCGCCGCCGCCCCGCCTGTCCCCGAGCGACGCGCCCCGCGTGCTCGCGCAGCACGTGCTCGAGGCGCCGGACCCGGGCCGGCGGGGTCCGTTCGCCGTTCGCATGCTGATCTACGGGAGCGGCACGGACCGCAACCGCGCCGCGTACCGGGACTCGGTCGCGTTCCGCACGCGCACCGTCGACGCCTCGAAGCTGGTCGACCTCGGCGAGAGCGCCGAGGAGCGCAACGGGTACTGGGGCTTCGGGCCCGAGGCGATGCCGCTCAACGCGCGCGTGTGGTATCCGGAGGGCGAGGGACCCTTCCCGCTCGTGCTCGTCGTGCACGGCAACCACGACATGAAGGACTTCTCCGATCCGGGCTACGACTACCTCGGCGAGCTGCTCGCGAGCCGCGGATTCATCCTCGCGAGCATCGACGAGAACTTCCTGAACGGGAGCATCCGCGAGGAGAACGACGCGCGCGGCTGGTTCCTCCTCGAGCACCTCGCCGCGTTCGAGCGCTTCGACCGGGAGCCGGGCAACCCCTTCGAGGGGAAGGTCGACATGAGCCGGATCGCGCTCATCGGCCACTCGCGGGGCGGCGAGGCCGTGGCGAACGCGGCCGCCTTCAACCGCCTCACGCACTACCCCGACGACGCCACCCTCACCTTCGACTACGGCTTCGACATCCGCGGGATCGTGTCGATCGCGCCCGTGGACGGCCAGTACCTGCCGACGGGCCGCAAGGTCGTGGTGGAGGACGTGAGCTACCTCACCTTCCACGGCTCGCACGACGGAGACGTCACCAGCTTCCACGGGCTCCGGATCTACGACCGGCTCCGCTTCACCGACCCCGAGGCGTTCCACTTCAAGTCCGCGATCTACGTCTACCGGGCGAACCACGGGCAGTGGAACACCGTCTGGGGCGCGCACGACGGGGGCCCTCGGAGCGGACGCTTCCTGGATCTCCGGCCGCTCATCGCGCCGGAGGAGCAGCGCCGGTTCGCCGAGATCTACGTCTCGGCCTTCCTCGAGACGGTGCTGCGGGACGACCGGCGCTACCTGCCGATCTTCCGCGACCACCGCGTCATCGGCGACTGGCTGCCGAGGACGATGTACGTGACGCGCTTCGAGACGAGCGCCTTCCGTCCCCTGGCCGGCTACGAGGAGGACATCGACGTCACCTCCGGCACGGAGCACGGCGTGCGCATCCGCGGCGAGGGGCTCGCGAGCTGGCGGGAGACCGAGCTCCTCCTTCGCTCGAGCAACCGCACGAGCACGTCCGCCTCGCAGGAGAACCAGGCCGTGCTCGTGGGTTGGAACCGGAGGGGCGGCGCCCCCTCCGACGCCGCACCCCGGTACGTGATCGAGCTGCCGCCGGAGCTGGGGGCGGGATGGGGGCTGGACGGCGATCACACGCTCGACCTCCTGCTCGCGCCGACGCGCACGGTTCCGGATTCTCCGGGCGGGGGCGGGGGCGGGACGCGGACCACGGGCGACGCCCGCCGCGGGGCGGAGGCGCGGGAGGCGGCCGGTGACTCGCTCCCACCCATGGACCTCACGGTCGAGGTCGTGGACGCGGCCGGACGCTCGGCGCGCGTGGCGCTCGGCAGGTACGGCCCGATCCGCCGGCCGCTCGAGACCTGGGTGCTCCGGAGGCGGGACGAGGAGCGCGAGCGCTTCCAGAATCCCTGGGAGCTGATCCTCCAGACCTACTCGATCCCGCTCCGCGACTTCACCGCGCTCGAGCCCGCGCTCGATCTCCGGCGGCTGGCCGAGATCCGCTTCGTCTTCGATCGGACGGAGGCCGGCGAGGTCGCGATCGACCAGGTGGGGCTGAGCGACCTCGAGCCGGGCTTCCTCTCCGCGCGGGTCGAGGGGCCCGGCGGCTGACCGGGCGGGCGGGCCTCATGCCCTCAGTGCCACCCCACGGAGAAGCGGTGCGTCCCCCCCTCGGGGGCGCCCCGCACCGGCTGGAACGCCCACTCCAGCACGAGGCTGTCCCCCCGGTAGGAGAAGCCGGCCGTCCAGGGGCGCGCGTCGTCCTCCGGCTCGGTCCGCATGGCGCCGACCCGCGCGACGAACGTACGCCCGCGGAGGGGCCAGTAGCCGAGCTCCACCCCGCCGCCGAACCGCACGCGATCGTCCGTGAAGCGGGCCATGGCGGCGGCGCCGACGTCCAGGAAGCCCACCTCCCAGCCGTAGCCGCCGACCCCGACCAGGGCCGAGCGCGGGGCCAGGTCGTCGCGGGGCCCGAGGATCTCGCGACCGAGGTCCTCCACGGTCACGCCCGCGGTCACCGGGCCGATCTCCCGCGCGAGCCCGATGTCGACCAGTGCGGCGCCGGCGCGCACGCCGCCGATCCGCTCCTCCACCAGGTCCACGGCGATCCCGACGGAGAGGTCGAACAGCGTACCCGCCAAGCCCAGCGAGGCGACGCGCTCCGAGACCGGCGTGACGCCCGGCTCGAACAGGTGCGCCTGTCCGGCGGGCGCCGCGCCGTCGCCGGGGCCCGGCCCGCCGTACTGGAGCGTGCGGAGGCCGAGGCCCACGCCGACGCGCCCGCCGAACCAGCCCGTCGCGGCGGCCGCCGCGGCTCCGCTCCCCCGCTCGCCCCACCGCTGGACGTCCACGGAGAGGCCGCTCGCGTTCCGCAGGAGCGCCGGGTGCTGGAAGAGCGCGTCCGGGGCGCCGGCGTCCATGACGTACGCCCCGCCGAGCGCCATCGCGCGCGTCGAGCCCGGCAGCTCCGCCAGCTTCGGGAAGCGCCCGGCCTCCTGCGCGTGCAGGGGCGCGGCCGTCGCGCACGTCGCGAGGAGGGCGAGCAGGCGTCCGAGGGTCGTCATGGGTGTCGGGGATGGTCGGCGGAGGGCATGCGCGCGGCGCGCGCGTCCGGCTCCGAAGCTCGGGCGTGCGGGCCCGGCGTGCAAACGCGGCGCGCGGTGGCAAGCCGACGAGCACGACCGCCTACCGGGGCCCCCGGCGGTCCACGACGTGCGTGCGGCGGCACCGGGGACAGAGCACGAGCACCCGGTCGCGGACGTAGGCCACGTCGTCCCGCGGGGGGACCGGTCGGAGGTCCAGGATCTCGTCGCAGCGCGGGCAGCGCGGGCGCTCCAGGGTGCGCACCTCGCGCTCGATCCGGCGCCGCTCCTCCGGGGTCCATGCAGGTGTCTCAGGCACGCAAGAGCCCCGTTGCCTCCGCCCCCGGCCGTCGGTAAGGTTCGGTTCTGGGAAGAGTTCCACGTAAAACCACGGATTACCGGGTGGCAAGAGACGCGATCGAGATCGAGGGCACCGTCACGGAGGTGCTCCCCAACGCGACCTTCAGGGTGACGCTCGAGAACGACCACGAGGTGCTCGCCTATCTGTCGGGCAAGATGCGCCAGAACTACATCCGGGTGCTCGAGGGCGACCGGGTGAAGGTCGAGATGTCCCCCTACGATCTCACGCGCGGTCGGGTCACGTACCGCTACAAGTGACCCGCCGGGGCCTCCGGGGGCCCCGCGCGCGGCCGCACCGCGCGAAACCGGCGACGCGCACCCGCCGTAGGGATGCGCGTCCTTTCCACGCCGAATCCCTTCCCGGAGTCCAGACGTGAAGACGTTCGCCGCCGTGACCGTGGCCGCAGTCGCCGGCTTCGTGGCGCTCAAGGCGCTCCTCGCCCTGCTTCTTCCCCTCTTCGGGCTCTTCTTCGGGCTCGTCGTGCTCGCCTTCAAGCTCGCGGTGGTCGGTGCGATCGTCGCGTTCGTCTGGTCCGCGATCCGGAGGGGAAGGCGCCGGTCCGTAGCCTAGCCGCCCAACCGTCCGATTCGGCCTGGTGGCTCCGAATCGGGCCTGCGGCGCGGCTTCTCCGGGGTGAGAGGATTCCCTTGACGCTCCCGAAGGCGACGCTTACCGTTGGTTTATCATACCGACCGGGCCCGGAATCGCTTGATTTCAAGCGGCTTTTCGAGTGATCGTCCACTCTCCGGAGCGCGCTCCACGGAGGCCCGGGAGACGGGCGGCTCCGGCCGCGACCTCATCCTTTCCACTCCCATAGGAGCTGCCAGATGAACAAGTCCGAACTCGTGGACGAGCTTGCCAGCAGCACCGGCATGACCAAGGCCGACGCTGCCCGGGCGGTCGACGCCCTCTTCTCGCCGGACGGCGGCGTCATCTCGAAGGCGCTGAAGAAGGGCTCGCGCGTCCAGATTACGGGCTTCGGGACGTTCGAGGCCAAGCAGCGGAAGGCGCGCACCGGCCGGAATCCCCGCACCGGTCAGTCGATCCAGATCGCGGCCACGAAGACCCCCGGTTTCCGCGCTGGGAAGGGCCTCAAGGACTCCATCCAGTAGTCCAGGAGATCCCGGGCCGGACCACGGTCACGGGGTCGGGGCGGCGCGCAGGAGCCGCCGAGACGAGCGAGGGGCCGCGTCGCGATGCGACGCGGCCCCTCTCGCTTTTCCGCTCGGGCCGATGAAGTCGCCGGCGCTCCGGGCCGTCCGGGAAGCTCAGCCGGCGGAGCCCGAGGGACCGCGTCCCCGCTCGGGGCGGGGCGTCCGGGGCCGCCGCTGGCCCGCGGGCGGGCCGCCGCGCCCGCGCGGGCGGTCGAAGTCCGCGCGCACCGCGCGGCCCTTCAGCGTGATGCCGTTCAGCGCCGCGATCACCTTCGGCGCCACGTCCGAGTGCACCTCGAGGAGCGTGTGGCTCTCGCGGATGTCGATCCGCCCCACCACGCTTCCCTGGACGTTCGCCTCGCCGGTGACGGCCCCGAGCAGGTCGCCGGGCGTGAGCCCGTCGCGGCTCCCCACGCTCAGGAAGAGCTTCGCCCAGGTCGGCGTGCCGCCGCGCGCCGCCCCGGCCGCCCCCGCCGCGGCATCCGCCCGGACCGCGGCGGTGGCTCCGCCGGGCGCGGCGGGCGCGCGCCGCCGGAGCAGCGCCACCGCGGCGGCGGCGATCTCCGCCGGATCGTGCCGCTCGAACAGCGGCTCGAGCGCCACCAGGTACGCGGCGACGTCCTCCGACTCGAGCGCCTCCTCGAGCGCCTCGTGCGTCCTCCGCAGCGCGTCCGCGGCCGCCAGGGCCGGTCGGGCGGGGGTGGCCTTGAGCGTGTAGCCCGCGCGCCGGGCGACGTCCCGCAGGTGCGCCTGCTCGCGCGGGAGCACGAGGGCGAGCCCGCCCCCCGAGATCCCGTGCCGTCGGTCCAGCGTGTCGGCGTCCGGGGGGACGTCGCAGCTGACCACGGCCACGTCCTCGCCCCCCTGCAGCGCCGCGCGCGCCTCGAGCGCGTCGACGCCGAGCCAGACGGGGACCGCCTCGTCGCCCGGCGCCCCCGCGACATATCCGCGAAGTGTCAGGTGGTCGCCGATGTCCGCGGCGCGATCCTCGCCGCGCGTGAAGACGAGCACGTGGCGCGCGCCGCCCTCGAGGAGCGCGTCCACCGCGTCGACGAGCGCGGCCTCCACGGGCTCCGAGACCACGCGGTAGGCGAGCTCCCCCCGCGTCGGCGAGCCTCCCGGATCGTAGGGCGGCGGAACCGTGACGGCCCGCCGCAGGTGCCGCTCCGCGAAGTCCCGGATTCCCGGCGTGAGCGGGAGCGCCGCGACGATCCGCTGGGCGGTCGACGGCACGAAGGGCAGGAGGCGCTCCACCGCCTCGAGCCCGGCCAGCCGCTCGATCGCCGCCGCGCCGTCCACGACGAGCGCCTCGAGCGCGTCGAGCGAGACGCGCCCGGCCCGCACCTCCTCGTGGATCTCCTCGGGCGTGCCCACGAGCACCTGCGCGTGGCCGTGCAGCACCCAGGAGGAGCCGAGCGCCGCCACCGAGTGCCCGGTGTGGCGGGCGAGCCGCGCGACGGATTCCGCGACACGGAGCGCGGCCTCCCGGTCGGGCTCGATCACGAGCACGCGGGCGTGCGCCTGCCCCGCGGGCACGCGCTCGAGGAGCGGGGCGGCCCACGCCACGAGCACGCCGCTCCCCGGCCCGGCCGCGAGCACGGCGTTGTTGCCCTTCCGCAGGACCGGGACGGCGGCCTCCTGGAGAGGGGTCGGCCGCTCGATCCCCTCGGACGCGAGCGCCTCCACGAGCTCGGGTCCGAGGTCGAGGTCTTCGAAGGATTCCACGGTGGGCTTGTCTCGGCGGAGGGGAGCGACCGACGTCAGATCGGCTCGTCGGATCGCAGCATGCCCCGGTCGCCCGGCTCGTACGGAAGCAGGTTCAGGAACCGCTGCACCTCGTAGTCGAGCCGGGACGTGCGGAGCCGGTCGGTGTTGGCCACGACGGAGGTGTAGGGTCCGTGGCGGTGGATGGAGAGCGTCACCGTGCCCTCCTCGCCGCTGAAGGTGGCTCCGTGATCGGACGCCTTGCCCTTCTTCACGCCCACGAGCTCGGGCAGCGCGCGCTCGGCGCGCTCGAGCACTTCCGCGGGCGAAAGCGCGGTCTTGCGTTCGTAGCCGGCCATGATGCGGGGGGTGCGGGTGAGGTCGGACCCGACGCTCAGGACGCCGGGAGCAGAAAGGTGCGGAGGGCGCTCCGGTTGTGGAAGCCCCGGAGTGTCCCACCGTCCCGCTCGAGCCACGGGATCCCGGCCACGCCTCGCGCCACGGCGTCGCGGCCGCGCGCGATCACCTCCTCGGCGTAGCGATCCACGTCGAGGACCGCCTTCGTCTCCGTGGGATCGAGCCCGTGCGCCCGCGCGATCTCCACGAGCACGTCCACGCGCCCGATGTCCCGCTCCTCCCGGAAGAAGGCCCGGAACGTCGCGGCGCGGACGGCGTGGGCGTCGGCGCTCCCGTCCGCGCGGGCGTGCAGGAGCAGCTCGTGCGCCTTGCGGCTCGAAGGCACGAACGGGGGCCGCGGCAGCACCAGGTCCAGCTCCCCGGCGAGCGCGCGGGCCTCCGCCCAGCGACCCGCCCATTCCGGGTCGTCGGGGGCCGCGAGCGGAGCAGGTGCGGGACGGAGCTCCACCCCGACCCGCTCCACCACGATCCCGTCCTCCGCCTCGATCGCGCGGAGCTCCCGCTCGACGAGGAACGAGATCGGGTCGACGAGGTCGAAATAGAAGCGTGCGGTCATGTCGGCGTGGCCGGATCGGGGAGCGCGCGGGCAGCGCGTGGCGGACCGTGGCGAGGGCGGGGCGGCGCGGCAAGGGCGGAGACGCGCCACCCGACCCGTCGAGCCTTGGAAGCGCTTCCTCGCCGGTGCCGCGCATCGCATTATTCACGACCCGCCCCTCCCGCGACCGTTCCCCACGCCCTGTCGAGGCCCGGATGTCGTTCAGCGCGAACATCGAGAAGTTGAAGCCCTCCGCGACGATGGCCGTCAGCGCCCTCGCACGCCGCCTCGCGGCCGAGGGACGCGACATCATCAACCTGAGCGCGGGCGAGCCGGACTGCGACACGACCTCCTTCATCTCGGATGCCGCGATCGCGGGGATCCGCGCGGGCGGCACCCGCTACACGCCGGCCCCCGGGCTCCCCGAGCTCCGCAAGGCGATCGCGGAGCGGCTCTCCGAGCGCTCGGGCCGCGAGGAGAGCTGGGAAGGCGTCGTCGTCAGCGCCGGCGCGAAGCAGGCGCTCTTCAACGTGATCTTCTCGCTGTTCGGACCGGGCGACGAGGTGATCGTGCTCCAGCCGTACTGGACCACGTACCCGGATCTCGTGCTGCTCGCCCGCGCCGAGCCGCGGATCGTGGCGGGCCCGGAGGAGCGGGAGTTCAAGGTGCGCCCCGAGGATCTCGAGCGGGTGGCGACGGACCGGGTGAGGGGGCTCGTCCTCAACTCGCCTTCGAACCCCACGGGCGCGGTCTACGACCTCGAGGAGATCCGCGCGATCGCGCGCTGGGCCCGGGACAGGGGGGTCTGGCTCATCAGCGACGAGATCTACCGGACGATCCACCACGCGGACGAGATGCGCCCCGCGCCGGGGATCCTCGACCTCGATCCGGAGGACCTCGGACCCCACGTGCTCATCGACGGCCTCTCCAAGAGCCACGCGATGACGGGCTGGCGTCTGGGCTTCTCCTACACGACGCCCGAGGTGGCGCGGAAGCTCACGGCGCTGCAGAGCCAGATCACCTCGAACCCCGCCACGCCGACGCAGCTCGCGGCGCTCGAGGCGTACCGCGACGTGGAGGGCTCGGAGCGCGCGATCCGCGAGATGGGCCAGGCGTTCCGGCGCCGTCGCGACCTCGTCGTCGGCAAGATGCGCGAGCTCTTCCCCGAGGTCCGGCTGATCGAGCCGCAGGGGGCCTTCTACGTCTTCTTCCGCGTGGACGCGTTCTTCGAGGGCGAGGAGCGCGACGCCACCGCGTGGTGCTCGCGGCTCATCGAGAGGGCCGGAGTCGCGCTCGTGCCCGGCGCCGCGTTCGGGGACGACCGGTGGGCACGGATGAGCTACGCCGCCTCGGACGAGGATCTGCTGGAGGCGCTCGAGCGCATCTCGCTGATGGTGGGGGCGCGCGCGGGGGCCTGAGGCGCGTACCCGCGACCCCGGCGCCCTCAGCCCCGGAGCGCCGCCACGACCCGCCGCGCGGCCTCGCCGGCGGGTCGCTCGTACCCGGAGCCGAAGAGGTTCACGTGGACGAGCAGGTAGTAGAGCTGGTAGAGGTCGCGCGCGAAGGCGTCGTACGCGTCGGAGAGGGGACGCCGCTCGTCGTAGGCCCGGTGGAAGTCTGCGCCGAAGCCACCGAACAGCTCGCTCATGGCGAGGTCGACCTCGCCGTCGCCGAGCGCCACCGCCGGATCCACGAGGACGGGCGCGCCGGACGCGGCCGTGAAGGTGTTCCCGCTCCAGAGATCGCCGTGCAGGAGCTCGGGCCGCCGCACCCGGTCGAGCACCGCGGCGCCGGCCTCGGCCGCGCGGTCGAAGACGTCGTCCGGCAGGCGGCCCGCGGCGCGCGCCCGCTCGAGCTGCGGGCGGAGACGACGGTCCCGCCAGAAGGCGCCCCAGTGGGGCCCGGGCGTATTGGGCTGGGGGAGCGCGCCGATCCAGTTGTCGCGCGTCCAGCCGAAGATCGCGGGGGCGCCGGCGTCCCGGGGCTCGCTCCGGGCCGGGTCGCCGGTGGCCGGTCCGGCGGACCGGCTCGTTCCTCCGCGCCCGGCGGCGGCCACCGCCTCCGCGAGCGCCGACCCGGCCGCGTGCACCCGCGCGAGCGCCTCCCCCAGCGCGGCGCCGGCGGGGCCCGTGCGGGCCGGCTCCACGTACTCCATCAGGAGCCACGAGGGGTCCTCCTCGCCCGGCCCGTCCCGCCATGCCAGCGGCTCGGGCACGACGGCA
The DNA here is from genome assembly GCA_964583815.1 of uncultured Gemmatimonadaceae bacterium. Classification (GTDB taxonomy): domain Bacteria; phylum Gemmatimonadota; class Gemmatimonadetes; order Longimicrobiales; family Gaopeijiaceae; genus JAWLHJ01. The sequence goes on along the minus strand of CAZOYA010000107.1, from coordinate 1,492 downwards.
TGCCCCGCCGCGGCGGTCCGGAGCGCCCGCAGCCCCTCGGCCTCGGCTTCGAACATCCCGGGCGGCGTGCGCCGGTTCCACTTGAGGAAGTAGCGCTCCTCCGACGCCATCGTGATCCGCGTGCCCTGATGGATGCAGCCGCCCCCGACCCGGGACGCCTCGACGATCCGCGGCTCGCGCGCGCGTCCCTCGAGCGACGCCTCGACCGCTTCGCGGACGGCGGCCGGCAGCGTCACGGCTCGGCGAGGATCCGGTCCAGCAGCCCCGTGGCGGCGCGGCGGATCATCTCGTAGACCGTCTCGAAGCCGCTCGCGCCCCCGTAGTACGGGTCCGGGACCTCGTCCCCGTCCGCGTCCGGGTCGAACTCCCGGAGCAGATGGACGCGGGCCGCGGAGCCGGTCTCGGCCGCCATCCGCTCGAGCACGCCGAGGTTCTCGCGGTCCATGGCGACGATCCAGTCGAAGCGTCCGAGATCCTCGACCGTGATCTGGCGCGCGCGGCTCTCGAGCGCGACGCCGTAGCGCTCGGCGACGAGCGTGGCGCGCGAGTCCGGCGGCTCGCCCACGTGCCACGAGCCGGTGCCGGCCGACTCGATGACGAAGCGCTCCTCGACGCCGGCCCGGCGCACCAGGTCGCGGAACACGCCCTCGGCGAGCGGGGAACGACAGATGTTGCCGAGACACACGAAGAGCACGGAGACGCGCTCGGAATCCTGGGCTTCGTCCATCATCCTGGCGGGTTCGGGAGACGGGTCCTGAGTCGTCGGGTTTCGGGAGCATGCTCCGGACCACCCGGCCCGCGTGCGGTGGCGGGCGCGCCCGGAGCCCGGGACATTCTACACGCTCCGGCGGGAAGCTCGTTACCTTCACGGAAGGCCGGGCCCGGCCGCGGGCTCACGACCCGTGGGACGCCGGGCCCCGGAGCGGCGCCCGCCGCGCCCGTTCCCGCGCGGGTCCCGCGCGCCCGAGAACCCATCAGGCAGGACGAAAGACTTGGAATCCACGCGCTTCGCCGACCTCGGACTCTCGCCCGAGCGTCTCGCCGCGGTCGAGGCCCTCGGCTGGTCCGTTCCGACGCCGATCCAGCGCAAGGCGATCCCGCCCGGCCTCCGGGGCTCCGACGTGGTGGGGATCGCGCAGACGGGCACCGGGAAGACCGGCGCCTTCATGATTCCGGGGCTCGAGCGGGTGAAGGCCGGCGGCGGGCTGCAGATCCTCGTGCTCTGCCCCACGCGCGAGCTCGCGCAGCAGGTCGCCGAGGACACGGAGATGCTCGCGAAGGGGACGAAGATCCGCGCCGCCGCGATCTTCGGCGGCGTCGGCTACGGTCCGCAGATCGAGGCGCTGCAGAAGGGATTCGAGGTCATCGTCGCCACGCCCGGGCGCTTCATCGACCACATCCAGGCGGGCCGCGTGGACCTGAGCGCGGTCGGCTACCTGGTGCTCGACGAAGCCGACCGGATGCTCGACATGGGCTTCCGCCCGCAGATCGA
>CAZOYA010000106.1:0-12204 GCA_964583815.1 uncultured Gemmatimonadaceae bacterium | reverse complement strand
CGGAAGGTGAGGACGCCGCCGCCCCGCTCCATCGCGTCGCGCGCGTTCACGGCGAGGTTCATCACGACCTGCCGGAGCTGCCCGGCGTCGGCGGCGACGGGCGGGAGCCGGGGGTCGAGGTCCGCGTCGATCGTGATCCCGCGCCCGATGGTGCGCGTGAGGAGGCCGTGGAGCCCGCGCACGATCGAGTTCAGGTCCACCGCCTCGAGGCGGGTGGGCTCGCGGCGGCTGAAGGTGAGGAGCTGGCCCGCGACCTCGGCCGCCTGGGTCGCCGCCTCGCGGATCGCCTCGAGATCGGCCTGGTGCTCCGATCCCTCGTCCAGGTCCGCGGCGACGAGGTCCGCGTGCGCGAGGATCACGGTCAGGAGGTTGTTGAAGTCGTGCGCGACGCCGCCCGCGAGCCGGCCCAGCGCCTCCAGCTTCTGGGTCTGCCGCAGGCGCTCCTCCACCCTCCGGCTCTCGGTGACGTCGGTGAAGGCGAAGAGGGCTCCCTCCTCGACCCCCTCGGCCGTGCGGAGCACGCGGAGCCGGCACGAGAGGATCCGCTCCTCCCCGCCGGGCGGACGGTAGACCTCGTCGAGGGCGTCGGCCTCCCCCGCCCCGCGCCGGCGAAGCCCCGCGAGCCATCGCTCGACGTGGCCCACCAGGGCAGGATCGGGATGGCCGTCGCGGAAGCCCAGGAGCCGCCGGCCCACCTCGTTGACGTACTCGGTGGCGCCGTCCGCCGCGAGCACCGCGAAGCCCACCGGGCTCGCCTCCAGGATCTCCGACCGCCGGCGCCGCTCCCGCTCCAGCGCCGTCTCGGCCGAGCGCCGCAGCGCCCGCTCCGAGGCGCGTCCGATCGTCTCGAAGAGCCGCGCGGGCTCCACCGGTTTCACCAGGTAGTCCACGCTCGAGGCGCGCACCGCGCCGATCGCGGACTCGAGGCTCGCGTCCCCGGTCAGGATGACCACCTGGGTCACCGGGTCCTCGCTGTTGATCCGCTCGGCGATCTCGAGCCCCGACACGTCCGGCAGCCCCACGTCCAACAGCACGACGAGCGGCGGCTCCGGGGTGCCGAGCACCCGGTCGAGCGCCTCGGCCCCCCGCTGCGCGGTCTCCACCTCGTAGCCCTGGAGCCCGAGGATGTCGGACAGGGTCTCGAGGAGCAGCTCGTCGTCGTCGACGACGAGCACGCGCCCGCCGGACTCAGGAGGTGCAATCATCGAGTGTCCGGATCAGGGTCTCGATCGGAAACGGCTTCTGCAGACAGGCGCAGACCCATTCCCCCGGCACCCGCGCCTTCGTGCGCGCGAGCGCCTCGCGATGCCCGCTGTAGAGCACGAACATGACGGACGGGCTCGCCTCCCGGATGGCCCAGACGCATTCGTCCGGCTCCGAGCCCGGGAGCACCATGTCCATGAGGACGACCGCGGCTCCGCGCTCGTGCAGCCCGTCGAGCGCCTCCGCGAGGGACAGCGCCCGGTGCACCTCGAATCCGGCCTCCTCCACCGCCTCCGAGAGGGTCTCGAGGAACGCGGGATTGTCCTCCAACACGACCACGCGCCGGCTCGTGTCCGCCATGGGCGCGAGGAACGTCAACAGCGCGGAGGGATCGATCGGCTTGCGCAGCACGTCCAGGGCGCCCGCCTCGCGCGCCTCGTCGACGAGCGTCGCCGCCGAGTAGGCCGTCATGAGCACGACCCGCAGCGAGGGATGCTCCCGGCGCAGCGCGCGGAGCGCGTCCACGCCGTTCATGCCCTGCATGCGGATGTCCATGAGCACGAGGTTGGGCTTCCGCTCGCGGGCCCGTACGAGCGCCTCCTCCCCCGAGTGGGCCCCCTCCGCGGTCCATCCCTTGAGCGACAGGATGTCGCAGAGGGTCGTGACCATGTCCCGATCGTCGTCCACGACCAGCACCCGGCCGCTCACGCGTGCGCCTCCACGTCCGCCGCGGCCGCCGGGAGCACGAGGCGGAACGTGCTCCCCCGCCCCGGCTGGCTGGACGCGGTGAGCCGCCCCCCGTTCGCCTCGGCGAACGAGCGCGAGACCGGCAGCCCGAGCCCGATCCCCTTGGCCTTCGACGTGACCAGGGGCTCGAACACGCGCGGGAGCTCGTCCGGCTCGATCCCCACGCCGGTGTCGCGGACCTCCAGCGTCACCTCCCCGTTCTCGCTCGTGGCGGCGAGCGCGAGCGTGCCCCCCGCCTCCTCCATGGCGTGGATGGCGTTGCCGACCAGGTTCTGCACGATCTGGGCGACCTGGACGCGGTCCGCGAGCGCCGGGGGCGTACCGGGATCGATCGCTACGTCGACCCGTACCCCCTCGGGCACCCGCGTCCGCGCGAGGACCTCCCGCACCAGGCCCTCCAGCTCGACCGGCGCACGCTCCGGGGCCCGGACCCGGGCGTAGTCCAGGAGGTCCGACACGATCTTCTCGGCCACGGAGATCTGCTCCCGGAGGATCCCCAGGTATCGCACCACCGCCGGCGGCGGGTTCTCCTGGGTGGCCTGCAGGTAGTAGACCGCGTTGGTCATGACGCCGAGCGGATTGCGCAGCTCGTGGCCCACGCCGCCGGCGAGCTGTCCGATGGTGGCGAGCCGCTCCTTGCGCACGAGCTCCTCCTGGGCCTCGTGCAGCTGGTCGAGGGCCTCCCTGAGCCCGCGGGTGCGGTCCTCCACGCGCGCCTCGAGCACCTGTTGATCACGCTCCACCTGCTCCGCCATCGAGTTGAACGACGCCGCGAGCCGCCCGATCTCGTCGTCCCGGTCGACCACGACGCGGCGCCCGTACTCCCCGCCCGCGATCGCCGCGGCCCCGCGCGCGAGCGACGTCAGCGGCCGGGTCACCCGCACGCTGCCGGCCCACCCCGCGGCCGCGCTCACGAGCAGGATCACGGTGCCGAAGCCGAGACTCCACCACGCGAACGTGCGGCTCGGCGCGAGCACCACGTCCGCGTCGCGGTGGATCGCCGCCACCCACGGCGTTCCCGCGACGGTCCGGGCCACGCCGATCCGCTCGTCGCCGTCCCGCACGAAACGGGCCGCGCCCGCTTCCGGCTGGAGGGGCAGGTCCTCGGCCACCACGCGCCCGAGGTCCGACCAGACGCCGGCTTCGCTCCCCAGGAGGAGCGAGGCGTCCGGCGCCACCAGGGACGAGATCAGGCGGCCGGCCTCGGCGGAGCCCAGCGCATCCTCGAAGACGATCACCACGCGGTCCGACCCAGCCTCGAGCGGCAGGGTCACGCGGTAGCGGGCCTCGGTTCCCGCCGCGAAGATCTCTCCCACGAGCGGTCCGTCCGGCGGGGCTCCCCCCAGGATCGCCGCCGGACAGGACGCGACGACCTCCATCGCCGCTTCCGCGCCGACACCCACGTCCGACGGGCCGCTCGAGGCGAGGCACGCGCCGTCCCCGTCCAGGATCCACACGCCGCGCGCCTGCGGGCGTCCCGAGAGCGCCGCGAGCAGGACCCGCTCGTACCCGCCCTCCAGGCCGGGGTCGGCCAGGGCCTCGCGGATGAGCGAGTCGCCCCGCGAGCGCAGTTCGCTGGTGCCCTCGGCGAGCTGCGTCGCCAGGAGCTCCGAGATCAGAGTCGTGGCACCGACCAGGCGCGCTTCGTTCTCGCGTACGAGGAGACGCCGGAGGTAGATCCACTCCACCACCCCCGCGGCGCCCAGCACGAGCGCCACGAGCCCTGCGAGGAACAGCGGAATCCGGCGGGAGAGGCTGGGGCTGCGCGTCATCTCGGGCTGACCACACGGGTAGAGCCGGACACGGCTCGGGGACGGGCGGCCGGGCCCGCCGAAGGTCTCCCACGGATCTCCGGGTCCCGACGATGCGAATTGCAGGTAACAAATGCGCCGCGCGCCTTGTGCGCAAGCCGCGCGTCGCGCTCAGACGCCGCCGAGCCCCCCCACGTCCTGGACCTGCGCGCGCGGTTCGACCGCGACGGCGGGGCGGACCGGTCGCCCGCGCTCGCCGGCATTCGCCTCGGCGCCGGCCCGCTCCACCAGCTCTCCCCACGCGCGGAGCGCCTCGCCGTTCCGCAGGTACACGTCGGGCGTGAAGGTCGGCACGCCGTTCTCGTCCACCCAGACGGTCTGGTACACGATGTAGACCGCCACCGGCTCTTCGAGCCGGATGGACTGCGTGCGGCCCGTGGCGAGCAACGAGTCGACCGCGCCGGGGCTCCGGCCGGACGCACGCGCGACGAGGAGATGCGCCAGCTCGAGCGGTCGCTCGACCCGCACGCAGCCGTGGCTGAAGGTGCGGATCCGCTCGTCGAACAGCTCCTCCCGGGGCGTGTCGTGGAGGTAGACGTCGAAGCGGTTCGGGAAGAGGAACTTCACCCGCCCCAGCGCGTTGTCGGGGCCGGGCCTCTGCCGGAAGCGGTAGTCGAAGCTTCCGGCGGCCAGCGAGTCGACCACCAGGGAATCGACACCCGCCATCGACTCGAGCACGAGCGTGTCGACGGCGACCGAATCGACCCCCAGCAGCCGCGCGAGCCCGGCGTGCGCGGGCGGGACGCCGGGCACCGGCGGACGCGACGGTGCCGCCCCCGGAGCGGGCAGCGGCCCGTCCGGCCCGAGCGGCGGAAGCCCCGGCGGAGGGCGCCAGGCCCGCACCGCCGAGTCGAGAGGAAGGACCTGCTCGAAGGTGGTGTCCACGATCTCGAGGTCCGCGTCCACCAGGTACGCCGGGTCGCGCAGGAGGCGCGGGAGCGTCTCGGCGCGCATGACCCCCTCGGGGACGTTCCAGAAGGGGTTCACGACGATCTCCTCCATGCGGGACTGGAAGAGCGCCGTCCGCCAGTCGCGCCGGCCCACGATGGCCTTCAGGGCCAGCCGCTCGCGCCCGTCCTCGAGCACGTGCACCAGGCGGCCCGGGGTGTTCACGACCACGGCGGTCGCGCCGAGCTCCGCGGGAAGCCACCGCCACCGCTCGAGCGCGAGCTCGACCTCGTCGATCCACGTCTCCACGGGGGCGTCGAGGAGATCCGCGGTGCGCGGACCGAGCACCCCGTCGGCGACGAGCGCGTGCCGCTCCTGGAAGGCCGTGAGGCTTCTCGCGAGCGCCGCGTCGAAGAGCTCGGGCCGCCCCCGCCCTTCCCCTGCCAGCCGCCGCTCCTCGGGATTCTCGCTCGCTTCGAGCCGTGCCCGCAGCCGGGCCACCGCGGGGTCCGTTGCGCCGCGCGAGAGGACCGCTCCGTCCGCGTCGACCCGCGGCCATCCGCCGCCCGCGGCGCGGGCGCGCAGGTCGGCCAGCACGGGGACGAGGCGCGCGTACTGCTCCGCGCGCGGGCGCACGGCCTCCACGTGCTCGAGGAGCGCGGGCCCGTCCGCGAGGGGGAGCGCGGGCACCGGCCGGTCGAGCGAGTCGAGCAGCCACTCGTGCTCGAAGGCCACGGAGGCGAGCGCACCCATGGCGAGATCGCGGGCGAGGCGGGAGACGGCGCGGCTGAGCGCGACGTCGAGCTCCGCCAGCAGCTCGGCGCGCCCGGGCCCCGCCGCATCGCGCCCACCGGGACCCGGCTGGCGTCCCCCCGCGGGGCTCGCCCCGGCCGGCGCCCCGCCGGGGTCCGCGCGCGCCACGAGACGGCCGATCGCGTCCAGCTGGTAGCGCCGGGCGGGCAGCCCCTCCTCGGGCGCCGCACGCAACGCCTCGACGGCGGCGCTCACGACCGGGCGCGGCCCGGCGGTGTCCACCCAGAGCGGCCGCGGATCCGCGCCGTAGAGCGTATCCAGGAACGGATCGTCCAGGGACTCCAAGCGCTCGACGATGCGCCCCGCGAGCTCGGCCGCACCCGGTGGGCCGGCGTCGGCCGCACGCGCCGCCTCGCCCTCCGGGTCGTCGGAGTCGGTCTCGCCCGCCGGGCCGCACGCCGAGGTCACCGCCACCACGAGGGCCACGCGGGCGAAGTGCGGAGAGAGCGCCATGTCGCCTCGGGGTGGGAGGGCCCGCACGCCGGTGCGCGGCCCACGGCGTGCCGCCTCCTCCCGGCGGCAACATCCGTTCCACCGGGACACCCGCGCCGGCCGCCGCCGCGCCGCCGGATTCCGACGCGCGACGGCGGCGATGACGCGGGCGCCGGAGCTCAGCCGCCCTGCATCTCGTCGTACACGATGCCCAGGTTCGCCGGGAGCATCCGGTCCGCGGCGGCGAGCGAGGCCAGGTCCGCCGGGGCGATCCGCGTGATCTCCTCCCGGCTGCGGCCCTCGCGGATCGCCTCGCCCACGAGCTCCTCGAGGCGCTCGAAGTACGTCTTCTGGGCCGCGAGTCCGTTCCGGTCCGTGAGCTCCCCGTGGCCCGGGATCACCACGGTCTCCCCGTCGCACAGCGCGACCATGGCGTCGACGCACCGCTTCCAGCCTTCCGGCGTGGCCCCGGACGAGACGTCCACGAAGGGGTGGCGGCCGTGGAAGAGCAGATCACCCGCGTGCAGGACGTTCTCCTGCGGCAGGTAGAGGAACGCGTCCCCGTCCGTGTGGCCTCGGCTCGCCCAGCGGAGCTCCACCGGCCCCTCTCCCACCCGGATCTCGTGCTCCCGGTCGAACGTCTCCGTCGGCGCGAACGCCGCCGGCGAGAGATCGCCGAGCTCGGCGAGCATCGCCTCGACGTCCGCGAGGGCGGCGGCGGGCGCCCCCTGCTCGCGGAGCTGCTGGAGCGTCCGGGGGAGCGTCTCCCGCGCGCGCTCCAGGTTGTCCTCGGCGGTCGCGACGATCCGGGGGCGCGCGTTGCCGTGCGCGATCCGCTCGACGTCCTGGAAGCCGTCGTTGCCGCCCGAGTGGTCGGCGTGGTGGTGCGTGTTCACGAACCACGTGACTCTGGCGCCCTGCGCCTCCGCCTCGCGCCTCAGGATGCGTCCCAGCCCGAAGTTCTTGCCGTCGCTCTGCAGCGCCGCGCCCGATCCGGCGTACAGGAGCGTGTTCCCGCCACCCCCCATCGCGACGTGCACCCGGTCGCCGACCCGCTGCCACTGGAAGTAGGCCGCCTGGCGCGCGGCCCCGGGCGCCCCGGCGAGGCCCTCGAGGCCCCGGAGCGGCCGCGGCAGGAGCACGCCGGCGAAGGCGCCGGCGACGAGGGAGGCGAAATCACGACGGGTCACGTCCATGGCACGACTCCTGGCGTTCGGGCGTTCGACGGCGGGCGGACCGGCGTCTCCGCCCGCGAGATGGTCAAGGTAGCGCGGCGGTCCGGCGTCGGCAGGTCCCCGGCGCCGGCTCAGCCGATGCCCTCGTCGGCCGGCTCCGGAACCTCCGGGAGGAGCTCGCCGAACGCGACCGCGTACAGGTCCCAGAGCGTCAGGAAGAGCGCCGCCACGATCGGTCCCACGATGAACCCGAGGATCCCGAACATCGCGAGCCCGCCGAAGGTGGAGAGGAGCACGAGCAGGTCGTGCATCTTCGTGTCCCGGCCCACGAAGCGCGGGCGCAGGAAGTTGTCGACGGTCCCGACGACGAGCATCCCCCACACCGCGAGCCCGATCCCGGCGCCCACCTGGCCCGTGGCGACGAGGATGACCGCCGTGGGCGCCCAGACCAGGCCGGAGCCCAGCACCGGGATGATCGAGAGCACCGCCATCACCGTCGACCAGAAGGCCGCGCCGGGGAGCCCGAGCACGAAGAACGGCGCCCCTGCCAGCGCTCCCTGGATGAGCCCCACGAGGATCGATCCCTTGATCGTCGCGCGCGTGACCGAGACGAACCGCTCGATGAGCTTCTGTTCGCTCTCGTCCTCGAGCGGCGCGAGGTGGAGGATGCGGCGCAGGATCCGCGGGCCGTCGAGAAGGAAGAAGTAGACGGCGTACAGCATCACGAAGAGCTGCAGGATCACGCCCACCGTGAGGCTGGTCGCCGTGCCGAGGTTGTTCACGAGGAACGTCCCGGCCGTCCCGGCGAAATCGGCGGCCCGCGCCACGAGCGCCTCCCGCTCCGGGAGGATCGGGCCGATGACCGGGAGCTGCTCGAGCCGCTCCCCCAGCTCCTCCCAGCGGCCCGCCTGCTCCCGGATCCACGGGGCCGCGGCCGACGCCACGTCGATCGCCTGCGCCACCACGAGCGCGAGGAAGGCGCCGACCGGCACGACGATCAGGAGGAGGAGCCCCACGACCGTGAGCATGGCGGCGGGTCGATGGCGCCCCCGCAGCGCGCGGGCGAGCGACAGGTACGTCCCCCGGGACATGCTCGCGAACACCCCGGCGAGGATCATGGCGACCAGGAAGCGCCGGATCATCACCAGGAAGAGGATCGTGACGCCCCCCACGAGCATCAGCAGGAACGCCCGCCGTGCCCGGAGCGCCGTGCGGGAGGGGTCGCCGCCCCAGGCCTCGACGGGGACCGTCTCCGCTTCGCTCGGGGCGGGCGTGGAGCGCTCTCGCTCGTCGGGTTCGGACATGCGTCTCCTCGTCAGGCGTGGTCCCGCGATCGCTGCCGCATCATGCGGAAGCGCAGGCACGGACGCCATGCCCGGGAGCCCGGCGGCATGCCGCTTGCCTTGCCATGATCGTGGGATACCCGCCGAGGAGCGTCCATGGGCCTGTTCGATCAGTGGTACGAGAACGCGATCATCTACTGTCTGGACGTCGAGACCTTCGCGGACGGCAACGACGACGGGATCGGGGACTTCATCGGGCTCGCGAGCCGCCTCGACTACCTCGCGGCCCTCGGCGTGAACTGCCTCTGGCTGATGCCGTTCTATCCCAGCCCCGGGCGCGACGACGGCTACGACGTGACCGACTACGCCGCGGTGGATCCCCGCTTCGGGTCGATGGCCGACTTCACGGATTTCGTGGTCGAGGCCCGCGAGCGCGGGATGCGGGTGATCGTGGACCTGGTGGCGAACCACTCTTCGGTGGACCACCCGTGGTTCCAGGCGGCCCGGCGCGATCCCTCGTCGAAGTACCGCGACTACTACGTCTGGCGCGACGACGACCCCGGCGACACCGCCGACCAGGTCGTCTTCCCCGGCGAGCAGGAGGGGATCTGGTCGTGGGACGAGGAAGCGGGCGCATGGTACCTGCACCACTTCTTCGAGCACCAGCCGGATCTCAACTTCGCGAACCCCGACGTGCAGCACGAATTCGAGAAGATCGTCGGGCTCTGGCTCCAGCTCGGAGTGAGCGGATTCCGCGTCGACGCCGCGCCGTTCTTCATCGACCTGGAGGGACTCCAGGACGCGCGACCCTCCACGGCGGGGCTCGGCCAGATGGACGCCGCGCACCAGTTCCTCGAGACGCTCCGGCAGTTCGTGACCACCCGCCGGGGCAACGCGATCCTTCTCGGCGAGGTGGACGAGGGGCTCAGCACGATCGCGGACTACTTCGGCGGCGGAAACCAGCTCCACGCCCTCTTCAACTTCCCGGTCAACCGCTTCGCGTTCCTCGCGCTCGCGCAGGAGAGCGCGGATGCCCTGCGGTTCGGGCTGACGCAGGTGCCCACGATCCCGCGACGCGGGCAGTGGGTGAATTTCCTGCGGCACCACGACGAGCTGAACCTCTCCCGCATGACCCGGGAGCAGCGCGAAACCGTGTTCGCCGCGTTCGGCCCGAAGCCGGAGATGCAGGTCTACGGACGCGGCCTGCGGCGGAGGCTCGCGCCCATGCTCGACGGGGACCGCGACCGCCTGCGTCTCGCCTACAGCGTGCTCTTCAGCCTCCCGGGCGCGCCGCTCCTCTACTACGGCGAGGAGATCGGCATGGGCGAGCACCTGGCGCTCCCGAGCCGCATGGCGGTGCGCGCCCCCATGCAGTGGACGTCCTTCGACGGGGGCGGCTTCTCCTCGGTGCCCGAGGAGGAGTACGTGCGTCCCATCCTCGCCGAGGGTCCCTTCGGATACCGGGAGGTCAGCGTGAGCCGGGAGCGCAACGACCCGGACTCGCTCCTCAACTGGATGGGCTCCCTGATCCGCGTACGGCGGGAGTGCGGGGAGATCGGTGACGGGAGCTGGTCCACCATGGAGACGGGCCACGACTCCGTCCTCGCGATCCGGCACCGCAGCGACCACGGCTCGGTGATCGTCGTGAACAACCTCTCGGGCAAGCGCCGGGACATCCGGCTCGAGCTGCCCGAGGAGGAGCTCCCTACGGTCACGGACCTCCTGTCGGACCGCGCGTATCCCGCCCTCCAGGAGACCGCGGGGCGCATGAGGATCGCGCCATGGGGCTTCCGGTGGATGCGGGTGAAGGGGATCTACTGAGCCGCGAGCCGGCGCCTCAGGCCACCAGCGCCCCCGTCATCCGCTCGCACGCCTCGGCGCAGGCCCGACACGCCTCCGCGCACACCCGGCAGTGCTCCATGTGGTCCGCGTGCCGCCCGCACTCGTCCGCGCAGGCGCGGCACGCCTCGATGCACGCCCGGATCTGCGCCTCGAGCACGTTGCGGTCCTGCGCGCCCGGGCGCGCGATCAGCGTGGAGGTGGTGGCGCAGATCACGGCGCAATCCTGACACAGCCGGATGCACTTGCGGAGCGCCGCCGGATCGTCCTCCTCCAGGCACGCATCGGCGCAGGTGATGCACGTGTGCGTGCATTCGGCGGCGGCCGTCACCAGCGCGAAGGCTTCCTCCCCGGCGTCGCTGGCGGGTCTGGGATGCGTCGCGAACATGCGGGCGATTCGGTCCATGGAGGCCTCCGCGCGGCGGGTGGACGGGTACGACCGATGCGCTGCAACGGACATGCCGGGGGCGCGCCGCCGGGGGCGGAACCGTCCGCGCCGGGCGGCCCACGGGTGCGAGGGGGTTCGCCGGCCGGGCGAACCGGTCAGGCCCGGGCCCGGCCTCGTCCCGGGGGGGCCCCTCCCCCGCCCGGCTCCTCGAGGAGGAGCATCTCGACCATGCGCTGGGTCTCCCGCGCCGGCGGCGCGTCGAGCTCTCGCCGCAGGCGATCGGTGAACCTCCGGTACGCGAGCAGCGCGCCGCCCCGGTCGCCCGCCGCGACCAGCGCCTCGAGCAGCCGCCGGAGCACGCGCTCGTCCAGGTCGTCGGAGACGAGCAGGCGCCGGTAGAGCTCGGCGGCCCGCTCGGGGCGCCCCTCCCGCTCGTGGTGCAGGGCGAGCGCCTCGAGCCCCTCCTGGTGGATCCGGCGGAGGTGGTCCCGGTGCTCCAGGTGCCAGTCCCCCGCGGACTCCCCTTCCAGGAGGTCGCCTCCGTAGGCGTCGAGCGCGCGCTCCAGCGCGACGGCCGCGTCCGCCGCGCCCTCGCCCCCGAGCTCGAGCGCCCGCCGGGCGGCGATCGTCTCCGCCTCGAAGCGGAGCGCATCGAAGTCGGGATCGCCCGCGATCACGTAGCGCTCGCCCGCCAACGTCACCCACCCGCTCCCCCCGAGCGCGCGTCGGAGGCGATGCAGGGTCACGTGGAAGTTGTTCCGGAGCTGTGCGATGCTCGCGTCCGGCCAGAACGCGAGCCCGACCTGCTCCTTCGTGCGGCCCTCGGGGTGCAGCAGCAGGTGGACGAGCAGCTCACGCGCGCGGGCGGATCCCCACGCCGAGGGGGGCAGCGCGACGCCGTCGACCTCCACGCGGAGCGGTCCGAGCGCCCGGACGCGCAGCCCCGACGACGGGCGGCGCGCCTCGCCCCGCGGCGCCGACGCCGATCCGGCGGTCCCGGAGGCAGCCGGTGCGGACAGGCTCCTCGCCAGCGCGACGGTCTCCTCGGTGGTCGCCCGCTGCCCCTCGTCGTGGAGGGCCTCGTAGCGCGGTCCCAACGCGGCCCGCAGCTCGGCGACGAGCAGGTCCTGCTCCTCCGGGGTGGGGGCGGGCAGCGCGATCGAGATGCGACGACGATGTGCGTCCGTGCCGGCGAGGATCCGAACCGCCTCCTCCGCCCGCCCGGCGCGGCCGGCGATCGCGGCGAGCACGTCGAGGGCGAGCGCGATCCCCCATCCGTCGCCGAGGGACACCTCGATGTCGAGCGCCTCGTGCGCCAGCGCGGTCGCCTCGACGGTCCGCCCCCGCGCGAGCTCGACCCGCGCGAGCATGGCGGTCGAGTGGCCGTTCGAGGTGGGAAGGCCGTGGCGCACGGCGGCGCTCCGGCTGGCCACCAGGAGCTCGTGGGCCTGATCGTACTCCCCTTCGCGGCACGCCAGCCAGGCCCGCCAGAAGCGGGCGAACGCCACCTCCGCGTGCCGCTCGGACCAGTCACGCGTGTAGGCCATCGCCTCGTCGAGCCGCACCCGGGCCCCCGCGCGGTCGCCCGCGAGGAGCCGCGCCGCCCCCTGCTTCGCGAGCGCGGC
>CAZOYA010000105.1:0-12246 GCA_964583815.1 uncultured Gemmatimonadaceae bacterium | reverse complement strand
CCCGCCGCGGTGATCGCCTGCGTGGGCGGGGGCTCGAACGCCATGGGCATCTTCCACGCCTTCGTGGGGGACCGGGAGGTCGAGCTGGTCGGCGTGGAGGCCGCCGGATCCGGGCTCGAAAGCGGCCGCCACGCGGCCTCGCTCGCCCTCGGAGCCCCCGGTGTCCTGCACGGCTCGCTCAGCTATCTTCTCCAGGACCCGGACGGCCAGGTCGCGCCCGCCCACTCGATCTCGGCCGGGCTCGACTACCCCGGCGTGGGTCCGGAGCACGCGCACCTGCGCGACTCGGGCCGCGCGAGATACACGAGCGTGACCGACGACGAAGCCCTTGCGGCCTTTCATCGACTTTCCGAGCTGGAGGGGATCATTCCGGCGCTCGAATCGGCGCACGCCGTCGCCCTCGTGCTCCGCGAGGCGGGGTCCTTCGCGGGCCCGATCCTCGTGTCCCTGTCCGGGCGGGGCGACAAGGACGTGGCGCACGTGGCGCGCGTGGAGGGTCGGGGGCTCCGCGGCTGAGGCGCGACGATGACCGAGCCGGAACGAAGCGGAGCCGCGGGGGGCGTGGGCGAGGATCTCGAGTGGGTCATCGAGGACCTTCCCGTCCAGTCCGTGAAGGGGATCCTCGTGACGCTGGGCAAGGCCTTCCGCGCCTACCAGCTCTACGACGAGAACAATCCCGTGCGGCGCCGCTTCCTCGAGACGCTCCGCACCGAGATGCAGCAGCTCTGGGAGGAGACCGACGGCATCACGCTGACCGTCGACGAGGACCACTTCTACCTCGGCGGCCAGGAGGTCTACCGCTCGGAGTCGCGCGCCGACTCGCTCGCCTTCCTCTTCTTCAAGGACGGCGTCCGGGAGCTCACCCTCCTCCCGGGCCTCGAGCGTGACGAGCTCGAGCGCTTCCTCGGCGTGCTGCAGCGTGCCCGCAAGATCGTCCCGGAGGGCGACGACCTGCTGACGATCCTGTGGGAGGAGGACCTCGCCTACCTGCGGTACCAGTACGTGGACCTGCTCGCGGAGGGCGTCGCGCTGCCGGAGCCGGGCGCGGGGAACACGCGCGAGGAGCTGCAGGCGGTCCTCGAGGCGGAGGCCGAGGAGACGGCCGAGGAGTCCGGGGAGGAGGCGGGGGAGGAAGCCGCCGCGGACCGCCCGCAGACGGTCAGCCAGGAGGACTTCAACCCGACGCTGTACGCGCTGGATCAGCGCGAGATGGAGCAGCTCCGGCGCGAGGTGCAGAAGGAGCTGCAGCGCGACACGCGGGCCGACGTCCTGGCCGCGCTCTTCGATCGCCTGGAGGAGCCGGAGGACCGGGAGCGCCAGTCCGACATCATCCGCGCCCTCGCGACCCTGCTGCCGAACTTCCTGAGCCGGGGCGCGCTCGTGGCCGCCACGAGCGTCCTGCAGGAGGTCCGGAAGATGGCCGCGCGCCCCGACGTCTTCGACGATCGCCGCCGGGCGGAAGCCGTCGCCCTCCTCGACCAGGTCAGCGCGCCCGAGACGATCGACGAGCTCATCCGCGCGCTCTACGACGGCACGATCCGCGCGACGCCCTCGCAGCTCGGCGGGTTCCTCTCCTACCTGCACGGTCGCGCCCTGGCGCCGCTGCTGCGCGCCTCGGAGCGGGTCGAGCACAAGGAGCTGCGGGCCGTCCTGCGCCAGGCCGTGGGCGGCATCGCGCAGGCGAACCGGCGCGAGGTGCTGCGGCTCCTGGGGGAGAGGGACCCGGTCGTGGCCTCGGGGGCCGCCCGCCTGGCCGGCGCGATGCAGCTCGCCGAGGCGGGGACCGTGCTGGCGGAGCTCCTGCGCCACGAGGACGCGACCGTGCGGCTCGCGGCGATCGAGGCGGCCGTGAGCCTGAAGGCGTCCACCGTGGCCGGTGCGCTCGAGCACGCCATGGAGGACCCGGACCGGGAGGTGCGCATCGCCGCGGCCCGGGCGCTCGGCACGCTGCGGTACGCGCCGGCCGCGAAGGCCCTCGCGAAGCTGGTCTCCTCGCGCGCGATCCGCGGCGCCGACATCTCCGAGAAGGTGGCCGTGTTCGAGGCGTACGGGCTGGTGGCGGGCGAGGGCGCGGTCGACCACCTCGACGAGCTGCTGAACGGACGGAGCTTCCTCGGCAAGCGCGAGCCCGGCGAGATCCGGGCGGCGGCGGCGCTCGGGCTCGGCCGCATCGGCACCGCCGCGGCGCGCGAAGCGCTCGAGGAGGCCGCGCACGACGACGACCCCGTGGTGCGGAGCAGCGTGAGCCGCGCGCTCCGGCGGGAGGAGTGAGCGTGACCGACGGATCCTCCACCCTGAACCTCCAGGAGGAAGGTCGCCGCGTCCTCCTGTCGCTCTACGGCACGCTGAACGCGCTCCGGCTCTACCCGGTGGAGAACGAGACCGTGCAGCAGGCGATCTCCGACCTGCACGCGGTCGTCTCGCGGATCATCGCGTTGGAGGGCGGCGCGGAGCTCCGCGTGGTGGGCGACTTCTTCTTCCTGAACGAGACGCGGCTCCGGCTCGACCTGTCGAACTTCTCCACCTTCGGCTCCTTCGCGCGGGCGCTGCACGACCACGGCATCGGGGCGGTCGAGATCCATCCCGGCCTCGGGCGATCCGAGTGGGCGCCGTTCCTGTCGATGCTCCTGCGCAAGCCGGTCGGGGAGGTGCCGTACGAGTCGTTCCGCGAGCGATTCCAGGGCGCGCCCGTGGAGCACATCGACATCCGCTCCGCGATCGAGGCGGAGGGGCCGGTCGACGACGTCGAGGCGCTCACGGCGGCGAAGCGCACGTACGCGGAGTCCGTGAAGGTGGCGCGCGACGCGCTCGGCGACATGCGGCTCGGGCGCGCCGTGAACGTGCGGAAGGTGAAGCGGGCGGTGCAGGGGATCGTCGACCAGGTGCTCTCGAACGAGAGCTCGATGATCACCATGACCACGCTGCGGGACTTCGACGAGTACACGTTCACGCACTGCGTGAACGTCTGCATCTTCAGCGTGATCATCGGCCAGCGGATCGGCCTCGAGCGGATTCAGCTCTACGAGCTCGGGCTCGGCGCGCTCTTCCACGACATCGGCAAGCAGCGCATCGACGTCGAGGTCATCAACAAGCCGACCGGCCTCACCGAGGAGGAGTGGAAGCTGCTCAAGGAGCACCCGACCGAGGGGCTCCTCCTCCTCTTCCGCATGCACGGCTTCACGGACGTGCCGTACCGCCAGATGCTCGTGGCGTACGAGCACCACATGAAGCTCGACCTGAGCGGCTATCCGCGGAACAAGCGGCCGCGCGAGCCCACGCTCTTCAGCCGGATCGTGTCCGTGGCCGACGCCTTCGACGCGGGGACCTCGGTGCGGAGCTACCAGTACGAGCCGTGGCCGCCCGACGTCGTGCTCCAGGAGATGCGGGACAACCCCAAGCGCGGATTCGACTCGCTGCTCGTGAAGGTGCTGATCACCGCGACGGGCGTCTATCCCGTGGGGACGCTCGTGATCCTCGACACGCACGAGCTGGCGGTCGTCTCGCAGGTGAACCCCGATCCGGAGCTGCTCCACCGGCCCAGGGTGCGCGTGATCTCCGACCGCCTCGGGATTCCGCTCGCGGAGCCGGTCACGCTCGACCTCGCGCGGAACGACTCCGCGACCGGTCAGCCGCTCCACCACATCATCAAGACGACCGATCCACAGAAGTACGGGATCCGCGTCAGCGACTATCTCATCGCGTGATCACCGAAGCCTTCGCGAAGCGCCGCGCCGAGGGGCGCGCGGCGCTCGTCCCCTACCTGACGGCCGGGTACCCGACGCCTGCGGATACGCTGCCGATTCTCGACGCGCTCGTGGCCGCCGGGGCCGACGTGATCGAGCTCGGCGTGCCGTTCTCCGATCCGCTCGCGGACGGACCCACGATCCAGCGCGCGTCCTTCCGGGCGCTCGGAGAGGGGACCACGGTGGCCCGCGTGCTCGAGATGGTGGGGACGTTCCGGTCGCGGCACGAGACGCCGGTGGTCCTGTTCAGCTACCTGAACCCGGTCCTGCGGTACGGGCTCGAGGCGTTCGTGCGGGACGCGGTGGCGGCGGGAGCGGCGGGGCTGCTCGTCACCGACCTGCCGGGCGGCTCCGATCCCGAGACCGAGCGACTCCTGGCGGAGGCACCGCTGGACCTGATCCGCCTGATCGCGCCGACCACGCCGCCCGGGCGGATGGACGCGGCGCTCGCGGGCGGCTCCGGCTTCGTGTACTACGTCTCGCGCACCGGCGTCACGGGCGCCCGCGCGGACCTGCGCTCGGAGATCGGCGAGGAGGTGCGGAGGGTGCGCGAGCACACCCCGCTCCCCGTCGCCGTGGGCTTCGGGATCTCCTCGCCGGAGCAGGCTCGCGCCGTGGCGGGCGTGGCGGACGGGGTCGTCGTGGGGAGCGCGATGATCGAGGCGCTCGACCGCGGGGGCGCGGAGTCGGCCGGCGCGTTCCTCGCGTCGCTGCGCGAGGCGATGGACGGGGTGGGCGCCCGGCCCTGACCCCCGCGCGCGGATCATCCTCCCCCCGCGAGCCGGCGTCCGTCCTCCGCGAGCCGCTCCGCGAGCGCCTCGTCCGGCTGCACGAAGAGCGTCCGGACCCGGTCGGGCACGACGGTCCCGGGGGGCGCCTTCCGCGGCCTCCGGACGTGCTTGCGTCGCGTCCAGTCGACCGGGACGCTCCCGGAGGTGCGGGCGCGCGAGTGCAGGGCCGCCAGGATCGCCGCCTCCTCGAGGTCGCGGGCCGGCGGGTTGCCCGGCCCCGGCCAGCGGAGGATCACGTGCGCGCCGGACGCGTGGCGGGCGTGCAGCCAGACGTCGTCCGGCGCCGAGTGGCGGAACGTGAGCTCGTCGTTGTGGCGGGCGCCGCGGCCGACGCGGATCTCGAGGCCGCCCGAGCTCCGGTAGGTGCGATAGGGGCGCGCGGGCCCCTCGGGTCCCCCGCGCGCCTCCGGCACGGCGACCGGCGGCAGCGCCGCCTCGACCTCCGCTGGCCGCGCCCGACCCTCGCGGACCCTGGCGAGGAGCGCCTCGAGCCGCGCGACCTCCTCGTCGGCCTCCGCGACGAGGCCCGGAAGCCGCTCCCGCGCCCGCTCGAGCCGCGCGGCCTCCTCGTACCGGCGGGCGGCGTTCTCGTGGGGCGCCCGGGCGGGGTCGAGCTCGAGCGTGACCGGAGCGCCGTCGAACCCCTCGACGGTCGTCCGCTCCGCGCCGGACGGGATCTCGCCGAGGCGGGCGAGGATCAGGTCGCCGAGCGCGCGCTCCGCCGACGGATCCCCCAGGCCGTCGAGCTCGGCCACGAGGGAGACGTGCCGGCCCCGGGCCCGCGCGATCGCCTGCTCCAAGCGGCTCACGAGCGCCGGGTCGAGGAGCGTCGGAGCCGCGCCGGCGCCCTCCGTATCGTCCTCGCCGGGCGCCGCGGCCCGGATCGCCGAGAGAAGGTCCGGCGCCGGGCGGGCGGGCACGCCCGGGAGCCGGGTGCCGAACGGCTGTGGGCCGCGGTCGGTCTCGAGGATCACCGCCTCGTCGGGTTCCTCGAGGCCCGCCAGCCGGCGCCAGCGCTCCCACCCCCGGGCGAGATCGCCCTCCAGCAGCGCCGGCGCCACGAGCGGGGAGGTCCAGGCGAACGTCCGCACGAGGGTCCCGGCCCGCGTGTCCGGGAGCTCGGGCTCCAGGACCTCGAGCCATCGCTCGAGCGGGACCTCGGAGCGCGCCCCCTCGCGGGTGCTCCGCGGCGGGGGCTCCCAGCGCGCGCCGACCCGGTGGCCGCGGCCCGTGGCGCGCGTCCAGAGGACGTGCCGGACGATCCGCTCGGGACCCTCCGCGACCAGGGCGTTCCACTGGTTGCCCATGAGCTCGACGACCACGTCGTGCGCCGGTCCGCTCCGGCCGGGGAGCAGCTCGATCCGGATCCAGCGCTCGTCCGGCTCGGCCACGACGGCGCGCACGCGCGCGGGGTGGCGGAGGTCGCCCGGCGCCGGATCGACCGCGGGCTCGAGGAGGACCGCGCCGCGCGTGGGATGCAGACGCCACACGAGCGTGCGCTCCCGGAATAGCAGGTAGAGGTCCCGCGCCTCGCCGTCGAAGCGGAACGCACGGAGCCGGGCGCCGGCGAGCTCGTCGTCCAGCGCCCGGGCCACCCAGCGCGTGAGGAGGGCATCCCAACGGATCGGCATGCGGCTGCTAACCCACCCACCCGGAGCGGGTGCCACCCGGCCCGTCGCCCGGGAACGGCAGGGTGAGCGTCGCGGGGCTACCCCCGGTGGCCGCGCCTGCCCCATCTTAGGACCTCCGTGCCGGTGGTCGCGCCCGCCTCGAAGGGCGCCCTGGAAACGTGGGGGAATGCAGATCGACGAGCGGGTGAGGAACGCCGCGGAGGGACGCCTGCCCGAGTGGGCCGCAGCCGGTCCCGCGCGTCGCGCCCACATGGAGCGCGTGTCCGCGCTCCTCGGCAGCTGGGCGGAGCAGCTCGGGCTCGACGCGAGCGAGCGGCTCCGTTGGCGCGCCGTCGGCTTCCTGCACGACGCGCTGCGCGAGGCCGACCCCGTGCGGCTCCGGGAGGAGGTGCCCCCGGCGCTCCGCACGCTCCCCGACGCCGCGCTCCACGGCCCGGCCGCCGCCGAGCGCCTGCGGGAGGAGGGGGTGCGGGACGAGGCGCTCCTCGACGCGATCGCCTACCACACCATCGGGCACCCCTCGCTCGACACGCTCGGCCGCGCGCTCTACGTGGCCGACTTCCTGGAGCCCGGCCGCGCGATCCTCCCCGAATGGCGGGCCGCGCTCCGGCGCCGCATGCCCTCCGACCTGGACGAGGTCACCCGCGAGGTCCTGGGGGCGCGCATCCGCCACCTCGTGGATCGTGGTGTCGCCCTCCATCCCGCCACCGTGGCGTTCTGGAACGCCGTCCTGTGCGCGCCCGCGCCCGTCGCCGGCTGAAGCGCGCGCGGGCGGCGATGGTCCTGCTGCTCGGCGGCGCGGGCCTCGTCTTCGGCGTGCGCGCCCTCGGCTGGGACCGCCCGGCGCCGGTCGCGCGCGATCCGGCCGCGCCGCCCCCCGGCGTGCGCGTGACGGTGGAGATCCTGAACGGAGGCGGCGTCCGGGGCCAGGCCGGCCGGGCGACCGAGATCGCGCGCGACCGCGGCTTCGACGTGGTCTACTTCGGCAACGCGGACTCCTTCGACCACGTCCGCTCCGAGGTGCTCGACCGGGTCGGTCGGCCGGAGCTCGCGCGCTCCGTCGCGGCGGCGCTCGGCATCGACGACGTGCGCAGCGAGCCGGACCCGAACCGCTACGTGGACGTATCCGTAGTGCTGGGGAGCACCTGGAGCGATCCAACCGCCGGCGGCCTGCCGCCGGGGCGCTGATCCTCATCCACGAACCGGGGCGGGAACCAACGGATGTCGAGAACCGAACGGAGGAAGCGGCGGGCGCGCGCGAGCCGGCGCCACGCGGAGGCGGAGCGGGGGGCCGAGGAGCGGGGCGGAGCGCTCGAGTGGCTTCGGTCCCTCGGCATCGCGCTCGTGCTCTTCCTCGTCCTGCGCACCTTCATCGTCCAGACGTTCGTGATCACGTCCGGCTCGATGGAGGACACGCTGCTGGTGGGCGACATGCTGCTCGTGAACCGCGCGTCGATCGGCAGCCGCATCCCCTTCACGAGCATCCGCATTCCCGGCTACTCGGAGCCGCGCCGGGGGGACATCCTCGTCTTCGATCCGCCGCACGAGGAATCGCTGAAGCTGATCAAGCGCCTGATCGGGATGCCGGGCGACACGCTCGAGATGCGCGAGCGCGTCCTGTTCCTGAACGGAGATCCGCTCGCCGAGCCGTACGTGCTCCACTCGGACGTGCCGGACGAGCGCCATCCGTGGATGGAGTGGCAGCGCGCCTACCTCACGGACGACGTCGACCCGGCGGCGTACGCGCCCACCCGCGACGACTGGGGACCCATCGTCATCCCCGAGGGCCACTACTTCATGCTGGGCGACAACCGCGAGCGGAGCCTGGACTCGCGATACTGGGGCCTGCTCGAGGAGTGGCGGCTGGAGGGTCGCGCGGTCTTCACGTACTTCTCCTACAACCGCGACTCGTTCCGGCCCTTCCCGGCCATCCGCGAGATCCGCTGGGGACGGATCGGCCGGGCGATCGAGTAGGGGCGGGCGGGCGCGGGTCCCACGAGCCGGCGCGGCCCCGGGCGGGCGGGGAGCGGATCGGGCGTCCCGGGCCCGGGCGGCCCCCGCTCAGGCCTCCGCGGCCGCGCGCGTCCGCGTGACCGGCGGGCGTCCGCCTTCCTCCGCGAGCGCGTGCGCCCGGAGCTGCCCGCAGGCCGCGTCGATGTCCCGGCCGCGCGTCTCGCGGACCGCCACCGCCACCCCGTGCTCCTCGAGCGCCGTCGCGAAGCGCCGGATGTGCTCCGGTCGCGAAGGCCGCCAGTCCTGGTAGGGGATCGGGTTGAACGGGATGAGGTTCACGAACGCGCGCACCTCCGTGGCGAGCGCCGCGAGGGGGGCCACCAGCGCGAAATCGTCGTTCACGCCGCGGATCATCGTGTACTCGAAGGTCACGCGGCGCCCGCCGGACGCGCCGAAGCGGCGGAGCGCGTCCACGAGCTCGGGGAGCGGGTAGCGCTTCTCGAGGGGGATCAGCTCGCGACGCAGCTCCGAGGTCGGCGCGTGCAGGGAGAGCGCGAGGCCGAACTGCTCGGGACGCTCCGCGAGGGCGAGGATCCCGGGCACGACGCCCACCGTCGAGACCGTGATCCGTCGGGCGCCGAGCCCGTAGGCCCGGTTCAGCAGCGTGAGCGACGGGAGCACCGCGCCGCGGTTGGCGAGCGGCTCGCCCATCCCCATGTAGACGACGTTCGTGACCGGCCCGAGCCCGTGCGCCTCCGCCCAGCGGCGGGCCGCGCGGTACTGCGCCACGATCTCGCCGGCGCCGAGCTGGCGGGAGAAGCCGCCCCACCCGGTCGCGCAGAACGTGCACCCCATCGCGCACCCGGCCTGCGAGGAGATGCAGAGCGTGAGGCGGCGGTCCGTGGGGATGAGCACCGACTCCACCACCTGGCCGTCCGCGAAGCGCCAGAGGTGCTTGACCGTGCCGTCCCGGCTCACGGCGGTGCGGGCCTCCTCCGGCTCCGAGAGCCGGTAGCGCGCCACGAGCGCCGCGCGCTCGTCGGCCGGGAGCTCGGTCATCTCCTCGAAGGAGCCCGCGAGCGCCTCGTGGAGGCGGCGCGCCACCTGCTCGGCCCGGTAGCCCGGCTGGCCGCGGCTCCGGAAGTGCTCGCCGAGCACCTCGCGCAGCCCTTCCGGCTCCAGCGAAAGGAGGTCGATCGGGGATCTTTCGGTCATGCCTGGGTTTTCTTGAACGGGTTCGGGACCGCGCTTAACTTATTCGACCGCCGAGACCCCCGAAGGTGGCCGGGTCCCGCCGCTTGCGGGGGCCCTTCCGGACAGGATCGTTTGGTCAACCAAATGCGGATGTGGGGACCCGCTGTCCTCTGGGCGGCGGTCCTCTTTTTGTTGAGCGCCTGGCCGGATCCGGTCGGACCGCGGTGGCTGGTGCACAGCGACAAGGTCGTGCACGTCGGCCTGTTCACCGTGCTCGGCGCCGCGCTCGGCCTGGGCCGCGCGTGGAGCGGCGTTCCCGTGCCCCACGGGGCGCTGCTCCTGATGGGCGCCCTCTACGGCCTGGTGGACGAGGCGCATCAGTCGCTCGTGCCCGGGCGTACCCCGTCGGTGGGCGACTGGTTCGCCGACCTCTCCGGCGTGTTGCTCGGATACTCCCTGATCTTCTTCCTCGCGAGGCGCGGCGGCCCTGCCGGCGCCGGTGAACGGACCGACTGAATGGACCGTGTGGACATCGAGCGCACGGCGCTGCGCTCCGAGATGGTGGGCCGCCTCGACCTGTCGATGGCGGGCTCCGAGGTGCGTCTGGCCGGCTGGGTGCACCGGCGGCGGGACCTCGGCGGCCTCCTCTTCCTGGACCTCCGCGACCGGTCCGGCCTCGTGCAGGTCTCGCTGGGCCCGGACTGGACGGAGCCCGAGGCGCTCGAGCGCGCCGCGGACGTCGGCCACGAGGACGTGGTCCTCGTCGAGGGCGTGGTCGAGGCGCGGCCCGAGAACGCGCGGAACCCCGAGCTGGCGACGGGCGACGTCGAGGTCCGGGCGACCCGGATCCGGCGCGCCGGGAGTGCCCGTACGCCCGCGATCCCGGTGTACCGCGGCCCCGAGGACGAGCTCCCGGCCGAGGAGCTCCGCCTGCGGCACCGCGTGCTCGACCTCCGGCGGCGCGAGCTCCAGCACAACCTGGCGCTCCGGCACCGGCTCGTCCTCGAAACCCGCAACTACCTGGACGAGCTGGGCTTCCTCGAGATCGAGACCCCGATCCTGACGAAGGCCACGCCGGAGGGCGCGCGGGACTACCTCGTGCCCAGCCGCGTCCACAAGGGCGAGTTCTACGCGCTCCCGCAGAGCCCGCAGATCTACAAGCAGATCCTGATGGTCTCCGGGTTCGACAGATATTTCCAGATCGCCCGCTGCTTCCGGGACGAGGACCTGCGCGCGGACCGGCAGCCCGAGTTCACGCAGATCGACGTCGAGGCCTCGTTCGTGGAGCCCGACGACATCCTGCGCTGGCTCGAGGGGCTCATGGGCCGTCTGTCCGAGGTCGCGGGGCTCGGCCGCCCGGACGCCTTCCCGCGCCTCACCTGGGCCGAGGCGATGGAGCGCTACGGCTCGGACCGGCCCGATCTGCGCTACGAGCTCGAGATCGCCGACTGGACGGAGCCGACCCGCGACGTGGACTTCGGCGTGATCCGCACGGCCGTGGACGAGCAGGGCGGACGGGTGCGGGCCCTGCGCATCGAGGGCGGCGCGCGCCTCTCGCGCAAGCAGATCGAGGAGATCGAGCGGGCGGCGAAGGCCGCCGGAGCACCCGGGCTCCTCTGGGTGAAGCGGCAGGAAGGGCTTTCCGGCCCCCTCGCGCGCTTCCTCGGGGAGGAGCACCCGGAGCGGCTGGGGATCGCCGAGGGCGACCTGGCGCTCGTGGCCGCCGGGCCCGACCGGATCACGTCGCCGGCGCTCGCCGCCGCGCGCGCGGCGGCCGCCCGCGTGGCCGAGCTCCCACGCCGCACGGAGCACGCGTGGCTCTGGGTCACCGAGTTCCCGGTCTTCGAGGAGCACGAGGGCGCGCTCCACGCGGCCCACCACCCGTTCGTCATGCCGCACGCCGACGACCTCGACGAGCTCGAGGCCGACCCCCTCTCGGTGCGGGGCACCGCGTACGACCTGGTGTACAACGGAACGGAGTTCGGCTCCGGGAGCATCCGGGTGCACGACCCGGAGCTCCAGCGCCGGGTCCTGCGCGTGCTCGGGCTCTCGGACGCCGAGATCGACGAGAAGTTCGGCTTCCTGCTCGACGCGCTCTCCAACGGCGCGCCGCCGCACGGTGGCATCGCCCTGGGCATGGACCGTATCGTGCAGCGATTCACCGGCTCGGACAGCCTGAGGGACGTCATCGCGTTCCCCAAGACCACCGCGGCCCGGGCGCTCTTCGAGGGCGCGCCGACGCCGGTGGGCGCGCGGGAGCTGGAGGAGCTGGGGATCCGCATCGCGGCGGGAGTCGGACAGCAGGGGGGATGACCCCCGGGAGCGGGCGTGACGAACGGCGAGACCATGATCGAGCACCGGCTGGACGTGGAGGGGGCCGACCCCCTCCTGCTGGCCGGGGTGAACGACCGCAACCTCCAGGAGATCGTCCGACTCTTCCAGGTGCGCGTGGTGCTGCGCGGCAACCACGCGGTCGTCTCGGGTCCCGTGACGGCGGTCGAGCGGGCGGTACCCGTGCTCCAGCACCTGATCGAGCTGGCGCGCCTGAGGGCGCCGTTCGACGCCTCCGACATCGGGCGCTTCGCCGACGGCATCGACGCGCTCGGCGCCGAGGGGGTCATCCATCCCACGGAGGAGGTGCGGATCGCGCTCCCCGGCTCGCGGCGCGTCATCGTGCCGAAGTCGGACGGGCAGCGGACCTACATCTCGGCGATCCTGGCGCACGACATCGTGATCGGGATCGGCCCCGCCGGGACGGGCAAGACCTACCTGGCGGTGGCGGCCGCGGTCGATGCGCTGTACAAGAAGAGGGTGCGGCGCATCATCCTGGCGCGTCCGGCGGTCGAGGCGGGGGAGAACCTCGGGTTCCTCCCCGGGGATCTGCAGGAGAAGGTCGATCCCTACTTGCGTCCGCTCTATGACGCTCTGTATGAC
>CAZOYA010000104.1:0-12291 GCA_964583815.1 uncultured Gemmatimonadaceae bacterium | reverse complement strand
TCCAGGTCCCCGCGGATGTTCGCGAGCACCCCCAGGTTCTGCTCCACCATGCCGGCGAGACGATGCTTGCCGGCCTGGGCGGCGAGCCGCGCCGCCTGCCGGTACAGCGTCTCCGCCCCGGCCATGTCGGCCTCCCGCTGCGCCATCACGGCGAGACAGTTCAGCGCGCTCGCCCGGTCCCCGATCGACCCCGCCCGCTCCGCCACGTCGAGCGCCCGACGATACAGGTCCTTCGCGTCGGCGCTGGCCCCCATCTCCTTCCGCACCGTGCCCATCCAGCGGTAGATCTCCGAGAGGAGCGGTACGGGCGGGCCCCCGGCCAGGAGGCCGAGCGCCCGCTCGTAGAGGCGCAGCGCCTCCGACAGGTCCCCTTCCCGCTCCTCGGCCCGGCCGAGCCCGCTCAGGCGGAGCGCCTCCTCGACGCTCCGGTCCCAATCGTTCTCGGCGACCGACGTCACCGGGCTCGCGCTCCGCGAGGGCACGTGATTCCGCTCGTCAATCGAGGGCGCACACGTACCCGGAGAAGTGCTCGATCTCGATCGTGACCTCGGTCGAGCGGTCGAGGAGCCCCCCCAGCAGCGCGGGCAGGATCTCGAGGGCGTTCGGACGGGGACCGACCTCCTCCACGTACGCGCCCACCAGGCGAGGCAGGAGCCGCCACTCGCCGTAGACGTCGGTGCCGCGAAGGCTCTGGCGCATCCGCACCTTCCGGTCGAACTGCAGGCCGTGCGGAAGGAACTCGTAGCCGACCAGGTTCCGGTCCGGGATGCGGATCGAGATCTCGGTCGGCTCGGAGACGGCACCGGCCGGGAAGTCGAGACGCAGTCCCGCCTCACGGCACTCCAGCCGCCCGCCCCGCGGACCGATCACGCCGACGTCGCAGACCTCCGGGCCACGGACCGGGCGGTCCCTCCGGACGGTGCGCACGGGCTGGAGGAGGTCCTGCACCGTGCGGGTGGTCCCCTCCACGGTGGCGGTGAGCGTCCTCGTGAGCGTCCGGGTGAGACCACCGAGGAGCTCGGCGTCGGGTTCGACGATCTCGGGGCCCATCGGGCCGGGCACGTCCGCGCAGCCCAGCGTCAGCACGACGGCGGCCGTGAGGGAGAGACCGAACGAGCGCAGAATCTTCATGAGCCTTGTCGCCTCCAGGAGGTGAACGGACCGGATGCTCCGGCCGGGGGCGGCCCTGCGCAACGCGTGTACCCTGCTCCGGCAACCACGCGCCAACACATGATGGTGCAATGACTTACCGAAAATGTTCAGAAAGGCACGCTCGTCCCGACTGTGGCGAGGACGTCACGATTCGTTCGAGGATGCAACAGAACGACACGGGCTCGGGGCCTGCTGTAACGGATGGTTACAGCATCGCCACCAGGCGGACGCCGCCTCGCAGCCCCCAGCGCGGCACGATCCCTGCCTCGGTATGCGTGCGGGGCGGGCGCCTGCCGAGGGCGGGGCCCGCCGGGCGGCCACCGGGTCGCCGTACCGGACACGCGCACGGAGGTCGACGATGACCAGACGGGCTCTCGGGATCGCTCTCCTCGTGGGCGGCGTGATGCTGCTCTTCTTCGGCTTCAACGCCTCCGAAGGGTTCGCCTCGGATCTCTCCGAGACGTTCACCGGCTCTCCGACGGATCGCTCCATCTGGATGCTCGTGCTGGGCGCCATCGCCGCGGTCGCGGGTGGGATCATGGCGCTCGCCCCCGGTCGCACGCACCGGTAGGGGGCGCCGTGCGATTCTCCCCCGGCCGGCCGCCGTCCCGGTTCGCGACGCTCCGCTCGCATCTCGATCAC
This sequence comes from uncultured Gemmatimonadaceae bacterium, assembly GCA_964583815.1. Lineage (GTDB taxonomy): Bacteria > Gemmatimonadota > Gemmatimonadetes > Longimicrobiales > Gaopeijiaceae > JAWLHJ01. The sequence goes on along the minus strand of CAZOYA010000104.1, from coordinate 10,497 downwards.
GAGCTGGAGCGTATGGACCGGGGCCTGCAACGCATCACCCACCGGAAAGCTCGGCCCGGCATGATGGACCGCCTGGGCGGCGAGGCGGGGAAGCTCGGCGCCGTCGCCGGGCTCCTCGTGGCGGACATCGGGCTCGTGGCCGCGGCTCTCGCCTGGCGCGACCGCCTCGAAGCGCGGACGCGCCTGCACGTGGTGCCCGACGGTCGCTCGGGCTGGACGGTGCGCCTGGACGGCTCGCCCGCCGCGCTGGGGACCTTCCCGACGCGCCGCGCCGCCGTTCGGACGGCTCGCTCGGCCGCGGTGGAGGCGGCTCCGAGCCAGCTCGTGATCCACAACGAGGACGGATCCGTCGCGCGCACGCGACGTTACCGGACCCGCTGAGCGACGCCCGACGCCCTTTTCACGAGGCCGGTGGGGCCCGCAGATTGATGTCCGCGTGAGGTCCCGGTCCCGGCCGGGCCGCGCCCGCGGGCCGGGCGGTCCGCGGTGTCCCTCCCACCCGCGGACCTCCCATGAAACGGCTCCTCCGGCTCTCCGCCATCGCGGCCGGCGCGCTCGTCCTTCTCCTCGCCGGCGGATGGTTGTGGGCTTCGTCCACCACGGAGGAGATCCTCGCCCGCGACATCGAGACCCACGAGGTGGGCTTTCCGGTCCCCTTCCCGCTGACCCCGGAGGAGCTCGACGCGGCGGACGTGGCGCCGGCCGAGGCGGACCGGGTGGCGCGCGAGCGCGCGATCGAGCGGGGGCGCCACCTGGTCGAGTCACGCTACGCGTGCACGGAGTGCCACGGCGCGGATTTCGGCGGGGGCGTGATGGTGGACGACCCGCTCCTGGGGCGCCTGCTGGGTCCGAACCTGACGACGGGAGAGGGCGGGCTGCCCCCGGATCACCCCGCGGCCGAATGGGACCGGATCGTGCGCCACGGGGTGCGGGCCGACGGCCGGCCCGCGGCCATGCCGTCGGAGGACTTCCAGCGCATGTCCGACCAGGAGCTCTCCGACATCATCGCCTACATCCGCTCCTTACCGCCGGTGGACCGCGAGGTCCCGCCGGTCCGCCTCGGTCCGCTCGGCAAGGTGCTCGTCGCCACCGGGCAGCTTCCGCTCTCGGCCGACCGCATCGCCTCGCACGATGCGCCCCACGCGGCCCGGCCGCCGGCGGCCGACGTGAGCGTCGAGTTCGGCCGCCACCTCGCGGGCGTCTGCACCGGGTGCCACCGCGAGGACATGGCGGGAGGCCCGATTCGCGGCGGCGATCCGAGCTGGCCTCCGGCGACGAACCTCACCCCGCACGCCTCCGGCCTCGACACCTGGACCTACGACGATTTCGCCCGGGCGATGCACGATGGCGTCCGGCCGGACGGCAGCGCGCTCGCCGCGCCGATGACGCTGATCCTGCCCTACGCCCAGCGGATGACGGAGGTCGAGCTGCAGGCGCTCTGGCGCTTCCTGCAGAGCGTGCCGCCGGTCCCTTCGCGGTAGGATCGACCCGGGACGTCGCGCGCGGGGACGGCGAAGCCCACGGCTCGCCCCTGCGGGGACCGTCAGGCGCGAGGGGCGCGTCGGGCTTCGCTCAGTCCGAGGCCGGGGCGGCCGCGAGCCGCTCCACCCCTCCCCCGTGGTCGGCGAGCAGAGCCGCCGCGGTCTCCCCGTCTCCCCGTGCGAGCGCGTCGAGGATCGGCTCGTGGGCATCCGCGACAGGCCGGAGCGCCGCGCCGGAGCGCTTGAGGAGCATCCGGATGCGCGCCTCCACGCCGACCGAGCTCCACACGTGCAGGAGCGCACCGCGATCGGCCGCCTCCACGATCTCCCGGTGGAAATCCACGTCCGCATGCACGAAGGCGTCGCAGTCCGCCGCGTCGGCGGCGGTGCGCATCCGCTCGAGCGCCCGGCGGAGCGCGCCCACCCGCCCGTCCATGCGTCCACGGGCCGTGCGGGCCGCGAAGGCCTCGAGCACGCCCCGGACCTGCAGGGACTCGCGCATCTCCTCGTCGGTGATCTCCCGGACGCGCGCGCCCCGGTAGGGCCGCACCTCCACGAGACGGAGCCCCTGCAACTCTCGGAGCGCCTCGCGCACGGGGGCCTGGCTGGTCCCCAGCTCGCGCGCCACCTCGAGCTCGATGATCCGCTCCCCCGGCGGGTAGACCCCGTCGAGGATCCGGTCGAGGAGGATCTCGCAGACGGTGTCGCTCGTGCTCCTGCGCTCGAGACCGCCCCCGGCGCCACGGCGTCCGGGAGCGGTCCTCGCGCCCCCGCGCGGGCTCACGCGGCCTGACGCTCGCGGCGGCGGCGCCTGCGCGCCCAGGGATCCCGTCGCGTCACGTCCTGCGGCGCGGCTCTCTCCGCGGTGGCCGTCGCCCCGTCCGGGCGCCACGGCTGACGCGCCCCCCAGGGCGAGAGCTCGAGCGCGGCACGGGCCCGCCGCGCGAGCCGCCGCGTCCATCCGTGGTGCGTCCACTCGTGTGGATATCTCATGGTCCTGCCCTCCTATGTCCTCGATCCGCCCTCCTCGGGCAGTCCTTTCCAGCTCATCGTCGCCACGCGCCAGCCCTTCGGACTTCGACTCGTTCGTGGCGTATCAATTATCGATAATCCATGACGTGCGGTCAAGGGTCGGAGGGGTTCGAATCGGCCCGGGCGGCCGGCCCGGCGAGTCAGGGCCGGAACCCCTCCAGGGCGTCCCGAAGGCTCCGCACCAGCGCGTCCGCCAGCGTGGCGGGAAAGCAGCCGTCGGGGTCGAGGTGGCGCTGGTTCACCTCGAGCTCGATCCCGAGGTACCGCCGCGCGTCCCAGCGCCGTCGGAGCGCGGTGGGCAGGCCGTCGGACACTCCGCGATACGGCGCGTTCATCCGGACGACGAGCTCGGGCATGCGGGCCCGGAGCGCCCTGCCCCACGCGGCCGCGAGCGCCCGCTCCCCGGCCCGCGCGGGATCGTACAGGATGCCGACGTCCGCCTCCCGCACGCGGCCGTCCAGCACGGGCGTGAAGGAGTGGACCGCCACGTGGACGGCCGCCCCCGCGTCCGCGATCCCCGCGGTCAGCGCGGCCGTGACGCGCGCGCGGTGGGGCGTGTGGTGCTCCTCGAGAATCCGCCGCCGCTCCGCCGCCGGAAGCGCGCGCGTGACCTCGGAGAAGATGCGCGGGTGCCCCGGCGACCGGTTGAGGTCCACGAGCAGCCGGGTCGTCCGCGCGACCAGGCACGGTGCCCCGAGGCAGCACGCGAGGCGCCGCGCGAGGGCCGCCGCGCCCGGATCCCAGCCCCGATGGGACGCGAGCAGCGCCTCCCGCCCCGCGAAGAGCGGCCGCCACCGGGCCGGAACCGCACGACCCCCGTGCTCGGCCGACACGACCACCGCCGCCGCGGGGGGAGGCGGCGGAGGCGCCTTCGTCGCGCTCACGGCTCGAAGGGCGTTCCGGCCTCGAGACACGAGGCCAGGTCGCGGTACACCGCGCGCAGCTCCGAGGTGGGCACCGGCCGCTCCGTCGATGCCTCGTCCGCGCCCGCGGCGCGGAGCAGCCGCCGCGCGAGCGTGCCCCGGGCGAGGATCGTCTCGAGGGCCGCACCCCATTCCCCACGCGGATCGTCCGGCGGATCCCGCTCGAGCAGCGCCCGCCACACGGCCCCGGCCGTCTGCGCGCGCAGGTTCTCCAGCCCGAGCGCGCGCAGGTACCGCGGATCGTCCAGGACGGCTCCCTCCCCCGCCACGATGGTCCGGTCGAGGAGCCGGGCCAGCGCCGTCTCGTCCGGATCGGCCCGCGGGTCACGCTCCGCCCCGCGGCCGACGGCGAGCATGCGCACGACCGCCGCCACCGCGGCCGTGACCGCCAGGTCGGCCGACGGACACTCCTGGGCATCGATCAGCCGGACCTCGACCGTGCCCCGGTCGAAGCGGGCGATCGCGCCCCGGGCGTTCACCCACTCGTGCCGCAGCACCCCCTCGGGGTCGAGCTCCGCGAGATCCCCGTAGATCCGCCCGAGCACCGCGCGCTCGTACTCCGCGCGCGAGAAGACCGCCTCCGGCACGACGGAACCGGTCACGGACGGCACCCGCCGCGCGTTGCCGCGATACATCGCGAGGCGGGTGTCGAGCGCAGGGCCCCGCCGCCCCTCCACGAAGGGCGAGGACGCGGCGAGCGCGGGCACGAGCGGAAGCACGAGCCGCACGGCCGCGTGCAGGCGGCCGAACTCCTCGTCGCCCGAGAACGGGAGGTTGAGGTGCGTGCTCTGGAGGTTGGCCCACCCGTGCCCGGAGCAGCCGAAGATCCGGTCGAAGGTCCGGTACACCTCGTTGTACTCGTGCGGCCACAGGCGCGTCTCGCTGCCCGGGTCCATCCAGGGGTGCATGCCGCCGGGCAGGAGGCGCGCCCCGAGATCCGCGAGGTGGCGGTTCGCGTCCGCGACGCTCTCCTGGAACGCGGCCGCGAGCCCCTCGAGCGCGGGAGCGGGACCGTTCGTCTTCAGCTCCAGGACGTGCAGGGTGAGCTCGTTCGACCAGGCGATCGCGCCCCGCTCGACCTCCGCCACCGGTGCGCCCGCCACGCGCTCGAGCAGGCGGTCGCAGATCGGGCGCACGTCCAGCGACTCCGCGTCCGCGATCACGTACTCGATCTCGACGCCCCACGCCTCGAGGAGACCCGGTCGCTCCGGCGCCGGAAGGACGATCGTGGGCTTCGCCGCCTCGAGGCGCCCCGTCTCCATCCCCTCGCCGCCCGTCACCGGCTCCCCCGGTCCGAGCCGCGCCGGTCGAGACGGACGCGGAACCAGCGCGCGAGCTCGTCCCAGAGCTCCTGGCCGCGCACCGCGTCCTCGTAGCCGGCGTCGAGGTTCGGGTTGTCGTTCACCTCCATCACGAGCACGCGCCCTCCGATGTCCTTCAGGTCCACGCCGTACAGCCCGTCGCCGAAGAGCGAGGCGGCGCGTACGGCGGTCTCGAGCACGGTGGAGGGGACGTCCTCGAACGGGACCGCCTCCACCCGCCCGTAGCGCCGGGTGCGCTCCACCTCCTGCACGATCTGCCAGTGCCCCCGGGCCATGTGGTAGCGACAGGCGTAGAGCGGGCGCCGGTCCAGCACGCCGATCCGCCAGTCGAACTCGGAGGGCGCGAACTCCTGCGCCACCACGAGCTCGGACTCCTCGAGCAGCACGTCCAGGCGCTCGGCGACCTCCTCGGGCGTGGCGGCCTTCACCACCCCCACCGAGAACGCGCCGTCCGGCTTCTTGAGCACGCACGGCAGCCCCACGCGCTCGACGACCTCCTGCCGGTTGTCCTCGTGCACCACGAACGTCCGCGGCGAGGGGATGCCGTTGCGCACGAAGAGCTCGGCCTGGTAGACCTTGTTCGTCGCCCGCACGATGGCCTCCGGCGCGTCGATCACCACCAGGCCCTCGGCCACGGCGCGCGTCGCGAAGCGGTACGTGTGGTGATCCACCCGCGTCGTCTCGCGCAGGAAGAGCGCGTCGAACTCGGCCAGCCGCCCGTAGTCTTCGGGGACCACGACGCTCACGTCGATGTCCTGTCGGGCGGCGGCCCGCGTCAGCCGCCGTATCGCACGCTCGTTGGACGGCGCCGTGGGATCGTCCGGAGACCACAGCACGGCGAGGTCGTACTGGTACGATCGGGCCGGGCGCGGCCGCCCCGCCGGTCGCTCGAAGAAGCTCCGCGCCTGCCCCAGCAGGAAATCCCGATGCTTCTCCGGGACCTCCGACGACGAACCCAGGCGCACGCCCGTGAGCCGCCAGCGACCCTCGGAACGCGCGAACCGGGCGAACAGGAGGGGCGCGGGGAACTGGTTGAAGAGGGCCCGGCACACGCCGTCGTAGCGTCTCGCCACGTTGCGCCCGAAGTAGATGCTGAGACGGAACTCGTCCGAGCGGAGCGGCCCGAGCGACCGCTGTACCTCGCGGTCGAAGTCCGGGTCCTGCGCGAAGATCCGGACCAGCGGCGACTGTCCGAGCTTCTGAACCGTCGACACGGACGGGAGCGGCCGATGCCCGCGCGCCGCCGCGAGGAGCGAGACGTAGTAGCCGACGCTCTGGTAGCCGAGGCGGCGGCAGAGGTTGTACACGGCCGCGCGCCGCATCGCCGCGAAGCGCGGCTCGACCAGGTAGGCGCGGGCGGACACGACCTCGGCGCCGTCCACGTCGAACGACCAGCGCTTCGGATTTTCGACGACGATGAGGGACTTCACGCGGCTTCGATCTCTCCGGGCGTGTCCTCACCCGCCTGGGCGGCGGGCTCGACGATGAGCAGGTTGGCGTCGTAGGTGAGCACGCCGAGCAGGATCGCCCCGATCAGGCGCATGATCCCCACGCGGTAGCTGGCGCTGCGGAAGCGCGGGTTGTCGTGGAGCGGGTCGGCCACGAGCACGGAATCGGTCACGGGATCGTAGCCGTGCACCACCACGAAATGGCCGGTGGCGGTGCCGCGGATGGAGTCGTACCGGGAGCGGCCCCCTTCGAACACCTCGCGCGGGCAGTCGTAGAGGTAGGTGGCCGAGAGCCCGGTCATGAGCGGCACCCCGTCGAGGAGCGGCGTCCGGATCAGCTCGGGGCCGAGCTCCTCGAAGCGCACGCGCCCGCCGCGCAAGAGGAACTCGGTGTAGGCCCGCGTCGCGGCGAGGAGCGCCGGGTCGCGCTTCACGCCGGCCTGCTCGCGCAGCCGCTCCACGAGCTGCGGCGGATCCTCGTCGAACCAGGTCGGATCGAAGAGCGCGAGGTTGTACGTGTAGAGCGTCGCGCGGTAGCCGCGGTCGAGCGCGTGGGCGCCGAGGTACGCCGCGAGCGTCCCGCCCGTGGCGAGGGGGGTCACCTCGGACACGAGCCGCTCGAGCGGCATCACGTCCCCGTAGAACCCGTAGACGGCGTGCAGGCAGGTGGGGCCGCACGTCTCGTCGTCGGGCTGCCGGAGGATCTCCAGCGTGAGGTCGGTCGGTGGGGACATTCCAGGCGCCCACGGGGGAGCGCGTCGGAGGCACGCGCCGGCTTGCGCGAGCGGATTCCGCGGGAGCAGGAAAGATACGCGCGCGTCAAGGTGGAAAGGAGGGAGGGACCTCGTCGGGCCCCGGGCCCCGTCGCCGCGCAGGCCCCGCCGCGGGGACACGGAAGCGACGGGAGCCCCCCCGCCGCCGGAGGGTGGCTATCATTGCGGGCATGAGACCCGAGCGCTTCCACCGGATCCGCGACGTGCTCCGGCGCCGCCAGCCCGATCTCACGGTGCTGATGGACCGCGTGAACAAGTCGCACAACTTCTCGGCCATCGTCCGCAACTGCGACGCGGCCGGCGTGCTCGAGGTGCACGCCGTCCTGCCGGAGCACGGCCTCGACCTGCACCACGCGACCTCGGCCGGCACGAAGAAGTGGGTCGCCGTGCGCCGGCACGCGGACGTGCCCGCCGCGGTCGAGCACCTGCGCGCGGCGGGGATGCGCCTCGCGGCCGCCCACCCCTCGCCCGACGCCGTCGACTACCGCGAGCTCGACTACCGGAAGCCCACCGCGCTCGTCATGGGCGCCGAGCTGCACGGCGTGTCCGAGACGGCGCTCGCGCTCGTCGACGACCTCGTCACGATCCCGATGCTCGGGATGGTCCACTCGCTCAACGTCTCCGTGGCCACCGCCCTCCTCCTGTACGAGGCGGTCCGGCAGCGCCAGGAGGCGGGGATGTACGAGGAGAGCCGACTCGCGCCGGAGGAGTTCGAGCGGCGCCTCTTCGAGTGGGCCTACCCCTCGCTCGCGCGAAGCCTGCGGGCGGAGGGACGGCCCTACCCGCCGCTCGGACCCGACGGACGGATCCTGGACGAGGAGGCCGCCCGGGAGCGCTGAGCGCGCGGAGGCGTGAAGCCGGGCGAGCGGCGGCGCGCCCGGGCCCCGCGCGGCGGCGCCGTCTCACGCCACGCGATACGACGTCCCCGTGTGCCCGAGCTGGAAGCGCAGGGACTCCTCCACGCTCTCGAACGCGAAGCGGAAGCCGCGCTCCGCGAGCTTGGCCGGAAGCACCCGCTGACCCTGGAGCAGGAGCTCCTCCCCCATCTCGCCGAAGGCCGCGCGCACGGCGAGCGCCGGCACCGGGATGATCGTCGGCCGGCCCAGCACCCGGCCCAGCGCGGAGGTGAATGTCGCGTTCGTCACCGGGTGCGGCGCGACCGCGTTCACGGGCCCGCGCAGCCCCTCGTCGCGCAGCGCGTGCAGGATCACCGCCACGTGGTCGTCGAGATCGATCCAGCTCATGTACTGGCGCCCCGACCCGAGGCGGCCCCCGGCCCCCAGCTTGAACGGGAGGAGCATCTCGCCGAGCGCGCCGCCCGCGGGGCTCAGGACCATCCCCGTCCGGAGCCGGACCACCCGGATGCCGGCCTGCTCCGCCGGCCGCGCCGCGAGCTCCCAGGCCTTCGTGACGTCCGCCATGAAGCCCCGCCCGGCGCCGGCGTCCTCGCGCAAGATCTCGCCGCCCCGGTCGCCGTAGAAGTGCACCCCCGAGGCGGTCACGAGCACGCGCGGGGCCCGGGAGCCGAGCCCCGCCAGGGTCCGCGCGAGCAGCTCCGTCCCCCGCACGCGGCTCTCGAGAATCGAGCGCTTGCGGGCGTCCGTCCAGCGTCCCGGCGCCACCGGCGCGCCGGCCAGGTGCACGACCGCGTCCACGCCCTCGAGCCCCGCCGCGTCGATCGCCCCGGTGGCGGGGTCCCAGTGGATCGCGTGGGGCCCGACGGCCTCCCGGCGCCGTACGAGCCGGACGACCTCGTGCCCGCCCGTCGTGAGGAAGTGCCGGAGGTTCCGACCCACGAGCCCCGACGAGCCGGTGATCGCCACCCGGAGCGGCGGCCCCCGATCCGCCGCGTGGCGCTCGAGGTCGAGCTCCAGCCGCCGGTAGCGGAACGAGAAGAGCCGGTCGAGCTCGCGCTCCACCATCGCCGGCGCGATCGCGGCGCCGGCGAAGCCGAGGGGCGCCTCGATCTCCAGCTCGTCCTCCAGCACCGTCCCGCCGCCCTCGCGCGGAAGGAACCGGTGCGTGTGCCGCCAGTGCTTCAGCGGTCCCGAGATCTGCTCGTCCCGGAACCGTCGGCCCGCCTCGTAGTCGAAGTGGCGCAGCCGCCAGCGGAAGTGCGTGGGCCCGAAGCCGATCTCGAGCTCGACCTCGCCACCGTCGCGAATCCCGCCCTCGCGGTGGACGACCCGAACGTCCCCCCACGGCGGCGTCAGGCGCTCGAGCGCGCCGGGGCGCTCGTGCCAGCGGAAGACGGCTTCGGGAGGATGGTCGGGGAGCTCGCGGCGGTACGTCCGCTTCAACGGCTCGCCTCCTCCACCTGGAAGGACGGGAAGATCTTGTCCAGGACGCCGCCGAGACCCGCGAGCGCGTCGCCGCGCGGCACCAGCGCCGTCGCGAGCTCGCCGAGCCGGCCCGCCTCCCCCGGCGGCAGCTCCGCCGAGGTCAGCGCGACCACGGGAAGGCCCTGGTGGACCCGATCCGCGCGGATCGATTCGAGCAGCTTCATCCCTCCCACCGACGGAGCGACCGCATCCAGCACCATGGCGTCCGGCACCACCAGACGCAATTCCTCGGCCGCTTCCGTGGCGTCGCGCGCGAGGAAGACCTGGAGGTGCCGCGAGCGCAGGAGGCGCGCGATCCGGTCGCGCTCCTCCGTGGCCTCCGCCACGACCAGCACGCGCTCCGCCTCGCGCCGCACGAGGTGCCGCCACACGACACGCAGCAGGTCCTCGCGCTCGAACGGCTTCGTGATCAGATCCACCGCGCCGAGCAGGCGCCCGCGACCCTCCCCCGCGACGACGCTGATCACGACCACGGGGACCGTGCGCAGCTCGCGGTCCGCCTTGAGCTGCTTGAGCACCTCCCACCCGCTCATCTCCGGCATGAGCAGGTCGAGGGTGATCAGGTCGGGTCGGTGCTCCTTCGCGAGCTCGAGCCCCTCGCGGCCGCTGGACGCGGTCACGACCCGGCAGCCGAACTCCTCGAGGAAGTGCTGCGCCAGCACGCGCGAGTCGCGCTCGTCGTCGATCACGAGCACGGTCCGGTCGGCGAGGCCGCCGGGGCGCTCGGCGGCGGCAGCGGAGCGGTCGTCCTCGTCCGCCTCGCCCGGCGCGGGACGCGCGCCGTCGGCGGTCGCCGCCCCGGCGGCGATCGTGGTCCCCGCTCCCGGCGTCGTGGACGCGGGCGGCGCTCCGGCACCGTCGCCGTCGGTCCCGCCCCGCCCCACGCTCCCGAGCGCCGCCCCCGAGGCGCCCGGGATCGTGGCCGCGGCCGGGACCCCGTCCTCCGGAGCCTCCTCCGCCGGCCACGCCGGGCGCCCCGCTCGCTCCCCGAGGACGATCCGGAAGGTCGACCCCACGCCCACGCGCGACTCCACGAGCAGGTCGTAGCCCATGAGCAGGCAGATCGAGCGCGAGAGCGCGAGCCCGAGGCCGGTCCCGCCGAAGCGGCGCGAGGTCCCGGCGTCCGCCTGCTGGAAGGCCTCGAAGATCGCCCCGAGCCGGTCCTCGGGGATGCCG
>CAZOYA010000103.1:0-12323 GCA_964583815.1 uncultured Gemmatimonadaceae bacterium | reverse complement strand
CGGCCGCTCGAGGCGCAGACGGTGATCGCCCGCGTCCTCGACGACGAGACGAACGCGCCCGTCGTGGGGGCGCTCGCGCACCTCGTCCTCCCGGACGGAGGGGTGGTCCGCAACACGCTCACCGACGAGCTCGGGCGGGCGATCTTCACGGAGGTCGCCGCGGGATCCTATCGGATCCGGGCGGACATGATCGGGCGCCGCACGCGGGAGACCGCGCCCTTCGCGGTGGAGGCGGGCCCCGCCCGGCAGGTCGAGCTCCGTCTCCCGGCCGCCGCCATCGTGCTCGAGGGGATCGAGGTGGAGGCGGGCGAGCGCTGCCGGATCCGGCCGGAGGAAGGGCTCGCGGTCGGCCGCGTCTGGGACGAGGCGCGCAAGGCGCTCGAGGCGGCCACGTACACGGATCGCACGGGCGTCTATCGCTACCGGACGACGCTGTACGAGCGGGACTACGATCGCGACGCCCGCGCGGTGCTGGGCGAGCGCTCGCGCGAGCGGGAGGCCTGGCTCCGGGTGCCGTTCGCCAGCCTCTCCGCGGAGGACCTGGTGGGGGGCGGCTTCGTGCGCCGCGAGGAGGGCGGCGCGCGGATGTTCTACGCACCCGACGCCGGGGTGCTGCTCTCGGACGCGTTCCTCGACACGCACTGCTTCCGGCTCCGCGAGGGCGACGAGCCCGACCTGCTCGGGCTCGAGTTCGAGCCGGTCGGGGGTGGGACGCGGGGCCGGGCGGACATCGGGGGCACGCTCTGGCTGCGGCGGGCCACCGCGGAGCTCGCCTGGCTGGAGTACCGGTACGTGAACCTCCCTCCGGACGCCTCCACCCCGCTCGTCGGCGGGCGCGTGGAGTTCCGCCGGATGCCGAACGGCACCTGGATCGTCCCGGAATGGTGGATCCGCATGCCGCGCCTCGTGCGCGAGATGCGCGACGGTCTGGCCCGGGAGCGCGTGGACGGCTACCGCGTCACCGGCGGCCGGGTGCTGGACGTACGGAGCGCCGCGGGCGACGCGGTGCTGCGAGGGCCGGACGCGGGCGCCATCGAAGGATTCGTGCAGGACAGCCTCGGCGTGCTCCCGCTCATCGGGGTGCGCGTCGGCCTGGTCGGCTCGAACCAGATGGTCTTCACGGACCCGCTCGGGCGCTTCCGCCTGACGAACCTGGGGGAGGGGGTCTACACGCTGCGCTTCGTGTACGACCGCTTCGAGGCGTACGGCGTCCAGCCGCCGCCCGTCCGGAGCGAGGTCCGAGCGGGCGAGGTGTCGTCGCTCTTCTACCGGATGCCCTCGCTCGGGGAGCTGCTCTTCGAGGTGTGCCGCTCGGAGGCGCCCCCGGAGGGGACCGCGGTGCTCACCGGCATCGTGCACGACGCCACGCGCGAGCGCCCGCTCGAGGGCGTGGCCGTGCGCGTGCGTTGGGAGGACTTCCGGATGTCGCCGAAGGGGCCGGACCGGCGCATCGAGGGCACCGACGTCCACGGCTTCGAGACGGTGACGGACGCCGAGGGGCGCTACCGCTTCTGCGAGGTGCCGGAAGCGCGCCTCCTGTACCTCGAGCTCGAGCACGACGGCCGGATCCGCTCGGATACGCTGCGGATCCCCGAGTTCGCGCGGGCGCTCGTGCGCAGCCCGGAGCGGGGACCCTGAGCCCGACCCGCGCCACGGCGGAGGGGACCGTCCGCACGGGGCTCGCGAGCCTCCTCGCGGGCGCGGCGCCCCACCTGAGACGCCTCGACCTCGGGCTCGTGGCGCATCCGGCGTCCGTGACGCCGGGGCTCGTCGCCTCGGGCGACGCGCTGCTCGAGGCGGGCTTCCGGGTGCGCGCCCTCTTCGGCCCGCAGCACGGCGCGCGCGGCGAGAAGCAGGACAACATGATCGAGTCCGACCCGTTCGCGGACCCGAGGACCGGCCTGCCCGTGCACTCGCTCTACGGCGAGGTGCGGAAGCCCACGCCGGCGATGCTCGAGGGGCTCGACGCACTGCTCTTCGACCTGCAGGACGTCGGGGTGCGGGTCTACACCTTCGCGTGGACCATGGCGCTCGCCATGGAGGCGTGCGCGGAGGCGGGCATCCGGTTCGTGGTGCTCGACCGGCCGAACCCGATCGGCGGAGCGCGCCGCGAGGGCGCGATCCTGCGATCCGGCTTCGAGTCGTTCGTGGGGCTCCACCCCGTGCCGCTCCGACACGGGCTCACGATGGGCGAGCTGGCCCGCTGGCTCGTGACCGAGCGGGGGATCGCCTGCGACCTCGAGGTGGTGCCGTGCGCAGGCTGGCACGCCGGCTCGTGGTGGGAGGAGACGGGCCTGCCCTGGGTGATGCCGAGCCCGAACCTGCCGACGGTGGACTCGTGCGTGGTCTATCCGGGGATGGTGCTCCTGGAGGGGACGAACCTGTCCGAGGGGCGGGGGACCACGAGGCCCTTCGAGCTCTTCGGCGCGCCCTGGCTGGACCCCGACGCGCTCGTGGAGCGGCTCCGGCCGCGGCTCGGCCGGGGGGTGCGCCTGCGCCCGTGCCACTTCGAGCCCACCTTCCAGAAGCACGCCGGCACGCTCTGCGGCGGCGCCCAGATCCACGTCACCGACCGCGCGCGCTTCGAGCCCGTGCGCACGGCGGTGGAGATCCTCGCGGCCGCGCGGGAGCTCGCCCCCTCGGAGTTCGCGTGGCGGAGCCCTCCGTACGAGTACGAGGAGCGGATCCTGCCCATCGATCTCCTCTGGGGCCACGACGGGCTCCGGCGCGCGATCGACGCGGGCGAGGACGTGGCCGCGACGGTCCTCCGCGAGGCGGGCGACGAGGCCCGCCGCTTCGGCGAGAACGTGGAGGGCTGCCTGCTGTATCCGCGGGACTAGCGGGCGGATCCCGAGCCGGGGGTCGGCTAGCGGCAGTTCGGCTGCCGCCCGAGGTCGAGCTCGATCTGGAGATCGAGCTGGTCGCCGGGATCCACCTCGAGCGGCGCGGTCATGCAGCGCGGACCCGCGAGCAGGTCGATCTCGATCTGGAGCGGCTGCGGGATGTTCCACGGCAGCGTGTACACCGCGTCGCCCTTGCCGCCCACCGTCCCGAGCCTGTCCCGGCCGCCGCGGGTCACGGCCCACAGCGTGGCCTCGCTGAAGTTCAGGTTCGTCACGTGGATCGACACCCGCTGCTCGCCCGCCTGGGCCCGCTGGAACGGACCCGGATCGAGCTGCTGTCCCATGCCCCCGCACCCGGCCGCGACCGAGATCGCGCCGAGCGCCAGGAGCCTGCCCCTCAGGCGCGTCCGGAAGCGCATGGTGTGGCCCCCACCTGGTTCGGGATCTGGACCCAGACGCGCGCGCCCGGCTCCACGAGGATCGGCTGCGTGGCGCAGGCATCGCCTCCCACCACGTCGATCCGGAAGGAGATCGGATCGGAGTAGTTCCACCGCAGCCGGAAGTCGCGATCGGTCTTCCCGGTGACGTTCCCGAGGCGGACCCGCTGGCCGGAGGAGATCGCGAAGACCGTGACGTCGTTGAAGTTCAGGTTCTGGACCTGGATCCGGAGGCGGTCCTCGCTCGCCTGCCGGACGCTTCCGTCGAACGGGTTGGGCGCGCTGCCGCCGAGGCCGCACGCGGAAGCCCCGAGCAGGGCCACGCACGCGAGCGCGGCGCGGAGCGTCCTCGTCATGGGGGAGCGCCTCGTGTCCATGCCCCTCATCCTACGGGCTGTCGCATCCGCGGAACAAGAGGGATGCCTCTCGTCCCGGCTTCCTCAGGATAGTAGTCTGCGAGGTGCCCCGGAGGTCCCCGATGCGAACCCGACTCGTCCTCGACACCGCGCGTCTCAGGCTCACGGCCCTCACGGCCGGGGCGCTCGAGGCGTGGCTCCGGGGCGATGCCGCCGCCCTGCTCGCGGAGACCGGCGTGCGCTTCGACCTCCCCGTGGAGGCACCGCCGCTCTTCGACGAGGACCTGCCGGCGTTCCATCGCCGGATGCTCGAGGATCCCGCGGCGCTCGGCTGGTGGGTCTGGCTCGCCTCGACCCGCGACACGGGTCGGGCCGTGGGGGTCTGCGGGCTCGGAGGGCGGCCCTGGGACGGCCGGGCGGTGCTGGGCTACGCCGTCTACCCCGAGGTCGAGGGGCGCGGATACGCGACGGAGGCCGCCGGCGCGCTCGTGGCGTGGGCGCTCGGCCAGCCCGGCGTCGTGGCGGTGCGGGCGCACGTGCCGTGCTGGAACGCGGCCTCCCTGGCGGTCGCGCGCAAGCTCGGGATGGCCGAGGTGGGCCGCGAGATCGATCCGGACATCGGGGAGGTCGCCGTCTACCAGGTGCCGGTCGGAGGGATGTCCGCCCCGCAGCGGACCTCCTCGCTCCGGTCGCTCCTCGACGGGTAGCGGCTCAGGCGATCCACTTCGAGACCGGGGCGCGCGCCTCCTCGAGCGGCTGCGTCACGACGTCCAGCAGGAAGGGCCCGGGATGGCCGAGCGCCTTCCCGAGCGCCCCGTCGAGCTCGGCGGGATCCTCCACCCGCGCGGCGCACATCCCGTAGGCGCGGGCGATGGCCGCGTGGTCGGAGCGTCCGAAGTCGACGGAGTAGTAGCGGTCGCCTCGGGACTTCTGCCCCGCCTTGATCCACCCGTAGCCGGCGTTGTTGCACACGACGAGCGTGACCGGAAGGCCGAGGCGGACGAGCGTCTCGAGCTCGCCGGCCGACACGCCGAAGGAGCCGTCGCCCATGATCCCGACCACGCGGCCCGCCTCGGGGCGCGCGAGCGCCGCGCCCACGACGGCCGGGAGCGCGTAGCCGAGCGCTCCGAAGGCGCGGGGGCTCACGAACCAGCGACCGGGCTTCGTCAGGCGCCAGTACGCGGAGACGTACGGGCAGGGCGTCCCGGGATCGGCGAGCAGGATCGCGTCCGCGGGGAGCGCGCGGAAGAGCGCGCCGAAGAGGCGCTCGGGCGGGATCGGCGCGTCCGTGGAGGCGAAGAGCCCGGCCACGCGCTCCTCGTGCGCCCGGCGCGCGCGCTCGATCTCCTCGGGGTCGAAGCGGTCGCCGGCCGCGTCGGAGCGCGCCTCGGGGAGCGCGTCGAGGATCGCCTGCAGGGTCGTGCGTGCATCGCCGACGAGCGCCACGTCGGCGGGCTCGCTGCGACCCGGCGCCGCCGGGTCGGTGTCGAGCTGGACCGAGCGCGCGGCGCCCGGGGCCGGGAGCGTCCACTTCTCGGTGGTCACGGAGCCGGTCCCGCCCCCGATCCGGAAGACCACGTCCGCCCCGCGCACGAGCTCGTGGCGCCAGGGGAGGCCGCCGTTGCTGCCCACGACGCCGAGCGAGAGGGGATGCGTCTCCGCGATCGCGCCCTTGCCGCCGATCGACGTGCCGACGGCCGCCCCGAGCGCCTCGGCCAGCGCGGTGACCTCCTCCCAGGCGCCCGACCGGATCACCCCCGCGCCGGCGACGAGCACCGGCCGGCGGGCGGCGGAGAGGAGCGCGGCGGCCCGCCGCACCGCGTCCGGGTCGGGGGCCGGGCGGAGACGTGGGTAGCGGTCGGTGGCGGGGTCTGGGTGCCCCTCCGCGGCCCCCCCCACCTCTGCCGACTGCAGGTCCAGCGGCAGGGCGACGTGGCACGCCCCGGGCCGCGCCGCCGTGGCCTCGACGAACGCGGCGCGCACCATCGCGGACAGGTCCGCCGGCGTGCGGGGCGAGAAGGCGCGCCGGGTGAAGGGGCGGAAGAGCGCCTCCTGGTCCATCTCCGTGAGGGTCCCGCGGCCGCGGTCGGCCAGCCCGACATCGGAGGTCAGGCACACGAGGGGGACGGACGAGCCGTCCGCCTCCGCGACGCCCGGCACGATGTAGGTGGCGCCTCCGCCGCTCGGCCCCTCGCAGACGCCCACCCGGCCGCCGAGCCGGGCGTAGGCGTCGGCCATGTAGGCCGCGCTGCGCTCGTCGCGGGTGAGCACGTGCCGGATGCGTCCCGACCCCGCCAGCGCGTCGTAGAACGGCAGGGAGGTGTCGCCGCAGAGGCCGAACACCACCTCGACCCCGGCGTCTTCCAGGGCGGCGACCGCCGCGCGGGCTCCGCTCGTGCTCACGGTTTCGACTCCTCCTGCGGGTGCAGGTGCAGGTGCAGGTGCGGGTGCGGTTCGGCGGAGGCGACGGGCCCGCGGCCCGCCACCGGAGAGACACGGTTATGGCCGGCGCCGCCTCCCGGCGCAAGCGGCCGCGCGGCGACCGGGGGATGGTTCCCGCGGCCGTTCCCGGTCATGTTTCGCCTCCTTCGGCCGTTACGTCCGCACGGAGCGGACCGCACATCCGGCGCGGATCCGGGAATCGCCGCAGCCACACCCCATGAGCCGACTCCACGAACGGATCGCGCGCGCGACGCACGGCGCGCCGGGCGTCTGCGTCGTGCTTTCCGCCAACCCGATGCACGACACCGGGGGCGGCCAGCGCAGCGCCCAGATCGCGCTCGAGCTCCTCGAGCGCGACCACGCGGTCGTGTTCGTGAGCCACGGGCGGGTCACCGAGACGGTCGACCTGGGGCTCCGCTTCGAGCACCCGAGGCTCGTGCAGATGCCGCTCCGGGCCGTGGGCACGCGCAGCGGACACGAGGCCGTCGTCGGGGCCCTCCGGCATCCCGGCGCGTCCGTGCTCACGCAGGTCCCGGTGCGGAGCTGGATGCCCGTGCTGGAGGCGGCGCACCGGGCCGGCGCGCCCACCGTCTACGACTGCGTCGACCGGTGGGACTCGGAGCTCGGCCGGGGGTGGTACCGCCGCCACGTCGAGGAGGCCGTGGGCTCCGCCTCGGACCTGCTCGTCGCCTCCGCGCCCGAGCTCGTGCGGCACGTCGAGCGGCTCGCCGAGCGGGAGGTGCACCTCCTGCCGAACGCGTTCAACGCGCGGATCTTCGCGCCGGACCGCGCGGGCGAGCGGCCGGCGGACCTGCCGCCGGGCCGGGTGGCCCTCTACGTGGGCGCCCTCTGGGGAGGATGGCTCGACTGGGGCCTCGTGCGGGCGGCGGCCGAGCGGCACCCGGGCACGCGCTTCGTGTTCGTCGGCGACCACCGCGGGGAGGGCGCCGGGCTCCCCTCGAACTGCGTCTTCCTCGGGCTCAAGCCGCAGGCCGAGCTGCCGCCGTATCTCGCGCACGCGGACCTGGCGTTCGTGCCCTGGGTCACGGACGCGGTCACGCAGGCGACGAGCCCGCTCAAGGTCTACGAGTTCGTCGCGATGGGGCTCCCGGTCGTAGCGCCTCGTCTCGATACGCTCGAAGGGATTCCCGGCGTCTCGGGTGCGCGCGGACGCCCGGAGTTCCTCGAGCTGCTCGCCCGCGCCGACCGCGCGGCCACGGACCCGGAGACGCGCGAGGCCATGCGGCGCTTCGCGGGCGCGAGCTCGTGGACGCACCGCGTGGACGTCCTGCTCGGCCTGGTCGAGGGCGCCCGCCGCGCGGGCCACCACGCGGCGACGCACCGGGCGCCCGTCCGCCACCGGACGCGCGACGTGCTCTCGGTGGTCGTGCCGTCCTACAACCACGCGCGCTACGTGGGGGCCGCGGTCGGGAGCGTGCGGGCCCAGACGCTCCCCGTCGCGGACCTCGTGGTCGTCGACGACGGGTCCACGGACGACTCCCGCGCGGTCCTCGAGGCCCAGCGATTCCGGGGCATGCGGTGCGTCTTCCAGGAGAACCGCGGGGCGCACGAGGCCATCAACCGGGCGATCGCGCGGAGTGCCGGCGAGTACGTCGCGATCCTGAACTCCGACGACCTCCTCGAGCCGGAGCGCATGGAGCACGCGTGGGGGGTGGCGCGCGAGGCGGGGGCCGCGCTCGTGATCGGGGGGGTCCGCTGGATCGGCGAGGACGCGGCACCCCTCCCGGAGGATCATCCCGCGGTCCGTTGGTACGGAGAGGCGCTCCGGGAGGCGAGCGTGGCGCGTACGCTGCGCACCGCCGTCCGGCGGCACAACGTCGCGGTCACGACGTCCAACTTCTTCCTGCACCGGGAGCTCTGGCGCGCGCTCGGAGGCTTCCGCGGGTACCGGTACGCGCACGACCTCGACTTCCTGCTGCGCGCGCTCGAGCTGTGCCCCGACCGGGTCGTGTTCGAGCCATCGATGGTCGACGTGCGCTACCGGATCCACGGCGCCAACACGATCTCGGAGAACACCGAGCGGGCGCTCCGGGAGCGTGCGCGCGTCGTCCGCTCCCTGCGCCGCCCGGACACCTGGCTCCGCCGGGCGCTGGCCCGCCCCGGTCGGCGCGCCGCGATCCGGAAGGCGGTCACGGGCGAGCGCTCCCTGCGGCCGCTTCCCGCCGAGCGTCCGGACGGACGGGTCGCCGCCGAGCTCGCGGACCCGTCCGCTCCGCACCCCGCGGAGTCCGCTGCCGTACCCCTTCCGGGCGAGCGCGCCCCGCCCGCGCGGGAGAGGCTCCTCGCCCGGCCGGAACCCTTCCCGGGGGCGGCCGACGCGGCCACGGCCGTCGCGCTCGCGGAGCCGTTCGCCTCGCCGGCGCTCCCCGAGCTCGCGGGGCGGCGGGCGGCGGACGCGCGGCCGCTCCGGGCCGGGATCGTCGTGCGATCGCTCGACGCCGGGGGCCTCGAGGAGATCGTGGCGCTCCTCGCCCGGACGCTCCCGGCGCACGGCATCGAGCCGCACGTGCTCTGCACCCATGGCGGGGGGGCGGTGGCGCGCCGCCTGCGCGCCGCGGGCGTGCCGGTCACGGTGGCGGGCGGGCGTCCGAGCCGCTGGCGCGAATGGAGCCACGCGGCGCGACCGGACGTGATCTCCACGCACTTCGCGGCGCCCGACGTGATCGACGCGCTCGCGGGCGGTCCGCCGCTCGTCGAGACCGTGCACAACACGTACGCCTGGCTGCGGGCGGAGGGGTGGGAGGGCGAGCGACGGAAGCTCGAGCGGCTCGACGCGACCGTCGCCGTGAGCGCGCTGGTCGCGCGCTACCACGCGGCGCGCACCGCCACGGAGCCGACGCCGCACGTGATCCCGAACGCGGTGGATCCCGCGCGGGTGGCCCGCGTCCCCCGCGTGTTCGCACGGCGACGCCTCGGCCTCGCCCCCGACGCGCCCGTGCTCGTGCATCTCGGGCGCTTCGCCGCCCAGAAGAACCTGGCGGGGCTCGTGCGCGCCTTCGCGGAGGTGGAGCGCCGCCGGCCGGGCGCGGTGCTCCTCCTCGCCGGGCCCGCCCCGTCCCGCCGCGGGACGCGCGCGCTCCTCCGCCTCCGACCCGAGCTGGAGCGCCGGCGCGCGCTCCGCATCCTGCCGCCCCCGGCGCACGTGGGATCGCTCCTGTCCGCGGCGGACGCGTACGTCTCCAACTCGTTCTTCGAGGGATGGAGCGTGGCGGCGTCCGAGGCGCTCTGGGCGGGCGTGCCCGTGGTGGCGAGCGAGTGCGGCGGCGCGTGGGAGCTCGTGGGCGAGGACGGCGCGCGCGGCCGCGTCGTGCCGAATCCCGCGGGCGAGCCCCTCGCGGTCGGACCCGATACGCTCGGCGCCCCGCCGCCGGAGGCCGCGCGACGGAACGAGGCCGCGCTCGCCGGCGCGCTCCTCGAGGTCCTGGAGGACCGCCCGGCGTGGGCCGGCGCGGCCCCGGAGATCCGCGCGTGGGCCCTGGAGCGGCTCGCGCCGCACCGGATGGCCGCATCCTACGCCTCGCTCTTCCGGTGCCTCGTCTCGTGAGCGCGCCCGCCGCGCCGGCCACCGCCGCGCCGGTGACCCGGACGCCGGGCGAGGCGGCCGACGCGCCGAGCGCGCGCGGCGTGCTCCGCCACTATTGGCGCGTGGCGGGGGTGCGCCGCTGGCAGCTCGTGCTGCCGATCCTGCTCGTGCTCCTGGCCGGCGCGTTCGAGGGGGCGTCCTTCTCGCTCCTCATCCCGCTCACCGACGCGGTCGCGGAGAACTCCTTCGCGTTCCTCGACGACTCGCGCGTGTTCGGCTGGATCGCGGCGCTGCTGCCGGAAGGCGTCGCCGCGAGCCCGTCCCGCGACGCCTACCTCGTCGTGCTCACCGTCGGGCTCATCATCCTCGGGCGCATCGGCAAGCTCGCCGTGGACTACGGCCGCAAGCTCTTCGTGGTGGCGCGCAACGAGCGCTACCGCGTCGCGGTGGGCGAGGAGACGTTCGGCCGGGTGCTCGCCTTCGGGCGGCAGTACTTCGACCGCCACTCCATCGGCCGCATCGATGCGGAGATCGGCTGGTCGAGCGCCGTGCTCGGGCTGCTCGAGGCCGCCGAGGAGCTCTTCCGCTACGCGGTGGGGCTCGTGGTGAAGGCGGGCGTGATGCTCGCGATCTCGCTCCCGCTCTCGATCGCGTTCGTGGTGACCCTGCCCTTCGTGCAGTGGCTCATGCAGGCGATCAACCGGGCCGTGCGCCGCATCTCGGAGGAGGGGATCGAGGTCGACCGGCGGCTCCGCTCGCGCATCCTCGACATCCTCGGCTCGATCCCGCTCGTGAAGGCGTACTCGCAGGAGCGGGCGGCGGCCGCGGCGTACACGGAGGTGCTCCGGCAGGCGCAGGACGTGGCGGTGCGGCGGGACCGCGTCGTGAGCCTGCGCTACCCGCTCGAGGAGATCGTCATCCTGCTCGTGATGCTCGTCGTGCAGGGCGCGGTGATCTACCTGGCGGGCGACTTCCGGCCGGGCGACCTCGCGGCGTTCGGGGCCTTCCTGCTCATCCTCCAGCAGGCGCTCCCCGACTACAAGTACCTGAGCCTCTTCACGGTGAAGGTGGCCGAGGAGATCCCGCGGCTCGACGCCGTGGCCGGGCTCTTCTCCGACGACGGCAAGTTCATCGTGCCGAGCGGGCCGCGCTCGTTCGACGGGCTCCGCCGCGGCATCGCGGTGCGTGGGCTCTCCTTCCGCTACCAGCCGGGCGAGGAGACGCTGCGCGACATCCACACGGAGATCGCCGCGGGGAAGGTGACCGCGATCGTGGGGCCGAGCGGCGCCGGCAAGACCACCTTCGCGGACCTCATCGCGCGCTTCTACGACTGTCCGCCGGGCACGATCTTCGTGGACGACGCGGACATCCGCGGGCTCTCGCTCGCGTCGCTCCACGGCCGGATGGCGATCGTGAGCCAGGACGTCTGGCTGCTCAACCGGTCGCTGCGGGACAACCTCGCCTTCGGGCTCGACGTGCCGCCGTCCGACGCCGAGATGGTGCGGGCGCTCGAGGACGTCGAGCTGGGGCCGTTCCTCGCCGACCTGCCCGACGGGCTCGACACGGAGCTCGGCGACCGGGGCGTGCGGCTCTCCGGCGGTCAGAGGCAGCGCGTCGCGCTCGCGCGGGCCCTGCTCCGCGATCCCGAGATCCTCATCCTGGACGAGGCCACCTCCGCGCTCGACAGCGTGGTCGAGCAGCGGGTCGCCCGGGCGATCCAGCAGCGCTCGCGGGGCCGCACCCTGCTCGTGATCGCGCACCGGCTCTCGACGATCCGTGACGCGGACCGGATCCTCGTCATGTGGGGCGGGCGGGTCGTCGAGCAGGGGACGTGGGACGAGCTGCTCGCCCTGGGCGGCCGGTTCGCGGAGCTGCACCGGGCGCAGTTCGGGGAGGAGGAAGAGGAGCCGGTGGGGGCGTAGCCGGCCCGGGCGGCGTCAGACCCTCGTCTTCCAGATCCTCAGCCGCTCGAGCATCCGCCTGCGACGCGCCATCTTGCGCAGGCTCTCCACCTCACCGAGCCAGTGCTCGTGCCCCACGAACGGCACGCCCGCCTCGGCCCGGCGCCGCTCCACGTCGCGGAGCAGCCGCTCGAGCACCGGCGGCGCCGGCGGCCAGATGAAGTGCAGCAGCGGCTTCGCGGGCCGGTCGAGGTCGAGCGCGGCGAACTCCTGGGGCCAGTACATCGCGTGCGGGAGCGGAAGCGTGCCGAGCCGGAGGCGGCCGCCCACCACCCCGAAGCCGATCTCGTCACCCACCCAGCCACCGCGCAGCACCCCTCCACGCAGCTTCGGTCGCACCTCGTTGAGGTAGGTGTCGAGGCACTGCTCCATGACGGCGCGCGCGGGCCCCGTGCGGAAGCAGAAGACGCCGCTGTTCGTCTTGAGATAGCGATCGAGCCCGAAGCGCCGCATGAGGCGGCGCGTCATGAAGCCGTGGTGGTTCTCGTTGTCCCGCTCCGTGAGGAGCTCGCCGAGCATGGCGACGTCCGATCCGTCGAGCCCCGCCCAGAGATACTCGAGCGAGCCGAGGACGAGGCAGTCGGAGTCCACGAACGTGGTCTCCTCGAACGGGGAGGCCGCGGCGCTCCCGTACTTGATCGCGCGGCCGTCCAGGAAGCGGCGGGGGACGAGCGTGACCTCGTCGAAGACGCGCGGGTAGCGCTCCCGGGCGCGGGCGGCCAGCGGCTCGTCCGCCGCGA
>CAZOYA010000102.1:0-12473 GCA_964583815.1 uncultured Gemmatimonadaceae bacterium | reverse complement strand
GCGGCCGCTCGCCCCGACGCGCGCGCGCTCGTGGGCGAGGACGGCACCCACACCAACGCGAAGCACCGGGCCTACGCCAATCGCCTCGCGCGCGTCCTCCGTGCCCACGGGTGCCGGCGGGGAGACCGGGTGGCGTTGCTGGCGCCGAGCTCGACCCGGGCGGTCGCGGCGCTGATCGGTATCCTCAAGGCGGGTTGCGCCTACGTTCCGCTCGACGCGACGGGAGCCGTCGACCGTTCCGCCGGGATCCTCGGCCAGTGCGAGCCCAAGGTGCTGCTCGCCGGGGGCTGTCCGGCCGAGCTGGCCGGCGAGCTCCACGCGCGCTTCGACCGCATGGAGCGTCGCGTGGAGCCGGCGGTGCTCGGGTGGCTCGGCGGCGGCGCGGCGCCCGCCGATGCGCGCTTCGGGCCGGAGGACATCGCGGCCGAGCGCGACGTCGCCCCGGACGTTCCCGTGGGCCCCGGTGACCTCGCCTACCTGCTGTTCACCTCCGGCACGACCGGCATGCCCAAGGGCGTGCCGATCACGCACCGGAACGCGCGCGCCTTCGTCGCCTGGGCGGTCGACTACTTCGGTCTGGGCCCGGAGGATCGGCTCTCCGGGCACACCGCGCTCACGTTCGATCTCTCCACCTTCGACATCTACGTGACCTTCGCGGCGGGCGCGGAGCTGCACCTGGTGCCGAAGCGCGTGCGGCTGCTCCCGCACGAGGTCGCGGGGTTCATCCGCGAGCGGAGCCTCACGCTCTGGTTCTCCGTGCCCTCGCAGCTCACGTACGTGGCCCGGTTCGACGCGCTGAACGGGGTCGAGCTCCCCTCGCTCCGCCACGTGGCGTGGTGCGGCGACGTGCTGCCGACCCCGAGCCTCCTCTACTGGATGCGCGCCCTCCCGGGCGTGGCGTTCACGAACCTGTACGGGCCGACGGAGACGACGGTCGCGAGCAGCTACTACCGCGTTCCGGAGGACTTCGACGACCCGCTCGCCGACATCCCCATCGGACGGGGATGCGCCGGCGAGGAGCTCCTCGTGCTCGACGACGACCTGCGGCCCGTGCCGCCGGGCGCGATCGGCGACATCTACATCCGCGGGATCGGCCTGAGCCCGGGCTACTGGCGCGATCCGGAGCGCACGCGCGCCGCGTTCCTGCCGGATCCGCTCGTGCCGCGCGGGGACGGACGGATCTACCGCACGGGCGATCGGGGCCGGATGGACGAGCGCGGCGACGTCCACTTCGTCGGCCGCGCCGACTTCCAGATCAAGACGGGCGGCTACCGGGTCGAGCCGGGCGAGGTGGAGAACGCCGTGCTCACGCTCGAGGAGGTCTCGGCCTGTGCCGTCGTGCCGGTGTCCGTGGACGATTTCAGCGGGAGCGTCATCGGGTGCGCCTACGTGACGCGGGACGGCGCGCCGCTGCGGCCCGGCGACGCCAAGAAGCGGCTCGGCGACCGCTTGCCCGGCTACATGGTGCCGACCAGGTGGATGCTCCTGGAGGAGCTCCCGGTCGACAGCCGGGGGAAGATCGACCGCAAGGGCCTTCGGGCGCTCATGGAGAGGGGCGGCGCCGCTGCGCCCGCCGCGAGCGCCACGCCCTCGCCCATCCACACGTGACGAGGGTCGGAGCCCCTACATGACGGTGAAAGCCCAGCGATCCCTGGACCAGACGGAACAGACGGAATCCCTGGAACAGCAGGATCGGATTCAAGCCAACGAGCGGAAGGTCCTCGCGATCTTCCGCGACACGCTCGAGGTGGATGTCGACGTGGACACGGACGTGATCGCGAACGGCATGCTCGATTCGCTCGCGTTCGTGAAGCTGCTCGTCGAGCTGGAAAGCCAGTTCGGCATGGAGGTGGATCTCTCCCGGCTCGACCTGGAGGATTTCGGCTCCGTGGCGCGGATCGCGCGACTCGTGCCCCCGGGAGAGGACGGTACCCGATGAACCTTTCGATGAGCGCCCGGCCCGTGCCGGGCACGACGGAGCTCCTGGAGGTCCTGGACCGCGTGCTGGACGGCGGCCTCGTGATCGATGTCGGGCCGCGCCTGCAGGCGGTCGGCTTCGGATCGTCGCAGGTCCCCACACGCCTCGTGATCGCGGGACTGGAGCCGCGCACCCAGGACGCCGAGGAGGACGGGGAGCCTTCCGGGCTCCGCGCCACCCTGCTGGTGGACGAGCCGCCGGAGGAGGTGCTCCTGAGGAGGCACGGCTGAAGCGATGGCGGCCGGAGCGCAGCAGGCCCGACGGACCTCCGTCGGCGTGCTGTACCTGTACTGCATCGCCGACGCGGAGGAGCCCGTGGAGCCGGGCACGCTCGGCCTCGGCCTCGCCCACGACGGCGGGGTGTTCTCCGTCCAGCACGGCGGCCTCGCGGGCGTCGTGAGCCGAGCCCTGCCGGCCCGGTGTCGTCCGACGCGCGAGAACCTCCTCGCCCACGAGCTCGTGAACGAGGCGGTCATGCGCCGCCACGCCATGGTCCCGATGTCGTTCGGCACCGTGTTCGAGTCCGAGCGGGACGTGGTCGCCCTGCTGGAAGGTGCGGAGCGGCCGCTCCGCGAGCTCCTCGCCCTCCTCCGCGGGAAGATCGAGCTCGGCGTGAAGGTCCGTTGGGACCGGCCGCGCGTGCTCGCCGAGCTCGAGCGCGAGGAGCCGGAGCTTCGTGACCTGCGTGGCCCGAGCGAGGGGCCCGGTGGCGCGGGCCGGTCCCGCACGCGCTACGGCCGTGCGGTGGAGCGAGCGCTCGAGAGCCGCGCGCGGGAGCTGAAGGGCAGCGTCTACCAGGCGCTGCGCCCCCTGGCGGTGGCGGGGCGCACGCGCCGCGCGGTGGGGAACGACCTGTTGCTCGACGTGGCCTTCCTCGTCGAGAACGCGCGGGAGGAGGACTTCGATCGCGCGGTCGACGCGCTGGTGGCGCGCCATCGTGGAGAGCTCAGGTTCGACTACACCGGACCCTGGCCGCCCTACAGCTTCGTGAACGTGCGTCTTCAGCTCGAGCGCGTGCGCGACTGAGGGCCGCGACCCCGGAACGCACGAGGGGCGCGGCCGCCGAGCGACCGCGCCCCTTCACCGCGCCGGACCCGGGTGACGAGGATTCGTCAGGACCCGTGGGTCCAGTCCGTCCAGCCGAAGTTCTTGCCGGCCCGGGCGGGCATCGGGGCCGGGAAATCGGTGCCGTAGTAGCGGTTCACGATGTGCGGCTGCCAGGAGTCGTCCCCCTGGGCGGGGAACTTCGCCACCTGGTGCAGCCACTCGACCGCGCGGAGGAGCGCCCGGTCCTCCCACTCCCACACCGGATAGCCGACGCGGTGCAGCATCACCGCCTGGGCGAGCAGACCCTGGAGCGCCTCCCACACGTAGTTCTCCTTGGGCGGCGAGGTGGTGAAGCTCCCGCCGCGACGCTGGTCGTCGGGGAGCACGCCGTTGAGGTTGAGGCCGCTCTTCGCGCACCCGACCGGGTTGATGCCGACCGGCCGCTTCGGATCGCACTGCCAGGAGAGGTCGTCGCCGTAGACGAAGCCCGCGTAGGACGAGCGGTCGCCCAGATATCCCTTGAAGACCGCCGCCGCCCGCGCCAGGTCGGCGTCGTCGCCGAGATAACGGGCGATCGCGATGCGGGTGGCGCCGCACATCGCGCCCCAGTTGTTCGGCCGCCGCTCGTGGCAGTCGATGAGGTCCCGGGCGGCTCCGGACGTGTACGTGGTGCGGAGCGTGCGCAGCGCGGTGCGGAAGAGCCCGTCCAGCGCCGGATCGTGCGAGGGGAGGTCGACGAGATCCGCCGCCACGACGTAGGCGCCGAGCTCGCGGCCGAGCGCCAGCGCCCGGCCCCCGTACCTCGGGGCCGACACGATCTGCTGGATCGCGGTGAGGACGTCCGAGCGGTAGCTGGTGGTGCCGGTGCGGGCGAACACGAGCGCCTTCGCCAGCACGCAGACGTTGGTCGACTGCTCCTGGTCCTCGAGATCCACGCGGCCGCAGGACTTGTTCGCGGCGTCCAGGACGTTCTTCCACGCCGCGCCGCTCGTCGGCAGGCGCAGCACCTCTTCCCGGCTGATCCAGATGCCGTCGCCCGTCACGGGCTCGTCGGCGGGCGCGGAGAGCGCCTCGGTGCTGGTCGTGACGACGTTGGAGTAGAGCGCGTCCTGCCAAACCCCGTCGACCGTGCGGTACGACATGAGCTGAAGGTCGTACGTGGTTCCGGGCGCGAGGCCCTCGATCGTGCAGGACACGTCGTCGCCGATCGCGTCGCCGGTCACGTTGCACCCTACCGTGGCCGCCCCGTAGTCGATCGGGGGGGCCGCGTACTTCAGCCGGTAGCGCGCCGGCGCGCCCGTTCCGTCGTCCACCTGCGTCCACGAGACCGTGAGCGTGGTGGGCGAGGACGCGGTCACCGTCAGGTCCTGGACCGAGTTCGCGGGCGGGGCGGGGGCGCCCGGCTCCGCGACGGTCACGGTCGCCACGTTCGAGTAGACGGCGCCTTGCCAGAACACGCCGCGGAGGCGGTACGACATCATCAGGAACTCGTACGTGGCGCCGGGCTCGAGCCCCGTCACCGTGCAGGAGGCCGGCGCTCCGATGCGGTCACCCGCCGCGTCGCAGCCGAGCTCGGCGGTCTGCCAGTCGATCTTCGGCGGCGCATAGCGCACCCGGTAGCGTGCCGGGCGCCCGCGGCCGTCGTCCACCTGCGTCCAGGTGAGCGTGACCGAGGAGTCGCTCACCGCGGCGACGGTCAGGTCCGCCACCTCCGCCACGTCCACCACGGCGCTGGACGGGTCCGAGACGCGGCTCAGCTCCGTCGGTCCGTCGGCGCCACAGCCGCCGAGCGCGAGCAACGTCGCTGCCGTGCAAAGGACCATCGTGTTCCTGAGACCGGAGGAAGTCTTCCCCGAGACCGGTCTTGCAAGATAAGGGCGCAAATCCATCCTGAGCACCTCGCTGGGTTCGTCCGCGCCCGACCACGCGAAGCGGGCGGGCGGTCCATGAGAGGAGCCCGACGCGGAGGGGTGCTCCGTGGCGTCTGGGGGCTCCGTGGCGTCGCCTCTGGGCGACACGCACGGGCGGTACGTCCCTTTCGGGGAAGGCGTCGGGGGCCGCCCGGTGTCTCGCTACCGTGCTGCTTCGTCGGTGTCGAGTCGCTGGCGGCCCGGCAGGCATGGCGGCGAGGAAGGTTCGGCCGCTTTAGCCCCGTGACTCTGCGCCACCGCCTTTCGGCGGCTTTGCTCTGAGCAGCGAGCTCAGTGGTGCTTCGGCACTGCTTCGACGCAAAGTGGATCGTCGCCGGATCGCGTCAAGTGTCGCGTGGGCGCGAACGAACGAACGTGGGGCGTCGGGTGCCCCGAAAGGGGCGAGGATGCTCGCACAACCCCCGTGCGCCGGGCGCATTCGCACCCTACGAGCAGAATCGTCCCGGCGTTGCCGAGCGGCGGCACGGATGTTGCTAAGGTCCCGCGGCCTCCCGCGCAGGACCGTCGCGGCGCGGCGACGGTCGGGGGCACGGGCGGACGGGCCGCGCCGGGATCTCCGTCCCGGGAGGACCGAAGATCAGACCACGTGACGGATCAGCGCGCCGGCACCGGTCCCGTCCACGTGATCCACGAGCGCCGGGCCCTGGCCGAGCTCGCAGCCCGCGCGGAGGAGGAGCTCCCGCTGCGCCTCCGTCTCGATGCCGGAGGCCGAGGTGCGCCAACCGAGCTCGGCGGCCATGCGCAGCACCGAGCGGAGATGCGTGGGAAGCCCGTCGGAAGCGCCCGGGGTCCACTCCGGGAGAGGCGCGATCTTGATGCCGCGGACCGGAAGCTCCGGGAGATCGCGCAGCGGCACGCCGCCCTCTCCGTAGCGGTCCAGCCAGATCTCGAAGCCGCGCTCGCGCAGCCCCTCGAGGATCCGGCACGCGCCGGCGAGATCGCGCGCGAGCGCGCGCTCGGGGACCTCCAGGCGGACGCGCGAGCGCTTCACGCCCGCCTCCGCGACCTGTCGGTCGAGCGCGGGGAGGAGGTCGCCTTCCCAGAGCTCGCTCGCCGACAGGTTCACGTGCACGGGAAGCGCGGGACGGCTCGTCAGCACGGACTCCCAGGCCTTCACCTGGTGGCAGGCGCGCCAGAGCACCCAGCGGCCGATGTGCGCCATCATCCCCGTGCGCTCGGCGTCCCGCAGGAACGCCCCGGCGGGGAGGAGCCCCCGCAGGGGGTGGCGCCACCGGAGCAGCGCCTCGAGCGCCACCGGGCGGCCCGACTCGAGCGAGACCAGGGGGAGGTACGCGAGCTCGAGCTGTCCGCTACGCACGGCGCGCGCGAGCTCCGCGAGGTCGCGGTCGTGGTGTCCGCCGGGGCGCGCGGGAGCGCCGGCCCCGGCGTCGCGGGCGTGTCGCCGCTCGATCTCGTCGAGCACGTCCGCCGCGCTCCCGGCCGGCCGCTCGTGGCTCCAGGCGCACGCGGCGAGCGGCGCCAGCTCGACGTCCAGGTCCAGCCCGGCCACGCGGCAGCCCCCCGCTCCGCGCGCCTCCAGCCGCTCGAGCACGTGCTCGGGGGAGCCCCACGCGTCGAAGGGATCCAGCAGCACGAGGAGGCGTCCGGGTCCTCCCCGGGCCACGAGGTCTCCCGAGCGCACGGCGCCGCGCACGCGGGCCGCGGCCGTCGCGATGGCCGTCTCCGCGAGGCCGCTCCCGTAGCGGGCGGCGGCACGCTCGAGCCCGTCCAGCTCCAGCGACAGCACCGCGAACGCGTAGGCGCGCATCCGCGCCGCGCGCTCCACGGCGCGCTCCAGCCGCCGGACCATCTCCTCCCGGCCCGGCAGGCTCGTGCCGGGGATGGTCGCGGACGGCGGACCGCTCTCCGGGCCCGGCCGCGCCGTTTCCCGGAACACGGAGACGGAGGCGGGCGCGGCGCCGTCGCCCTCGTACACGGGGGCCACCTCCCATTCCACGAGGAGCGGCCCTGCGGTGCTCCGGCGGAGGACGGCGAGCCCGGTCCCGGCCGGCGCCGCCTCGCCGCCGCGCCCGATCCGGGCCCGGCCCGCGTCGCCGACGAGGAGGAGGGAGGAGAGGGGACGCCCCACGACGTCGGCCTCGGCCAGACCCACCAGGTCGAGCAGCGCGGGATTGGCGGCGGCGACTTCCGGCTCCTCGACCCCGCTCCAGGTGCAGAGGAGCATGGGATCCCGCAGGCCCTTCCAGGCGAGCGTGAGATCGGGCCGCCTCAAGGAATCCTCCGTCGGCAGGTCCCGCGTTCGGCGCGGACGTGGCCCTCCCCGCGATGCCCGGAGGGTCCGGAGGGATGACCGGCCTGTGGCCGAACCATCCGGACGTGCTCGGAGTAGGAGCAGGTCCGGGCGCGGAGCCGACGCATCGGGATGGGTGGGTCCTCCGGTGGGGTCGCCGGTGGGGGTCGGTGGTGCCCGGGCAGAGTTTGCAAGGAGGGTGCCGCTCGCCGAGGGCGGCCGGACCACAATCAGGGCGCCACTCGATGCCCGGGGCAGGCGTTCGTCATCGAGATCCCGGCGCGCCGCGGGCGTGCGCCTCCTCACGGTTCCCGACCCCGGGCAAGCGAGGTCCCGCACGATGGCATTCCGGCTCTACCGGCTCTTCCTCCTCGGTGCCGCGCTCTCGGTCGCCGCGCCTCACGCGATCGCGGCCCAGGCCGACACCACCTCGAGCGACGTGCCCCTCGAGGTGCTGGCCGAGCGGGTCACCCGCGCCGTCGTCCTGATCGACGTCCAGACGGCCACGGGGTCCCGCCAGGGGAGCGGTTTCGTGATCGGGCCCGACGGCCTGATCCTCACGAACGATCACGTCGTGCGGAACGCGACCACCGCCCGGGTGAAGCTCGCCTCGGGGGACGTGTACGACCGGGTGAGCGTGCTCGCGCGCGACGCGCGCCGGGACATCGCGGTGCTGCGCATCGACGGCTTCTCCCTGCCCACGCTCTCGATGGGCAACTCGGATTCGGTCCGTGTCGGGGCGCCCATCGTCGTCGTCGGAAGCCCGCTCGGGCTGGAGAACACCGTTTCCACCGGGATCGTGAGCGGCCGGAGGCAGGAGCCTGAGGGCTTCCAGCTCCTGCAGATCACGGCGCCCGCGAGCCGTGGCTCGAGCGGGGGGGCGGTCCTCTCGGCGCGCGGCGACGTCATCGCGATCGCGACCTCCCAGCTGCTGTCGGGGCAGAACCTGAACTTCGCGGTCCCGATCAACTACGCGCGGGGGATGCTGCAGAACCTCGACGAGCGGGAGGCGGTCGTGTTGGCGCCGATGTCCGACAGCGCCGAGCAGGCTCCGGCCGAGCCGATGGCCGCCGACAACTCGGTGAACCGCGGACTCACGTTCGAGCTCGACGTCGTCGGCGGGTACGTGGTCGAGACCAGCGCGACGCTCGGCGAGGACCTGGTACGCCGGACGCGCACCACCTACCGGCGGATCGAGACCGTGGGCGGGGACGTGCCGCGGATCGAGCGGTACTACGAGAGCGAGACGACGCGCAGCACCGAGCCGTTCGGGACCCGCGAGACCGTGCGCCGCGAGCGGGTGCGCTCGCTCGTGGACGCGCGCGACCTGAGCCCGCTCTCCTCCCGGGGGGAGATCAGCTGGTGGGCGGACGACGGTTGGCGCCACGCGGACCACGACGTCCGCTTCGAGGGCGAGCGGGTGCTCGGGATCCTCACCGACACGACCGGGCGGAGCCTCGAGCTCGACCGCACCCTCCCGCCGGGCATCCTGCTGCGGAACACGCGGGACCTCGCCTTCGCGACGCTCCAGGTCGACTCGCTGCTCGGGCGGAGCGTGGAGTTCGCGACGCTCGATCCGTGGACCGGCGAGCTCGCGACCGACCGCTACGACGTGCTCGCGGTCGACACGACCGAGGTGGCCGGCCCCCCTCGCCCGGCGCTCCGCGTCAACGTCGCGGCGGGGCTCCTGAACGAGGTCATCCTCTTCCAGCTCGGACGCCCCCGGATCCCCCTCAGCCGGTACACCCAGGAGGGCGTGAAAATCGAGGAGGTCACGCGGGTGGAAGTGTTTCCAAGTGGCGTGATACCAAGGTTTTAGGATATTCCAGGGGATGCCTGGCACATCGGTTGCACCCTCCCGGCGAAGACGAGGGCCCCACGGCCGCAGCGCGGTCGCGGGGAAAGGTCACCCAGATCTTCGGATCACAGGAGGAACTGCAATGCGATCCCTCAAGAGCACAAGCGCCGCGATGGCAGTGGCCGCGGCTTTCGCGATCATGCCTGGCATCGCGCACGCTCAGGACTGCACGGCGAACATCTCGCCTTCGCAGGTGGAAGCGGATTCCGACGCCGTCATGATCACGGTGTCGCTCGACCAGGAGCGCGGTGCGGTCGAGGACGTGGAAGCGGGGACGAGCGGGATCGAGATGGCTTCCCCGAGCGACATCCCGCGCACCGAGATGGCGGCCGAGGACACGGAGCCGCAGCCCATCCAGCAGGGCGCCAACGAGAACACCTGGACGGTGTGGCTGAGCACGCAGGGCGTCGAGGAAGGCGAGCATTCCGTGACGTTCGTCACCGAGGAAGGTGACCGCTGCACCGCGGAGGTCACCGTAACCGGCGGTTTCTGACGCGGCACAGGCTCCAACCACGGGGGCTCCCGGCACCGCCGGGAGCCCCCTTCTTCGTGCCCGGACGTCTCAGCCGAAACGTCCCCCATCGCGTCCGCGCCGACCGAGCGGCGCGGCGGTGCGGCGGCGCGGTGCCGCGGCGACAGCGTTGGCGGAATCGAGGGCCTCGGAGTGTCCCCCGCGTGCGACGGAGTGGCGAGGCATGTCGCCCTCCCGCGCCACGACAGCGGGACGGAGCGTCGCATCCACGCATGCGGGCGCGGCCGTCCGGCCGCCCCGGCGGTGGTTCGGAACGTGCATTCCGGGAGGGCGACGGGGCCGGACCTGCCGGCCCCCGGACCACATCACCGGAGCGCGGGATGGGGGCAGACACGTGAGCGAGCGAGTGCAGGACCGGTTCGTGGAGGCCGCCCGGGCGCGACCCGGCGCGCGCGCCATCGTCGAGCCGGAGATCACGATGACCTACGGCGACCTGGACGAGGAGTCGGATCGGTTGTCGGCGCTGCTGCGCGGCGTGGGCTGCCGTCGCGGAGACGGGGTCGTGGTGCTCGCGCCGAGGGGCGCGCGCGGGACGGTGGCGACGCTGGCCGTGCTGAAGGCCGGCTGCGTCTGCATTCCGCTCGACCCGGCGCGCCGCCGGGTGCGGGCCGCGGAGATCATCCGACGCGCCGGTCCGTGCATGCTCCTCGTGGGCGACTGCGAGCGGGAGCTGCTCGAGGACCTCGCCGCGCGCGGCGCGCTGCGGGGCGTCCGTACGGGGTGGCTGGGGCCGGGCCCCGCGCCCGCGCACGCGGACCTCGGTCCGGAGGACCTGCGGGACGAGGCGGCGCCCGCGCCGGCGGAGGGCGCCGAGCCCGAGGACCCCGCGTTCGTCCTGTTCGGTCGCAGCGAGGACACCCCGCCGCGCGGCGTGATCGTCACCCACGCCGCGCTCGGTGCGTTCGTGGACTGGGCGGTCGAGGCCTTCGGGCTGGGCCCGGACGACCGGGTCGGCGGGTGGGCCGGTCCCGAATCCAGGATGTGCGGCCTCGAGACCTGGGCGGCGCTCGCCGCCGGCGCGGAGGTCCACCCGGCGACGGGTCCGGCGCGCGCCGGTGCGCGCGACCTGCCGGACTTCCTGGAGGCGCGGCGGATCACGTTGTGGTCGTCCCCACCGGCGCCGCTCGTGCGCGCCGGAGCTTCGGGGGCGCGCCGGCCCCTCGAGGCGCTCCGCCACGTCGTGTGGAGCGGGGACGTCCTCCCCACCACGTGCCTGTCGCGGTGGCGGGCGCTGGCGCCCCGCGCCGAGCTCACGAACCTCTACGGGTGCGCCGAAGGCACCACCGCGACGTGCCACTACCGGGTGCCCGCGCAGCTGGAGGATCCGCTCGCGGGCCTTCCCATCGGCGCGCCGAGGCCGGGCCAGGAGCTGCTCGTCCTCGACGAGGACCTGGAGCCGGTCCCCGACGGGGTGGTCGGCGATCTCTACCTGCGCGGCGCCGGCGTGAGCCCCGGTTACTGGCGGGACGGGGGCGCGATCGACCCGGCCGGCGAGCCCGGCGACTTCTTCGTGCGGAGCGACGACGGTGCGCATGCCCGCCTCTTCCGTACCGGTGACCGCGGGTATCGCGGATCGGACGGCGTCTTCCGCTTCGTGGGACGCAGCGCGTTCCGCATCGCCGCGGCGGACGGCGAGGCATGGCCGACGCAGATCGAGCAGGCGCTCCTGCAGCTCGAGGAGGTCTCGGCCTGCACCGTCGTCCCCGTGACGGCACCGGACCGGAGCACGAGCATGGTGGGCTGCGCGTACGTCCCGTCCGACGGAAGCGTGCTCCGCACGCGGGATCTCCGTCGCCGACTCGCGGGCATCCTGGCGGACGGAGAGATCCCCGCGCGGTGGCTCGTGCTCGACGAGCTCCCCGTCGACGGGCGCGGCATCGTGGACCGGGGTCTGGCACGGACGCTGCTCGGAGGATAAATCCGTCCTCCCGGACGGCGCGCAAGAACGAAACGGCCTGGAGATCCGATGACGGCTCGAAACGAGCGTGGGACGGTGCTGATCGTGGAGGACGACGAGGACAGCCGCTACGTGTACCGGGCCATCCTCGAGGACAACGGGTTCACGGTGGAGACCGCGACCTCCGGCGACGACGGCCTCCGCATGGCGCTCGAGCGACCGCCCCAGGCGATCCTGATGGACGTCTCGATTCCCGGCATGGACGGGTGGTCGGTGACGTCGCATCTCAAGAACGACCCGAAGATGAAGGACATCCCGCTCATCATCATCACCGCGCACGCATTTCCGGAGGATCTCCGGCGGGCACAGAAGGTCGGCTGCGACGCGTTCCTGACGAAGCCCTGCGAGCCGCGCCAGGTCCTCCAGGAGGTGCTGCGGCTGCTCGGCATGTCCGAGGAGTCGGGCAACGGGGGCGCGTCCAGAAACGACCGGAGCAGGGACTGACCCGTCGCCACGCATCACGACGTCGAGCGACGCGGGGCCGGAGGAGGCAGGGCCGGGGCGTTGACGGACCCGGCGCGGGTGGCCGAGGGGAGGAGCGGGCTCCGTCTTCCATGCACGCCCGATGACGCGACACCGGAACGAGGAAGCGAGCGGAGCGGACGAGCCCTCCCGCTCGGGTGAGCCCGCCAAGTACGTCTACTGCATCGTCGAGACCGACGATGCCATCGATCTCGGGCCGATGGGGATCGGCGACGGGGCGCCCGTCTACTCGCTGCACCACGGGGGCCTCGCCGCGGTCGTCAGCGACACGCCGCTCCGGTTGTACGATCCGACGCGCGAGAACCTGCTGGCGCACGAGCTCGTGAACGAGCGGATGATGCGCGAGCACACCGTGATCCCGATGTCGTTCGGCACGATCTTCCGCACGGACGCGGACGTCGTCGAGCTGCTGCGCACGACCGGGACCGCCTTCAGC
>CAZOYA010000101.1:0-12648 GCA_964583815.1 uncultured Gemmatimonadaceae bacterium | reverse complement strand
GTACGGCACCGGCAGCTCGCGCGACTGGGCCGCCAAGGGCACGATCCTGCTCGGCGTGCGCGCGGTGATCGCCGAGAGCTTCGAGCGCATCCACCGGAGCAACCTCGTGGGAATGGGCGTCCTCCCGCTCGAGTTCCCCGCGGGCGAGAGCGCGCAGTCGCTCGGGCTCACCGGGCGCGAGACCTTCTCCCTCGAGGGGATCGGCGGCGGACGCCTGCGGCCGGGCGGCACCGTGCGGGTGCGCGCGCGCGCCGAGGACGGTTCGGTGACGGAGTTCGACGCGCGCGTCCGGCTCGATTCCGACATCGACCTCGAGTACTACCGGAACGGCGGCATCCTGCAGACGGTGCTGCGCAAGATGGCCCGCGGCGAGATGTGAGCCGCGTGGCGTGGGGGCTGCTGCTCGTCGCGGGGCTCTTCGAGGTGGGGTGGGCCGTCGGGCTCAAGTACACCGACGGCTTCACCCGCCTCGTGCCGACGATCGCGACCGCGGTCGCGCTGGTGGCCAGCATGGCGCTGCTGGGTCTGGCGGTGCGGACGCTTCCGCTGGGGACGGCCTACGCCGTCTGGACGGGGATCGGCACGGTGGGCACCGCCGTGCTCGGCATGGCGCTCTTCGGTGAGCCCGCGAGCGCCTCGCGCCTCGCGTGCATCGGACTCATCGTGACCGGCATCGTGGGGCTGAAGCTCGTGACGGCGCCGTAGCCGGGGCCGTCGCCCCTCGACGCCCGCTCTCCTTCACTCGCCGCGCATCGAGACCGGTCGCCCCAACACCTCCTGGAGCACGAACGCCCGGCGGAGCGCTTCGGGTCCGGCCTCCCCGAGGAGCACGCTCCGCACGTGGTCCCGGTGTGCGGACGTCGGGGCGGCGACCGGGTCCGCGGTCGCCGGCCGGCTCGAGGGATCGGTCCCGTAGTACCGGTGCGCCTGGTGGATCGGGTGCGACTCCGTGAGGTCCCCGCCGTAGATCTCCGAGCGGCGCAGGTCGCGGGAGCCCTCCACCGGGAAGCGCGGCGTGGCCGGCCCGCCCTTGCCGAACCGGGGTTCCCGCGAGGCCGCCGGGCGCGGAACCGGCGGGGCGGCCGGCTCCGGCGAGGGCGCGGGTCGGGGGCGCGGCGCGGGCTGCGGGAAGCGGCCCGGTTCCGGCACGGGCTGGGGGAAGCGGCGCGGGGCGGGCGGGTGCGGCTCGGGTGCGGGCCGCCGCTCCGCGGTGGTCGCGCCTCCGCCGGCGAGGCCGGCCAGCTCCTCCCAGAGCTCGCGCGGGAGCATCTCCGCCGCGCTCCGGCGCTCCTCCGGGGTGTGCCGCTCCTCCGCCCGCTCCGCCCGCCCGGCCCGTGGCCGCTCCCGCGGGGGCGCTCCCCCGACCGCCTCCTCGCCGTCCTCCCCCTGCTCCGCCCTCTTCTGCTTCCGCGTCCGGGCGATCGACTCCAGGAGCGAGACGAGGAGGAGGATCCCGAAGAAGATCAGCTCGCCCACGCCCTACTCCGCCCCGGTGGTCGCCTGGCCCGTTTCCTCGGGACCGGCGATCGCGGTCCGCATCGCCGTGTCGGCCTCGACGTTCCGGTACTTCAGGAAATCCATCACCCCGAGGTTCCCGCTCCGGAGCGCCTCCGCCAGCGCCCGCGGCACGTCCGCCTCCGCCTCCACGACGTCGGCGCGGCGCTGCACCACGAGCGCCTTCATCTCCTGCTCCTGCGCCACCGCCATCGCGCGCCGCTCCTCGGCCCGGGCCTGCGCGACGCGCTTGTCCGCCTCCGCCTGGTCGGTCTGCAGCTCGGCGCCGATGTTCTTCCCCACGTCGACGTCCGCGATGTCGATCGACAGGATCTCGAAGGCCGTGCCCGAATCCAGGCCCCGCGCGAGCACGCTCTTCGAGATCTGGTCCGGGTTCTCCAGCACCTTCTTGTGCGAGTCGGAGGAGCCGATCGTCGAGACGATGCCCTCGCCCACCCGCGCCAGGATGGTCTCCTCGCCCGCGCCGCCGACGAGCCGGTTGATGTTCGCCCGGACGGTCACCCGCGCCAGGCAGATGAGCTGGATGCCGTCCTTGGCCATCCCGGACACGCTCGGCGTGTTGATGACCTTCGGGTTGACCGAGACCTGGACCGCCTCGAACACGTCGCGTCCGGCGAGGTCGATGGCGGCGGCCTGGTTGAAGGTGAGCGGGATGTTCGCCTTGTCCGCGCTGATGAGCGCGCCGACCACCCGGTCCACGCGGCCGCCCGCCAGGTAGTGCGCCTCGAGCTGGTTGATGTCCAGGTCGAGACCCGCCTTGGTGGCCGTGATGAGCGGCCGCACGACCGCGGGCGGTGAGACCTTGCGGAGCCGCATCCCCACGAGCGAGCCGATCCCGATGCGGACGCCCGCGGAGATCGCCTCGATCCACAGGCGCACCGGAATCGCCCACAGGATGAGCATCACGAGGAGGATCGCGCCCACCAGCAGGATGGTGTTCACGACGAGGATCTGCTCTT
Organism: uncultured Gemmatimonadaceae bacterium; assembly: GCA_964583815.1. GTDB lineage: Bacteria > Gemmatimonadota > Gemmatimonadetes > Longimicrobiales > Gaopeijiaceae > JAWLHJ01. The sequence continues at coordinate 10,174 of CAZOYA010000101.1, read as the reverse complement.
GCATCGAAGGGCCTCGGGAAGGGTGGTCAGGCGGTGAGCTCGGACGGCGCGACCTCGCGCACGACGTTCCGGTATCCTTCGGACGCCACGATCCGGATGGAGGCGCCTTCCTCGATCCAGCCGGACTCGGAGACGACGTCGATCCGCTCCTCGTCGAAGAGCCCGACCCCGGAGGGCCGGAGATCCGTCACCGCCGTGCCGACGCGGCCGACGAGCTCGGGACGCGTCGGAGCGGACTGGTAGCCGGTGGCGCGGTCGGTTCGCTGGAGCAGGAAGATCCCGCTCCTGGCGAGGCGCGAGCTGGAGGGGAGCGAGCGGATCATCGCCCACGCCGTCACGGCGATGAGCAGCACGGTCGTGCTGAGCACGAGCCCCGCCCTCGTGAAGTCCGGCACCGTGGGAAGCGAGCCGAGCAGGCTCATGTAGAGCCCAGCCAGCATCCCGGCCGCGCCGAGGAGGCCGAAGAACCCGAACCCGGGGATCAGGAACACCTCCACGGCGAGGAGCACGAGCCCCGCGCCGAAGATCAGGAGGTCCTCCAGGCCCGCCAGCCCGACGATCAGGTGCGATCCGAAGAACATCGCGAGCGAGGCGAGCCCCACCCCGCCGGCGAGGCCGAAGGAGGGGGTTTTCAGCTCGACGAGCAGGCCCAGGAAGCCCAGCGAGAGCAGCAGCGGCGCCACCACGGGATTCGAGAAGAAGCGCACGAGCGATTCCGCCCAGTTCGTCTCGAGGCTGACCACCGGCGCGCCCGCGGCGCCGCGCTCGGCGAGGAGGGCGTCGAGATCCGCGATGGGGCGCGCGTAGCCGACCTGCTCCGCCTGCTCGGTCGTGAGCGTGAGGAGCTGGCCGGGCTCGACGAGCCCCTCGACCCCGAGGTTCTCGTCCACCATCGCCGCGGCCACGTCCGGATCGAGCCCCTGCTCTTCCGCGAGCGCCCGCATCTCGCTCCGCATGGCCGAGACGATCTTCTCCGGCGCGCGCTCGCCGGCCCCGTCCACGGGCGTGGCCGCGCCCATCACGGAGCCGGGCCGCATGTAGATCCCGTCGGTCGCGAGCGCGATGAGCGCGCCGGCGGAGAACGCACGGCGGTTGACCAGGGCGTAGGTCGGGACCTCCGCGTCGCGGAGCGCGTCGGCGATCCGCTCGGCCGCGTCCACCCGCCCCCCGGGCGTGTCGATGTCCAGGACCACGAACCGCGCGCCCGCGTCACGCGCCTCGTCCAGGCTCCGCTCGATGAACGGGGCGAGGCCGAGCTCCACCGTGCCGGTCACCGGGACACGGTACACCGGCGCGCCGCCCTCCTGCGCTCCGAGGGCCCCCGCCCCCGCCGCGCCGGCGAGCGCCACCGCGAGGGTGACCGCCAGGGGCGCGCGCACGCGGCGCCGCGCCGTCTTCGTGCCTGTCGTCATGATGGCTCCAAGGTACGTGCGGACCGCCGCGGTACAAGGCGAGGCCCGGGCCGCGGCGTCCCCTGCAGTACGGATCCGGGCCCGGTTTTCTTCCACGGCCTCCGCGGGGTCCCGCCGCGCTTGACCCGTGCGCACGATCCGGGGTAAGCTTCGCCGGCTCGCCCCCCGGCGCCGCGCCGAACGCCCGCCGGCCGCGGGGACGGCCCCCACCGTGTCCAGATCCGACCGCAGACTCCACGGGAGCTCCGATGTCCGACAAGGTGCTGGTCCACTACGAGGCGCGCGACAAGATCGCCCTCCTCACCCTCGACGATCCGCCGGCGAACACGTACACGCACGAGATGATGCGCCAGCTCGACGAGGCGATCGTGCGGGCGCGCTTCGACCGGGACATCGAGGTCATCGTGATCACGGGCGCCGGGGACAAGTTCTTCTGCGCCGGCGCCAACATCGGGATGCTCTCGCAGTCCGACCCGGACTGGAAGTACTGCTTCTGCCTGCACGCCAACGAGACGCTGAACCGGCTCGAGCACACGCCGAAGCTCGTGATCGCCGCGCTCAACGGGCACACGGTCGGCGGGGGGCTGGAGATCGCGATGGCCGCCGACCTCCGCATCGCGCGGAAGGACGCGGGCAAGGTCGGGCTTCCGGAGGTGGCGCTGGGCGTGCTCCCGGGGACCGGCGGAACGCAGCGGCTCGTGCGCCTCGTCGGCAAGCCGAACGCGATCCAGCTCATGGCCGAGGGCTCGACCTTCGGCTTCGACCGCGCGCACGAGCTCGGACTCGTGAACACCGTGCTGGACGAGCCCGACCGCGACCGCTTCGTGGAGGCCGTGCTCGAGTACGCGCGCCAGTTCACCACGCCGGGCAAGGCGACCCGGGCCGTCGGCCTCATCAAGCGTTCGGTGCAGACGGGCTCCGAGCTGCCCTTCGAGCTCGCGCTGGCGCTCGAGCGGGAGCTGCAGGCGCAGCTCTTCGCGAGCGAGGACGCGAAGGAGGGGCTCAACGCCTACGTGGAGAAGCGGAAGCCGGAGTTCAAGGGCCGGTAGCGCCGGAACCGGACGGCCGCGGGCGGGCGGGATCCGGCGACCGCCGGATCCCGCCCTTTCTCATCCGTCCGACTGCCACCAACGAGAGGGCTCATGCGCGAGGCATGGATCATCGACGGGGTGAGGACCCCGATCGGACGCCACGGCGGCGCGCTCGCGTCGGTGCGCCCGGACGACCTGGCCGCCGTCACCATCGAGGCGGTCGTGCAGCGCACCGGCATCGACCCGGCGCGGATCGACTACGTGAACTTCGGCTGCACGAACCAGGCGGGCGAGGACAACCGCAACGTGGCGCGCATGGCGCTGCTCCGCGCCGGGCTGCCGCTGGAGGTGCCGGGGCAGACGGTGAACCGGCTCTGCGGATCCGGCATGCAGGCGGTCGCCTCGGCCTTCCAGGCGATCCTCGCCGGCGAGGGTGACGCCTTCGTCGCGGGCGGGGTCGAGAGCATGAGCCGCGCGCCGTGGGTCATGCTCAAGCCGGAGACGGGCTATCCGCGCGCCGCACCCGACGTCGCCGACACGGTCCTCGGCTGGCGGTTCCCGAACCCGGCCTTCGCGCCCGAGTGGACGATCGGCCTGGGCGAGACGGCGGAGGTGGTGGCCGAGGAGTTCGCCGTGAGCCGCGAGGCGCAGGACGCGTTCGCCCTCGAGAGCCAGTGCCGGGCGGCCTCGGCGATCCGGTCCGGACGCTTCCGCGACGAGATCGTGCCGGTCCGGATCCCGGTCCGGAAGGGCGACTCGAAGGTGGTCGACGAGGACGAGCACCCCCGCCCCGACACGACCGCCGAGGCGCTCGCGAAGCTCCGCCCCGTGTTCCGGGCCGGAGGGAGCGTCACGGCCGGCAACTCGTCCGGTATCAACGACGGGGCCGCCGCGCTCCTGGTCGTCTCGGACGCGCTCGGACGCGAGCTCGGCCTCGAGCCGATGGCGCGCGTGGTCGCGAGCGCGGTCGCGGGGGTCGAGCCCCAGCGGATGGGGATCGGCCCCGTCCCGGCCACCCGGAAAGCGCTCGCGCGGGCGGGATGGCGTGCCGCGGACGTCGAGCTGGCGGAGCTCAACGAGGCCTTCGCGGCGCAGGCGCTCCCGTGCATGGAGCAGCTCGAGCTCGATCCCTCGATCGTGAACCCGAACGGCGGCGCGATCGCGCTCGGGCACCCGGTCGGGGCGTCCGGCGCCCGGATCGTGGTCACGCTCCTCCACGAGATGCGCCGGCGCGGCGCCCGGCGGGGCCTCGCCACCATGTGCATCGGCGTGGGTCAGGGCATCGCGACGCTGTGGGAGCGGCCATGAGGGAGATCGAGACCGTGGCCGTGCTCGGCGCGGGCACCATGGGGCACGGGATCGCACAGGTATGCGCACAGGCCGGGTGCGACGTCCGGCTCCACGACGTGGACGAGGGGGCGGTGCGGGCCGGGCTCGAGCGCATCCGATCGAACCTCGACAAGGGGATCGAGCGCGGGAAGGTGAGCGAGTCCGACCGGGACGAGACGCTGGGCCGGGTCTCGACCGTCACGGACATCGCCGAGGCTTCCGCGCGGGCCGACCTCGTGATCGAGGCCGCCCCGGAGTCGGTGGCGTTGAAGGAGCGGATCTTCGCGGAGGTGGACCGGGCCGCCCCGGACCACGCGATCCTCGCCTCGAACACTTCGTCGATCTCCATCGAGCGCATCGCCCGCGCGATCCGCTCCCCCGCGCGCTTCGTGGGCATGCACTTCTTCAACCCGGTCCACATCATGGCCCTCGTCGAGGTCGTGTGGGGGCCGGAGACCTCGGAGGAGACGCGGGACGCGGCGGTGGCCTTCGCGCGGCGGCTCGGGAAGGCGCCGATCGTGGTGCGCGACGCGCCGGGCTTCGCCTCCTCGCGCCTGGGGCTCGTGCTCGGACTCGAGGCGATCCGGATGGTCGAGCAGGGCGTGGCGAGCCCGGAGGACATCGACAAGGCGATGGAGCTCGGGTACCGTCACCCGATGGGTCCGCTCCGGCTGACCGACCTGGTCGGGCTCGACGTGCGCCTCGGCATCGCGGAGTACCTCCACGAGCAGCTCGGCTCGGAGGCGTTCGCCCCGCCGGAGCTCCTGCGGCGCATGGTCGCCGAGGGCCGGCTCGGCAAGAAGAGCGGACAGGGATTCTACACCTGGTGAGGCACGGCCGATGAGCGAACCGACGACGGCGACCGGCGCGCCCGTGCGCGTGGAGCGACCCGGCGAGCACGTGGCGCTCGTCACGCTCGACCGCCCCGAGAAGCTGAACGCGCTCAACGCCGAGGTGCGGCGCCTCCTGCGCGAGACCTTCGCGGACCTCGCCGAGGACGACGACGTGCGGGCCGTGGTGCTCACCGGGGCCGGCGAGAAGGCCTTCGTGGCGGGCGCGGACATCACCGAGTTCGCGGCGCGGACGCCCGAGGAGCAGCGGGAGGTCTACCGGCAGCCGCGCATCTACGAGGCCGTGGCCGACTTCCCGAAGCCGGTCATCGCCGCGCTCCACGGATTCTGCATCGGGGGCGGCTCCGAGCTCGCGCTCGCCTGCGACGTCCGGGTCGCCGACCGCACCACGCGCATCAGCCAGGCGGAGATCCGCATCGGGCTGATCCCGGGCGGCGGCGGGACGCAGCGCCTCGCCCGGCTCGTCGGCCGGGGGTGGGCCACGATCATCTCGCTGACCGGCGACTTCGTCGAGGCCGAGGAGGCACACCGCATCGGGCTCGTGGACGTCCTGGTCGACGAGGGCCGCCACGTGGAGCGCGCGCTCGAGCTCGCGGGCCGCATGAGCCGCTGGAGCCCCGTGTCGCTCCGCCTCGCGAAGGAGGCGATCCGCACGGCCTTCGAGCTACCGCTCGCCGAGGGGCTGGAGCGCGAGAAGGAGCTCTTCCTGGAAGCGTTCGCGTCCGAGGACGGCCGCGAGGGCGTGCGCGCCTTCGTGGAGAAGCGCCGGCCCGAGTTCCGCGGCCGCTGAGCGCGCCGGACGATCCCATGGCGGAGGACACCGGCCCGGGCGACGCCCGGGAGGAGCTGGACCGGCTGCGGGCCCGGATCGCCGAGCTGGACCGCGCTCTCGTCCGGATCGTGGGCGAGCGTCGCGACCTCGTGCTGCGGGTCGGACGACTCAAGGGGAAGCTCGGGCTGCCCGTGCTCGATCCCCCGCAGGAGGCGCGCGTCGTGCGCCGGGCCGCGGAGGTCGCGCGGGAGCTCGGCACGGACGAGGAGCTCGTGCGCGACGTGATCTGGCGGATCGTCGCATCCGCCCGCAGCGCGCAGGAGGGACGGACGCACTGGGGACCACCGCCGCTCCCGCACGAGGGCGAGGAGGCGGCCGGTCCGCCGCCGGAAAGGCCCCGTCCGCCCGGAGAGGACGGGCGGACGGACGGGCGCTAGGACCGCGCCGCCCGTCCCACCCTACTGGTCCGCCGCGACGACGACCTCGTCCGGCCAGGTGCCGAGCGCGGCCACGACCTCGTCGGAGCCGCCCACCGGGACCCGCACGCCGAAGATCTCGCCGGGCGGCGTGATCCCCAGCCGAAGGTGCGGATTCAGGTCGCGCAGGACCCTGGGCTCGACCCCGAGCGTGCCGGCGATCCGCGACAGGCGCGTGCCACCCGGCACGAAGACCCGGTCGTAGCGGTACGGCTCGGCCCGCCGATCGGCGAACCCGTAGTCCGCCGCGCCCCGGCCGAGAAGCGTGGCGGCCACGATGCGGGGCACGTACTCGCGGGTCTCCGGGGGAAGGTGCTCGAGCACCGTCCAGTAGAGGTCCTCGTCGCCGGTCCGTCCGTCCGCGTGGCTGCGGAGCACCCGCAGCACCCGGTTCGGCCCCGCGTTGTACGCCGCCGCGGCGAGATACCAGGAGCCGAAGCGGTCGTGGAGCCACTCCAGGTAGTCGATGGCGGCGTCGGTCGCGCGGACCGGATCCCGACGCTCGTCCACGTACTCGTCCACGCGGAGGCCGTACTGCAGCGCCGTCGGTCCCATGAACTGCCAGACGCCGACGGCCGAAACGCGCGAGACGGCCCAGGGCGAGAGGCCGGACTCCATCATTGCGAGATAGAGCAGGTCCTCGGGGAGCCCGCGGGCCCGGAGCTTCCCCCGGATCAGCTCGCCGTACATCCCGCTCCGCTCGAGGAGCGCCGAGAACTCGGCGCGCCGGGACGTGCGGAAGAGATCGATCCACCGGCGCACGCGGGCGTTCTCGTGGAGCGGCAGCTCCTCGCCCAGCGTGAGGACCTCCTCCCCCGCGGGGGCGGGAAGGCCCGCGTCCGGCGACGTGCGCAGGGCCGGGAGCAGCGGGGCCACGAGCAGCGGGGCCGCGAGCCACCAGCCGAGCGTGGAGCCTGCTCGGCTCAGGGTCGGATCTCCGGCAGACATCGTCCACCTCCTTCTCGTGTCGCTCCCGCCCCGGCCATGCAGCAGCTTGCGCCGGGAGGGGAGCCACCCGCAAGTCGCGGGCGGAGTCGCGCCCGGAAGACGGGCGCGGATGGGAGACCCGGAGGGTTACTCGGCCGGGTAGACGGAGACGACGTTCCGGGCGCGCGCGCGCTCGAACCGGACCACGCCGTCGACGAGCGAGAAGAGGGTGTCGTCCCTGCCCCGCCCCACGTTGCGCCCCGGATGGAAGCGCGTGCCGCGCTGGCGCACGAGGATGCTTCCGGCGGTCACGTTCTGGCCGCCGAAGCGCTTCACGCCGAGCCGGTTCGGATTGCTGTCGCGCCCGTTTCGGCTCGAGCCGACACCCTTCTTGTGTGCCATGTCGTCTCCCGTTCCTGAACGCGCGGCCTCAGGCCAGCGCGACCTCGTCGATCCTGATCTCGGTGAAGCCCTGCCGGTGACCCTGCTTCTTGCGGTAGCCCTTGCGGCGCTTCCGCTTGAAGACGATCACCTTGTCGCCGCGGCCGTGCCGCAGCACCTCGGCCTTCACCGACGCGCCCTCCACGACGGGGGTGCCCACCTGCACGCGGTCCTCTCCGTCCCCGGCCAGGAGCACCCGGTCGAAGGTGACGGAGCTGCCCGGCTCGGCGTCGAGCGACGGGATGCGGAGGCGCGCTCCGGGCTCCGCCCGAAACTGCTTCCCCCCGGTCTGGAATACGGCGTACATGTCGTGCTCTCGCCCTGGCGCGTCCGCCCGGTGGGCGGAGTGGAGGTCGTTCGTAAGCCTGTGAATCTCGACAACGCCGCGCGGACGGTCAAGGCGCGGCGCGGCCCCCGCGAAGGGGTCAGGCCGCCACGTACTTGTCGGTCACGTCCGTCTCGGCCGGCCCCGACAGCAGCCGGAACTCGTCGAAGCGCATGAGCGGGTCGTCGCGCATGTCGAGCTCGAGCTTGGTGCGCGAGCGCAGGCGCTTGAGCAGCTCCGGCTCCTCCTCGATCACGCGGAGCGCGACCTCCGGATGGACGCGCACCACGATCCGCTTCTCGTCCCGCGAGGCGGCGGCCCGCCGGAGGCTGCGCTCGATGCGCCGCACGACCGTGGCCGGCGTGTAGACGCGCCCCGTGCCGCCGCACGAGCTGCAGACGTGCGTGAGCGAGTTGAACAGGGACGGGCGAACGCGCTGCCGGGTCATCTCGACGAGCCCCAGCCCCGAGATCTCGAACGTCTTCGTGCGCGCGCGGTCGCGGCCGAGGTGCGTGCGGAGCTCCTGGAGCACCCGGTCCCGGTGCTCCTGCGACTCCATGTCGATGAAGTCCACCACGATGATGCCGCCGATGTCGCGCAGGCGGAGCTGCTTCGCGATCTCGCGCGCCGCGTCGAGGTTCGTGCGGAGGATCGTCTCCTCCGGGTCCTTCCGGCCCTTCCCCGTGAAGCGCCCGGTGTTCACGTCGATCGAGACGAGCGCCTCGGTCGGCTCGATGACGATGTGCCCGCCGGAGCGGAGCGTCACCTTGCTCCGGAACGCCTGCTGGATCTCCTCCTCCACGCCGTACGCGTCGAACAGCGGGACGGACCCTTCGTGGAAGTGCACGCGGTCGAGCAGGTCGGGATCCACGCTCTTCACGTACTCGACCACCTCGTTGTAGATGGCCTTCGAGTCGATCCGGAGCGCCTCGAACTTGTCGCTGAAGAGGTCGCGGATCACGCCGCTGATGAGCTTGGCGTCGCGGTGCACCGCCGTGGGCGGCTTCTGGGATCGCGCCCGCGCCTGGATCTTCTTCCAGCGGCCGTGCAGCCGGTCGAACTCCTTCTGCAGGACCTCGCGGGTCACCTCCTCGCTCACCGTGCGCACGATGATCCCGCCGGCGCCCTCGGGGAGGATGTCCCGAGCCATCTTGCGGAGCCGCGCGCGCTGGTCGCGGCCCTCGATCTTGCGGCTCACGCCCACGTGCGAGGAGAAGGGCATGTACACGAGGAAGCGCCCCGGCAGGGAGATCTGCGCGGTGAGCCGCGGGCCCTTCGTGCTGATGGGCTCCTTGGTGACCTGGACGAGGATCTCCTGGCCCTTCTTCAGGTTCTCCTGGATCGGCGGGAACTTCCGGGGCCGGCGGCGTCCGCCGCCGCGCCCGTTTCCGTTGGACCCGCCGTTGTCGGACTCATCGTCCTCGAGGTCGGCGTCCTCGTAGTTGAGATCCGAGACGTGCAGGAAGCCCGCCTTCTCGGTGCCGATGTCCACGAAGGCGGCCTGGATGCCCGGGAGCACCGCCTCCACCCGTCCCAGGAAGATGTCGCCGACCACCCGGTTCTGGTCCGGGCGGTCGAACATGATCTCCACCAACTGATTGTCTTCGAGCAGCGCCACCCAGGACTCCTCGGGTGTCGCGCTCACGAGGATCTCTCTCCTCAACGCAGGCTCCGGTCATGTGCGCGCCGCACGCCCCCACGGCACCTCGCGCGCCCCCGACTCGCCGGCCCGCGAAAGCGCGGGCGAGCCAGTCGGGCGGCCGCGACGCGACCGTGCTTCCGGGGTGGTCCGGCGCACGCGCGGCCGCACACGCGACCGGCACCCGCCGCCACCACGCGGCTCGCATCGTCAGGCTGTGACTCCCGCCCGCTCCCGGACGGGGACGTGCTCGGACTGCAGCGGATCGGCCAGCACCTCGGCGAGCACGTGCCGGGCGATGACGATGCGCTGCACCTCGCTCGTGCCCTCGCCGATCTCGCAGATCTTCGCGTCGCGCATCATGCGCTCGACGGGGTACTCGCTGGTGTATCCGGCGCCGCCCATCACCTGGATGGCGCCGAGCGTGGCACGCATGGCGAGCTCCGAGCAGTACAGCTTCGCCATGGCAGCTTCCTTCGAGAACGGCTGGCCCCGGTCCTTCAGCCAGGCCGCGTGGTACGTGAGGTGACGCCCGGCCTCGATCTCGGTGGCGAGATCGGACAGACGGAACTGCACCTGCTGGAACTCCCAGACCCGGCGACCGAACTGGCGGCGCTCGTTCACGTAGCGCACGGCGGTCTCGAAGGCACCCTCGGCGAGACCCAGCGAGAGCGCCGCGACACCGATCCGGCCCGCGGCCAGCGTTTTCATGAAGTTGACGAAGCCGAAGCCCTCCGCGCCGAGGCGCTGGTCCTCGGGCACGATCACGTTCTCGAGGAGGAGCTCGCGCGTGTCCGAGGCGCGCCAGCCCATCTTGTCCTCCTTCTCGCCCGCGCGGACGCCTTCGCTGAAGGGAAGGTCGTCCCGGTGGCCGAAGCCGATCTCGCGCGCCTTCGCGAGGTCCACGGTCGGCTTGCAGACGATGAAGCTCGAGATGCCGCGGGGGCCCGCCTCGGGGTCCGTCACGGCGG
>CAZOYA010000100.1:0-12739 GCA_964583815.1 uncultured Gemmatimonadaceae bacterium | reverse complement strand
ACCACGCCCTCCTCTACGAGGGGATCCGTCACACGCTCGCCGTGCCGCCGGGACCCTCCGGGGAGTTCTATCTGACGGACGCGTTCCAGTACATGGTCGACCACGGCAGCCGGATCCTGACGGCGCCCGTGCGGGGATGGTGGGACGCAGGCAAGGTGGAGACGCTCCTCGAGACGAACGCGCACCTCGTCGCGACCACGAGGGGCGGCGTGGCCGCCGAAGCGCGCATCGAGGGGGCGCGGATCGTGGAGCCGGTGCGCATCGAGGAGGGCGTCGAGGTCCGCGGCGGCGAGATCGGGCCGAACGTGACGCTCGAGCGGGGCGCGCGCGTCGTCGACAGCCGCATCCGCGACGCGGTCGTCGGTCCGGAGGCTCGGATCGAGGGAGCCGACGTGCACGACTCGATCGTCGGGGCGCGAGCCTTGGTGCGGGGCATGCGCGGGATCCTCTCCGTGACCGACGACTCGGTGGTGGAGGCCGGCTGAGGCGGCCAGGCTGAAGCCCGGCCGGTCCGGCGGCTGAGCCCCGACCGACCGGCTCGAGGGAACGACCCCCGACCGGCCCGGCATCCCCTCCCCGGCGGCCGATCCCACGGGCCCCGGCGCTCCCCACCGGGCGCCGGGGCCTTCGCGTTTCCAACGGCCGCGCGGCGTTACCGCCCCGTTACCGGCCCCGCCCCGGCGCGTTACCGGCGGCCCGTATCCTTCGCTCCAGATCCCGGGGGCGCTGGGCTCCCGGAGCCGGATCCCCGAGCTCGACAGGGGTGGGAGCGGATGAACACGAGTCGATGGATGCGCTGGCTGGTGCTGGGCGGGATGCTCGCCCTCCCCGCCCGGGCGAACGGCCAGGTCGGACGCGTCGTCGGGCGCGTCCTCGGCAGCGGGACCTCGGAGCCGCTCGCGAGCGCGCAGGTCTTCCTCGAAGGGACTTCGGTCGGAGCCCTCACGGAGGCCGACGGACGGTACGCGCTCGGCGGGGTGCCCGCGGGCCTGCACGACGTGCGGGTCCAGCTCATCGGCTACGCGAGCAGGACGGTCGCGGTGGCGATCGTCGAGGGCCGGACGACGATCCTCGACATCGTGCTCGAGCCCGAGGCCGTGGCGCTGGAAGGGGTCGTGGTGACCTCCGCGGCGCAGCGCGGCAGCACGGCGGCCCTCCTGACCGAGCGGCGGCGTGCCCCGGTCCTCTCGGACGCCGTCGGGGCGGAGCAGATGGCGCGCACGGCCGGCGGAAGTGCGGGCGCCGCTCTCCGGCGGGTGCCCGGCGTCTCGGTCGTCGACGGGCGCTTCGCGTACGTGCGGGGGCTCGGGGAGCGCTACGGCGCGACCACGCTCGACGGGGCGCCGCTCGCGTCCCCGGTGCCGGACAGAAAGGTGATCCCGCTCGACGTGATTCCCTCCGGGCTCCTGCAGAGCATCGTCACGGCGAAGAGCTTCTCGCCCGACCAGCCGGGGGATCACGCCGGCGGTCTCGTGCAGCTCCGCACCCGCGACTTCCCCCCGGACCGCATCCTCTCGCTGAGCCTGTCCGGCGGGTGGAGCTCCACGGCCACGTTCCGGAGCGGACCCGGCTACGCGGGCGGGAGCCGGGACTTCACCGGGTTCGACGACGGCACGCGCGACCTGCCGACGATGATCCCGAGGGACGTCCCGGTGACGCCGTCGAACTTCTCCGACGCCGAGCTCCAGCGGATCGGGCGAGGGTTCCGGGGCGGGTGGGGCCCGACCCGACGCTCCCTCCCGCCGAACGCGGGCGCGGGGCTCACCTTCGGCGACGAGCTCGACCTCGGGGGGGAGCGGCGGCTCGGCTTCATCGCCTCGCTCAGCTGGGCGTCGAGCCGGAGCGTCCGGCGGGACCTGGTGGAGCGGGTGTATTCGGCCGGCTCCGACGTGCCGGGCGTGGACTACACCGGCGAGGTCGGGGAGCAGTCGGTCACGCTCGGCGGCCTGGCGAGCCTCACGTTCCAGCCCCGCGCGAGCGACCGGATCAAGGTGTCGGTGGTCTACAACCGCCTGACCGACGACGTGGCGCGGGTGCTGACGGGGTTCAACCAGGACTCCAACACCGACCAGTGGAACTCCCGGATCCAGTACCTCGCGCAGTCGCTCCGGAACACGCGGATCGAGGGCGAGCACCTTCTCGACTTCCTCGGGGGTGCCACCGTCGGCTGGAGGGCCGGCCTCACCCGCGCCGGCCGGTACGAGCCGAGCACGCGCGAGGCGCTCTACCGCGAGTTCGGCGGGCGGTTCTACTGGGACGACTTCATCCAGAGCGGCTCCGTGTTCCACCAGGACATGGTGGACGAGGGGTGGAACGGCGGCCTCTCGCTCCGCGTGCCCTTCGAGCTCGCCGGCCGCGAGGCCACCCTGGGCGTGGGCGCGAGCACGGATCGGAAGGACCGCGAGACCTACACGCGCCGCTTCCGCTTCCGCCCGCAGGCGGGAGGCACGATCGACGACGACGTCCGCGCGCGCTCTCCGGACGAGCTCTTCGGCGGAAGCGGACACCTCATCGCGCCGGACGCCTTCGAGATCCGCGAAGCCACCTTCCGGACCGACAACTACGACGCGCGCCAGACGGTGGACGCCGTCTACGCCATGCTCGACGCGGAGCCCATCGAGGGACTGCGGCTCTCCGGCGGGGCCCGGGTGGAGCGGACGCTCCAGAGCGTCTCCCCGAGGGATCTCTGGGCGACGGGCCTCGGCGCGGTGGGCGGCGCACGGGCCCGGTCCACGGACGTGCTGCCCGCGCTCAACGCGACGCTCGCGCTGGGCGAGTCCATGAACGTCCGGGCCGGGGCGTCGCGGACGCTCGCCCGCGCCGAGCTCCGCGAGCTCGCGCCCTTCTCCTTCGCGGACTACGCCGGCGGCTTCCTCGTGATCGGGAACCCGCGGCTCGAGCGCGCGCGCATCACGAACCTGGACCTCCGCTGGGAGTGGTTCCCGGACGCCCGCTCGGTCCTGGCGGTGAGCGGCTTCTACAAGAGGTTCGCCCGTCCCATCGAGGTCTCGGTGCTCCCGAGCAGCGAGCTGATCAAGACCTGGGTGAACGCCGGGGAGGCCGACAACCGCGGCGTCGAGATCGAGGCCCGCTCGGGCCTCGGCGTTCTCGGGGACGCGCTCGCGCCGCTCGAGGTGCAGGCGAACCTGACGCTCGTGGGATCGGAGGTGAGGACGGGCCGCGCGATCGACGTCTACCTGCCGGGCACCGGCCCCACGACGCTCGCCGTCGTGTCGAAGAGCCGGCCGCTCCAGGGTCAGTCGCCGTACGTGGCGAACCTGGGCCTGACGTGGGACGCGGGCGGTGCGTCGGCGAGCCTCCTCTTCCACCGCTTCGGACGGAGGATCGACGCGGTGGGCGGCCAGGGCACGGCGGACATCCACGAGGAGGCGCGGAGCCAGCTCGACGCCGTCCTGGAGATCCCGCTGCCGTCGGGATGGGAGGCGAAGCTCTCGGCGAGCCGCCTCCTCGGAAACGAGGTCGAATACACGCAGGAAGGGCGCACCGTGCGGGCCTGGGACGCGGGCCGCTCGGTGTCGCTCTCGCTGCGCTGGGCGCCCGCACGGTGACGCACGCCACGGGGCCCCTCGTTCCGCGGCGTGGGATCCACGCCCGCGGACATCATCCAGAACAGGAGATTCCAGGAATGCTTCGAAGAAGAGGAGTGGTGTCCTTCGTCACCCTGCTGACGGTCCTCGGCGCGGCCGCGTGCGACGACGATCCGGTCGGCGTCGAGGACCCGCCCGAGACGCCGGAGTCGTCGGCCGTGCTCAGCGGCAACCTCACCGGCGACCGTACGCTCTCGGCCGACACGACCTACCACATCCAGGGGATCGTGATCGTCGAGGACGGAGCGAGCCTCACGATCCCGGCCGGCACGCTCCTGCTCGGGGACGTGGACATCACGCCCTCGGCGCTGATCGTGCGGCGCGGCGGGAAGCTCTTCTCGAACGGCACGGCCGAGGCGCCGGTGGTCTTCACGTCGGAGCGCCCCGAGGGCCAGCGCGAGCGGGGCGACTGGGGCGGCGTGGTCCTGAACGGCCGCTCGATCTGCAACTTCCCCGAGGGCGAATGCGTCGGCGAGGGCTCCTCGGGCGAGTACGGCGGCGACGTGCTCGACGACAGCAGCGGCCGGATCGTCTACACGCGCATCGAGTTCGCGGGGTACGAGGTGAGCTTCGGCAACGAGCTCAACGCGCTGACGCTGAACGGCGTCGGGTCGGGCACGGAGATCCACCACGTGCAGACGCACTACGGGTCCGACGACGGCTTCGAGTGGTTCGGTGGTACCGTCGACGCGAAATACCTGCTCGCGACCGGCATCTCCGACGACTCGTTCGACTACTCCACGGGCTGGCAGGGCCGCGGCCAGTTCTGGATCGCGCAACAGGACCCGGACGACGCCGACAACGGCTTCGAGGTCGACGGCAACGAGGACGACGTCACCGCCGAGCCGTTCACGAGTCCCACCATCTACAACGTGACGCTCGTCGGGAAGGGCGAGAACGGCACGGGCGGGACGGCGGGCGAGTCCACCACCGGCATGCTGATCCGCCTCGGGGCCGCCGGCGAGATCCGCAACGCGATCGTGATGGGCTTCGGCACGGCGGGCGTCGACGTGGACAACCCCGAGACCCTCGACCACGGGCTCGAGATCCGGAGCTCGATCGTGGCGCTGAACAGGGTCGACGCGTCGGACGACGACGACGGGATCGACGAGGCCGCCTTCCTGGCCACGGCCGGATGGGACAACCGGGTCGGGGTCGACCCGGAGCTGGCCGCCCCCTTCGATCGAGCGGCGCCGGACTTCCGTCCGCTCCCGGGGTCGCCGGCGCGGTCGGGCCATTCGACGCCTCCCGACGACGGATTCTTCGATCCGGTCGACTTCATCGGAGGCGTCGATCCGGAGGGGACGCCCTGGTACGAGGGGTGGACCACCCTCGCGCCGAGCTGAGCACGTGAAGCGGGATCGCAGGCGCCGGGGCGTCGTGGCGTGGGTGGTGGCGGCGGTCGCGGGGGCCACGACGCTCGCGGCGGCGCTCGGTCCGGGGGCGCTCGGCTCCGCGGACGGAGAGGGGGCCCGCGCCGCGCGGGCCGACCTCCGGCTCCCGGGATCGGCCGCGACGCTGGAGGGCCTCGGGCGGAGCGTGCTCGCGGCCCTCGTCCGTGGCGACACGGCGGCGCTCGCGTCGCTCCGCCTCACGAGGGAGGAGCACGACGGGATCGTCTGGCCGGAGCTCCCCGCGTCCCGCGCGGAGGTGGGCTTCCCCGCCGACTTCGCCTGGACGAACATCGAGCTCCGCAACCGGCGCTCGCTCGCCCGGCTTCTGCCCGTGTTCCGCGGCCTCGAGCCGGCCTTTCTCGGCGTGCAGTGCCGCGGCGGGACGCGGACGTTCGAGACGTTCCGGGTGCGCACCGACTGCTGGACGCTGTTCACCCTGCCGGGCCGGGAGGGCCCGCTCGAGGCCCGTCTCTTCAAGGACGTGCTCGTCCGGGGCGGGGGCCACAAGATCTTCCGCTACTACGAGGACCTTCCGCGCAGCCATGGCACGACGACGCCGCGTTGACGCATCGGCGGGGCCGGGGGCGAGAGTGACCCGGCGCCCCCTCCGGCGTATGTTACGTCCGGAGCACGATCGTACGGCGCGCGTTGGAGGTGAGCATGCGGGACGGCGACCTGATCTACGACTGGAACCACGTCGAAGGCACCTTCGACTGGTCCACGATCGAGAAGGTGGAGCTCGACGACGAGACGCTGCGGGACGGGCTCCAGAACCCGTCCGTCGTCGATCCGCCGCTCGAGGACAAGATCCGGCTGCTCCACATGATGGACCGGCTCGGCATCCACACGGCCGACATCGGGCTGCCGGGCGCCGGCCCGCGCGCCGTGGAGGCCGTCACGGTGCTCGCGCGCGAGATCGTGGACGCGAAGCTCTCCATCCGGCCGAACGCCGCGGCCCGCACCGTCGTGCAGGACGTGCGGCCCATCGCCGAGATCAGCCAGAAGGTCGGCATCCCGATCGAGGCGTGCACCTTCATCGGGAGCTCCCCGATCCGGCAGTACGCGGAGAACTGGACGCTCGAGCGCATGCTGCGCACGAGCGAGGAGGCGATCTGCTTCGCGGTGTCCGAGGGGCTCCCGGTCATGATGGTCACGGAGGACACGACGAGGGCGCATCCGGACACCCTGAAGGCGCTCTACGGCAAGGCGATCGAGTGCGGCGCGAAGCGGCTCTGCATCGCCGACACGGTGGGCCACGCGACGCCGGAGGGGGTGCGGGCGCTCGTGCGCTTCGTCCTCGAGGAGATCGTGAAGCCGTCGGGCGAGGACGTGGAGGTGGACTGGCACGGACACCGCGACCGGGGGCTCGGGCTGGCCAACGCCCTCGCGGCCATCCAGGCGGGGGCGACCCGCATCCACGGCACGGCGCTCGGGATCGGCGAGCGGTGCGGCAACACCGAGATGGATCTTCTCCTCGTGAACCTGCAGCTCCTCGGGCTGCACGAGGCCGATCTCACGGTCCTCCCCGAGTACTGCGGACTCACCGCACGGGCCTGCCAGGTGCCGCTCGACCACTCCTATCCCGTGGTGGGGGAGGACGCCTTCCGCACCGCCACGGGCGTGCACGCCGCGGCGATCATCAAGGCGGAGGCGAAGGGCGACGCCTGGCTCGCCGATCGCGTATATTCCGCGATCCCCGCCTCGATGGTGGGGCGGAAGCAGCGCATCGAGATCGGGCCCATGTCGGGGCTCTCGAACGTGCGCTACTGGCTGCGGGAGCACGGCTACGACGAGGGCGACGAGGAGCTCGCGCGGCGGATCCTGCAGGCCGCCAAGCGCACGGACCACACGCTCGGCCCGGACGAGCTCGAGGCGCTGGTCGCGGAGGGAGCGCCCACCTGAGGCACGGGGCCGGCACGGACGCGCCCGGGCGGCCGGCGGGTCCGGGCCGCGCCGGGATCCGCTCCGGGTTCTGAGGATCGACATGGACGCCGCACCCCGCACCGCACCCACGCCCCGCGTGCTCGTCGTCGAGGACGAGCCGGACATCGCCGCGCTGGTCGCCTACCAGCTCACGCGCGAGGGCCTCCGCGTGGAGACCGCGTCCAGCGGCACGGAGGCGCTCGCCTCGATCGGACGCGAGCCCCCGGACCTGGTCGTGCTCGACCGGATGCTCCCGGGCCTCAGCGGCGACACGGTGCTCGAGCAGCTCCGAGGGGACCCCGTCACGGCCCGCCTCCCGGTGCTGCTCCTCACCGCGCGGCGGGAGCAGGAGGACCGGGTGAGCGGGCTCGAGCTCGGGGCGGACGACTACCTGACGAAGCCGTTCAGCCCCCGGGAGCTCGTGCTCCGGGTGCAGGCGATCCTGCGGCGGATGCAGGAGGCCGGCCCCGTCGGCGGCGGGCGGGTCCTCCGGGCAGGACCGATCCGGCTGGACGTGGCCGCCCACCAGGCGACGCTCGACGGGGTGGAGCTTCCCCTCACCCCGACCGAGTTCCGACTCCTGCTCGCGCTCGTCGAGCGGCGGGGACGGACGCAGAGCCGCCGGCAGCTCCTCGAAGAGGCCTGGGACGTCGAGACGGACGTCTCCGACCGGCTCCGCACCCGCACGGTGGACATGCACGTGCGCCGCCTCCGGGCGAAGCTCGGCCGCGCGGGCGACTGGATCCAGACCGTCCGCGGCTTCGGGTATCGTCTGCGGGTCCCCGAGGGAGGGGAGTAGGCCCGCGGGCCTCTGCGCCGGCCGCATGCGCCTCCGCGTCCACCACCTGATCTTCGCCGGCTCGCTCGGCGTCGTCGCGCTCCTGGTCACGCTCACGCTCCTGCTCGTGGGCTCGCTCCTGGAGCGGGAGCTCGGGCGCACGCTCCGGGCGGAGCTGGGCCGGGAGCTCGCGCTCGCCGCGGGCCTCGTCGAGGCCATGGACGAGGTCGGAGCGGACTCGCTCGCGCGCGAGGTGGCCGCGCGGAACGGACGCCGCGTGACGATCCTCGACACCGCCGGCGTCGTGATCGGCGACTCGGACGTGGCCACGGCGACGCTGGGGACGCTCGAGAGCCACCGCGACCGCCCGGAGGTCGCCGGCGCGCTCCGGGCGCCGGGCAGCACCTCCGCGGCGGAGCGCACGAGCGAGACCACGGGCGAGGCGCTCGTCTACGTGGCCCGCACCGCGCGGATGGACGGAGCGACCGTGGTGGTGCGGATCGCCGGGTCGCGCGCCGACGTCCGGCGTGCGGTCGCCCGCACGCGCGGCGCGGTGGCCGTGGCCGGGCTGCTCGCGTCCGTCGCGGCGCTCGGCGCGGCGTACCTGCTGAGTCGGATGCTCGCCCGGCCTCTCGTGGCGCTCGTCGCGCGGGCCCGTCGCCTCGCGCGCGGGGACTTCTCCGAGCCCGCCCCGGCGCACGGGGTGGTCGAGCTCGAGGAGGTGGGGCTCGCCCTGAGCCACCTGGCCGAGCAGCTCCACGAGCGCCTCACGGAGCTCGGAACCGAGCGGGACCAGATGCAGGTCCTGATCGACTGCATGGCGGAGGGCGTGCTCGCGCTCGACCCCGACGGACGGCTCCTCCGCATCAACCGGGTGGCGCGCGCGCTCCTCGGCCTGAAGAGCGTGGCGCCCGGCGCTCCGGCCGGGTCGTTCGTCCGGCATCCGGAGCTCCGGGAGGCGCTGGAAGCGTCCCTCCGCGGCGAGGAGGTCACGCGGGAGCTCCAGCTCCACGGGCGTCACCTCCTTTCCGTGTCGCGCCGGCTCGATCGCGGGGGGTCGGTGACGACCCTTCTCGACATCACCGAGCTCCGGCGCCTCGAGTCCGTCCGCCGGGACTTCGTGGCGAACGCGTCCCACGAGCTCAAGACGCCGCTCACGTCGATCCGCGGGTTCGCCGAGACGCTGGTGGAGCACGAGCCGCCCCCGGAGGTCCGCCGACGCTTTTTCGAGGCGATCCGCAACAACACGCTCCGGATGCAGCGCCTCGTCGACGATCTCCTCGACCTCTCGCGCCTCGAGGCCGGCGCGTGGACGATGGACGCCGGCCCGGTCCCCGTGGAGGAGGTCGCGCGCGAGAGCTGGGCGCTCGTGGGCGGCCGGGGCGGCCGCTCGCTCCAGGTGCGCGTGGAAGGGGCCGGCGTGGCCCTCGCGGACCGGGGGGCGCTCGGGCAGGTGCTCCGGAACCTCCTGGAGAACGCCGTCCGCCACACGGAGCCCGACGGGCGCCTGGAGGTGCGCGTGCGCGAGGGCGAAGCGACGGACACGCTCGTGGTCGAGGTGGTGGACGACGGCGAGGGCATCCCCGCCCGCGCCCTCCCCCGCGTGTTCGAGCGCTTCTACCGGGCCGACTCGGCCCGGGCGCGAGACGCCGGCGGCACGGGCCTGGGGCTCGCCATCGTGAAGCACCTCGTGGGCGCGATGGGCGGGCGCGTCGAGGCGGAGAGCGAGCTCGGCCGGGGCACGACGGTGCGCTTCACGCTCCCGGCGGCTCGTTACAAATCCGTTACCGGACGTTGACCGTCCCGACGCAACGCCGTTCGAACGTGATGCACCGGCCGCCCGCCGCCACGGCGGGCACCCTCGGCGCCGGACGGGCGCCGGGCCCGGGATCCCTTCGAGGAGCGGCACGGTCATGTCACACCAGGCGCGGAACCGGGCGAGGAAGTCCCTGACGACCCTCCTGCTCGTCCTGCCGATCGCGGCGTGCGGCGGAGGCGAGGGCGGTGCGTCCGGGCGCGTCTCCGGGAGCATCCGCATCGACGGCTCCAGCACCGTGTTCCCGGTGGCCGAGGCGATGGCCGAGGAGTTCCAGATCGCGAACCCCGGCGCGCGGGTCACGGCGGGGGTGTCCGGCACGGGAGGCGGCTTCCAGCGCTTCTGCGCCGGCGAGATCGACATGACGAACGCCTCCCGGCCCATCACCGACGCGGAGCGCGAGGCCTGCGAGGCCGCCGGCATCGGGTTCACGCGCCTCGTGGTGGGGTGGGACGGGCTGTCGATCGTCACGAACCCCGCGAACGACTTCGCCACGTGCCTCACCGTCGAGGAGCTCGGGCGCATCTGGCGCCCCGGGAGCGAGGTCGAGACCTGGCGGGACGTGCGCCCCGAGTGGCCCGCCGAGGAGATCCGCCTGTACGGGCCGGGCACCGACTCCGGGACCTTCGACTACTTCACCGAGGCGATCAACGGCGAGAGCGGTGCGAGCCGGCCCGACTTCCAGGCCAGCGAGGACGACAACATCCTGGTCCAGGGCGTGGCCGGTGACCGCTTCTCCCTCGGATACTTCGGATTCGCGTATTACGTCGAGAACGCCGACCGGCTGAAGCTGCTCGCCGTGGACGGCGGCTCGGGGTGCGTCGAGCCCTCGACCGAGACGATCTCGACCGGCACCTACGCGCCGCTCTCCCGGCCGCTGTACATGTACGTCGCGGACGGGGCGCTGGCGCGCCCGGAGGGACGTGCCTTCGCGGAGTTCATCCTGGAGAACGCGGAGGCGCTCGTGCCCTCGACCGGGTACACCGCGCTCGGAGCCGAGGAGTACGCCGCGCAGCTCGCCGCGCTCGGCACGGGCGAGCCCCGATGAGCGTGGAGGTGGGGTCCGCGTGAGCGAGATCGTGGCGCGGAGCACGGGCGCCCGGGAAGCGTCGCTGTCGTTCCGGCGCGGGCGGGACCTCCGGGAGCGCCTGATCGGCGCGGCGCTGTTCCTGTGCGCGGCGCTTTCGACGCTCGTCACGGTCGGGGTGGTCGCCGTCCTGCTCACCGAGTCGCTCGCGTTCTTCCGGCAGGTGCCCCTCTCGGAGTTCCTCACCGGCACGCGCTGGGAGCCGATGTTCCAGGAGCCTCGCTTCGGGGTGCTGCCGCTGCTCGCCGGCTCCTTCATGGTGGCCGCCGGGGCCGCGCTCCTCGCGGTTCCGCTCGGGCTCATGGCCGCGATCTTCCTCAGCGAGTACGCCACCCCGCGCCTCCGCGGCGTGCTCAAGCCCGTCCTCGAGGTCCTCGCCGGCATTCCGACGGTCGTGTACGGGTATTTCGCCCTCACGTTCGTCACGCCGCTGCTCAGGGTCGTCTTCCCGGGCACCGACGTGTTCAACGCGGCGTCCGCGAGCATCGTGGTGGGAATCATGATCATCCCCACGGTGGCGTCCCTCTCCGAGGACGCGCTCCGCGCCGTGCCGAACGCGCTCCGGGAAGGCGCCTACGGGCTCGGCGCCACGAAGCTGGAGGTGGCGACGCGCGTGGTCGTGCCCTCCGCGCTCTCCGGGGTGGTCGCCTCGTTCATCCTCGGGATCTCCCGCGCGATCGGCGAGACGATGGCGGTCACGATCGCGGCGGGGAATCTCCCGAACCTCACCCTGAACCCGCTCGAGTCGATCCAGACGATGACCGCCTACATCGTGCAGGCGTCGCTCGGCGACACGCCGCGCGGCACGATCGCGTACCAGACGCTCTTCGCCGTGGGCATGACGCTCTTCCTCATCACGCTCGCGATGAACGTGCTGAGCCAGTGGGTGCTCGCGCGCTTCCGGGAGGAGTACGAGTGACGACCGCGCTCGCCTCCGCCCGCGCCCGCCGTCGCAGGCGGCTCGGCGCCGCCTTCGCGGTGCTCTCGGGCGCCGCCACGCTCGTCGGCGTCGCCGCGCTCGTGGTGCTGCTCGCGGACGTGCTCGTGGACGGGCTCCCGCGCCTCGACCTCGGCTTCCTCACGAGCTTCGCCTCGCGGCTCCCGGAGCGGGCGGGGGTGCGGGCCGCGCTGGCCGGGTCGGTGTGGGTGCTCGTGCTCACGGCGCTTGTGTCGTTCCCCCTCTCGGTGGCGGCCGCGATCTACCTGGAGGAGTACGCGTCGCGCAACTGGCTCAACCGGGCGATCCAGACGAACATCGCGAACCTCGCCGGCGTGCCCTCGATCGTGTACGGGATCCTCGGCCTCGCGCTCTTCGTGCGCTATCTCGGGTTCGACCGGAGCGTGCTCTCGGGCGCGCTCACGCTCTCCCTGCTCGTCATGCCGGTGATCATCATGGCGGCGCAGGAGGCGATCCGGGCCGTGCCCGGGACGATCCGCGAGGCCGCGTACGGCCTCGGCGCCACGCGCTGGCAGGTGGTGCGGAGCCAGGTGCTCCCCATGGCGATGCCCGGGATCCTGACGGGGACCATCCTCGCCCTGTCCCGGGCCGTCGGGGAGACGGCGCCGCTCATCATGGTGGGCGCGGTCGGGTTCGTGGCGTTCACGCCGAGCGGCCCCTTCGATTCCTTCACGGTGCTTCCCTTGCAGATCTTCAACTGGATCTCGCGCCCGCAGGAGGAGTTCCACGCGCTCGCGGCGGCGGGCATCCTCGTGCTGCTCGTGCTCCTGCTCACGATGAACGCCGCGGCGATCGTGCTGCGGAACCGCTACCGGGGACGCGCCTGATCGTGGCCACCATCTACGGCATCGACACGGGCGGCCTGCCGCCCGCCCTCGCGGCGCGCGACCTCTCCGTGTTCTACGGGGCCACCCAGGCGGTGCGGAGCGTGAGCCTCGAGGTCCCCGCGAAGCGCGTGGTCGCGCTGATCGGCCCCTCGGGGTGCGGAAAGAGCACGCTGCTGCGCTGCTTCAACCGCATGAACGATCTCGTGCCGGGGGCGCGCGTGGACGGCGGGGTGCGCTTCCGGGACCACGACCTGTACGCGCCGGACGTCGATCCGGTCGAGGTGCGGCGACGGATCGGCATGGTGTTCCAGAAGCCGAACCCGTTCCCCAAGTCGATCTACGACAACG
>CAZOYA010000099.1:0-12873 GCA_964583815.1 uncultured Gemmatimonadaceae bacterium | reverse complement strand
GTCTGTCAGTCCCTCGAACATCGCCCCTCATCCCCGGCGCCCGTCCGCCGGCGACCATCATCCCCGCTTCCACGGGCACGCGCAGCAGGCGACGGGCTCCCGGAAGTGCGAGGAGAGCAGCGGGCGGCATCGAGACGCCTCGGATCTTCGAGGCGAGCCAGAGGATTGGGTCAGGCGTGCCGTCGCCAGCGGCGCCCGGGGGAGGCGCCGCCGGCGGTGGCTACACCTGGAGTCAGGCCACGCGGGCGATGCGAATCACCCAGCGCTCGGGGCCCTCCTCCTGTGGCTCCCAGGCGATCTGCCCGGGACGCTCGGCCTGCATCTGGTAGAAGAGCGGCTTCGGGTCGTGATCGTTCACCAGCATCAACGCACTGCCGACCGGCAGACCGTCGAACGTGCGGAAGATGAGCGGGTGACGCTCGCGCGGCACCATGTCGCGCACGTCGACGACCGCCTCCGCGGCAGACGGCGCGTCCTCCTCAACGCCCGCGGCAGCGAGGTCGGCGAGGACGCCCTCGAGCGCTACGCCGTGCGCGGCCGTCGCCTCGCGCAGCGTGTGCGCCCCGCCGCAACAGGTGTCGATCCCGTGGGCCTCGAGGACCGGCGCTGCGTCCGGCCACCGCAATGCGATCTCAGCAACGGTCCGTTCGTCGATGGTCATGCTGCATCCTCCAACCGCGCCGGGAGACGTTCCCGGGGTTGAGGACACGATCCCCGCGTTCCCGGCGGCGGAGTAGGGAAGAAGGTCGCAAGCGCCTCGGGACCGTCCGCCCTGTGCCTGGTCGAGGCGGCGTCTGAGGATGATGTCGGGACGGTCCCCGTACTCCGGCATGGAAGGGGTGCCTGCGATGCCGCGAGAGCACTCGGCCCTTCGCTCACCCGTCCGGGCAGCGGAACGGACGGTGCCCGCGGCGGTCATCGTCGTCCTCCTGCCGTTGGTGGTGGCCCTGGTGGGCGGCATGTGGTCCGGGCTCGTCCGGCTAGGACTGGACATCCCGTCCGCCACTCGGTTCCTCGCGGTCAACCACGGGGCGCTCATGGTGAGTGGCGTGGTCGGCACGGTCATCGGCCTGGAGCGCGCGGTTGCGATGGGGCGCATGCCCGCCTACGCCGGTCCGCTCCTGTCGGCGGCGGGGGCGCTCGCGCTCGTCGTCGTCCCGTCCTCGGACGTTGCTCCCGTGCTGTTCCTCGTCAGCGCGGTGGCGGTCGTCCTCCTCTTCCTCGCGTTCCTGCGTCGCCAGTTCGCCATGCCGCTGGCGGTCATGACCGTGGGCGTGGCCTGCTGGGCCGCCGGCAACCTCGTCTGGCTCGTCGAGGGCTGGACGCCGAGGAGCATCGTCCCGTGGTGGATCGCGTTCCTCGCGCTCACGATTGCCGGCGAGCGCCTGGAGTTGACACGCTTCATGCCGCTGCGGTGGCCGGCCCGAGCCTCGCTCTGGGGTGCGGTCGTGGTGCTCCTGGTCGCTCCCGCCGTGGTCGTCGCGGTGGCAGAGGGCGCAGGCCTTCGCCTCCTCGGGCTCGGGATCGTGGTGCTCGGGCTCTGGCTCGTGCGCAACGACACCGCGCGCCGCACGTTCCGCCGAGGCGGCGTCGCCTCCTACGCGGGCGTCGCGCTCCTCGCGGCGTACGGGTGGCTGACCGTGAGCGGGTTGGCGCTGGTCGCGTGGGCGCTCGAACGCGGCCTGCACTACGACACGACGCTGCACGCCTTCTTCCTGGGCTTCGTCTTCGGCGCGATCTTCGCGCACGCACCGATCATCCTGCCCGCGATCACGGGCCTCACCGTCCGCTTCACGCCGCTGTTCACCATCGGGCTGACGGCCCTCCACGGATCGCTGGCGATCCGGCTGGGAGCGAACGTCCTGGAGCACGCCGGCGGACGGCAGGCTGGCGGCGCCCTCAACGTCATCGCCATCCTGCTCCTCGCCGCCGCCCTGGTCGTCGGCCTCGTGCTGGGGCGCCGGCGGCCGAACGACGGGTAACGCCGGGCGCCCTCGCGGGAGCACCCGGCCATCGAGGCCCCCACCCGACGGCACCCCTCCCGCGGGCTACGCTGCTCCTCGAACGACCGGGGCGGACATTCAGGTCGGAGCAGGGAGTGGAGGGGCCGATGTACGAGCAGATCGTCGAGGCGCAGGAGCGCATCCGTCACCAGGTCCGCCGGACGCCCGTCCATCCCAGCACGCTGCTTTCCGCCCACAGCGGCGGCGACGTGTACCTGAAGTGCGAGAACCTGCAGCGCACCGGCTCCTTCAAGCTCCGTGGCGCCCTCAACATGCTCAGCACGCTGCCCTCCGGCAGCGCCATCGTCGCCGCCAGTGCCGGGAACCATGCGCAGGCGGTGGCGCTCGCCGCCGCGTGGCGAGGGCTCCGCGCGACCGTCGTCATGCCTCGACATGCGCCGCTGGCGAAGCAGCGCGCCACCCGCGAGTACGGCGCCGAGGTGGAACTGGTGGAGGGCCCGCTCGCGGCGGCCATCGAGCGCGCGGAGGAGATCGCGGCCCGCGAGGACCGCACCTTCGTGCCGCCGTTCGACCATCCGCTCATCGTGGCCGGCCAGGGCACCCTCGGCCTCGAGGTCCTCGAACAGGTCCCCGGGGCCGAGACCGTGATCGTGCCGGCGGGGGGCGGCGGACTGCTCGCGGGGGTGGCGGCGGCCGTGAAGGCGGTGCGCCCCGCTGCCCGGGTGGTTGGCGTCCAGGCCGCGGCAATGCCAGGCATCGCTCGTTCCCTCGATGAAGGCGTGGCGGGCACGGTCCCGCCGGTGCGCACGCTGGCAGACGGGGTGGCCGTCGCGGGGCCCTCGGCGCTCACGTTCGACCTCATCCGTGAGCATGTGGACGAGGTGGTCACGGTCTCGGAGGAGGCCATCGCGCAGGCGATCGTGTTCCTCCTGGAACGGGGACGCCTCGTGGTGGAGGGGGCAGGGGCCCTCGCGGTGGCGGCCTTGCTCTCCAACGCCGTGTCGTCGCCCGGCAAGGCGGTGTGCGTGCTCTCCGGCGGCAACATCGATGTCAACGTGCTCGGCAGGATCGCCGCGCGCGGCCTCGTCCTGTCGGGACGCCATCGGACGCTCACGGTCGCGGCTGCGAACGTGCCCGGCGAGATGGCCCTGGTGACCGGTGGGCTCGCCGCAGCGGGCGCGAACATCCTCGAGGTGACCCATAGCGTCGCCGACGCGGACCTGCCGATCGGCGTCAGCCGCGTCACGTTCCGCCTCGAGGTGAGCGACGCCGAGGCGTTCGAGCGCGTCACGGCGACGCTCATCGAGCGTGGGCTCCAGCCAGGCACGCTCACCGACCTCGCGACGCCCACGGCCGCGAGCGCACCTCGGTGAGTGCCTCACGTTTCGAGGTCCTGTCGGCTCCCTGAAGCGATCGTGAAGCGTCGACCACCACGCTCCCGCCCGAGTCTCGTACGCTCTCGGCAGGACGGCAGGCGCGAGCACCGGAGGCACCATGGACTGGGACGACTCACCCGAGCAGGCGGCATTCCGTGCGGAGGTGCGGCAGGTCGTCCAGGACCACCTTCCGGCGCGGTACCGCGCCGGCGAAGGCCCCGGCGAGCGCGCGTGGGAGTTCGACCGGAAGTCCGAGTCCGCCGAGGCCCGTGACGCGGCGGACTCCTGGCTGCGCACGCTGAGCGAGCGGCGCTGGGTGGCCCCGCAGTGGCCCGAGGAGTACGGCGGCGCCGGGCTGACTCCCATGGAGCAGTTCATCCTCAACCAGGAGTTGGCGCGCGCCGGCGCCCCTCATGTGGGTGGGTCGGGCGTCGGCCTGCTCGGCCCAACGCTGATCGTGCATGGCACGGACGAGCAGAAGGCGCGCTACCTGCCACCGATCCTTCGCGGCGAGGTCGCCTGGGCTCAGGGCTACTCGGAGCCGGGCGCCGGCTCGGACCTCGCCTCGCTACAGACCCGCGCCGTGCGAGACGGCGACACGTACGTCATCAACGGCCAGAAGATCTGGACCTCCGGCGCCCACGCGGCGGATGCGATCTTCGTGCTCGCCCGGACAGATCCGGAGGCCCCGAAGCATCGAGGCATCTCGTTCCTGCTCGTGGAGGACATCCACCAGCCCGGGATCAGCGTGCGCCCGCTGATCGACATGGGCGACCACCACTACTTCAACGAGACGTTCCTGGAGGATGTCCGGGTCCCCGTCTCCAACCGCGTGGGCGAGGAGCACCGCGGCTGGTACGTGGGCATGACGCTGCTGGACTTCGAACGCTCCAACATTGGGGCGGCGGAGGGCTCTCGGCGTGCGCTCTCGCGCCTCCTCGCCGACCTGCGGGAGGCCGGGCGACCGGTGCCGCCGGTGGCCCGGCTGGAGATCGCGCAGCGCTTCGTGGAGACGCAGGTGATGTTCCAGTTCTCGCTGCGCATCATCTCCATGCAGAACCGGGGACTGCTCCCGAACCACGAGGCGTCCGTGGCCAAGTTGTTCGCGTCCGAGATGTCGCAGCGCATCTCCCTGACCGCCACCCGCGCCTTTGGCCTGCATGCGCAGCGCTGGGCGGACGGCACCGCCGCCGGGCGCGCCTCCGACTCGTACCTCCGCTCCGTCCCCGCCACCATCCGAGGCGGCACGTCCGAGGTGCAGCGCGGCGTCATCGCTACCCGCGGCCTGGGGCTGCCTCGCGGGTAGGCGCGCCCGCCAGGTCCCGTCGCGTCCTCCGAGACGACGAAGAAGCCGGGTGGCAGAGCCACCCGGCTTCTTCACGGAGGGCTGCTCGACTACGAGGACAGCGACAGGTACGGCAGCACCTCAGTGCCGGCGCCGTAGCCCTTGGTCTCACGGATGCCGCCGACCTGCGCTGGAACGCGACGAACGAGGTGCCCGCGCCGTACGAGGTGGGCACGTAGAGCATGTGCTCCGCGTTGATCCGTTGGATCTCCTTCACCATCTCGGAGCGACGGTCGGGGTCCATCTCGGTCGACTGCGCAGTGGCCAGGTCCACGACCTCCTGGTTGCCCAGGCCGCCTCGCGAGTAGGGCTGCCGCACGAACAACTTCGTGAGGTGGGGGCCAACCTCCGGGTATCCGGTCATGGGGCCGAACGCGGCGGCATCCAGGTTCCCCTGCGTGGTCTGCGTGATGTAGATCGCGTTGTAGTCCACGGGCTGAGGCTGTGCCTGGAACCCGGCCTCCGAGAGCATCCCGGCGATGGCCTCGGCGACCCGCTCGAAGGTGGCGCCGTAGCGCTGCGAGGCGTAGGTCAGGGGGAGTTCTGGCTGGTCCACGCCGACGGCGGACAGCAGCGCCGCCGTCTCCTCCGGGTTGTGCTCGAAGTACGCCGCGGAGGGGCCCGCCTCCTCGGACTGCGGGTCCAGCCAGAAGCGCGGTCCGTATCCGGCCGCGACCACGTTGTTCCAGCCCTTGAACACATCGATCCCGGCGTCCGAGAGTGCCTGCACGTTGTAGGCGAGTTCCAGGATCGCGTCGCGGTTCAGGGCCATGGAGACGGCCTGCCGGAACCGCTCGTCCCGCCAGGGCGCGTCCGGTGCGATCTCCGGCCCGGCGAAGTAGATGATCGCGCTGCCAATGGCGAGTTCGCCGCTCCACTGCAGGTCCGGGCCCTGCTCGCGAACGTTGAGGACGTCGTCGCCGGGGATGCCAAGCTGGTGCAGGTTGCCTGCCTGGAACTGCGCCAGTGAGTTCGCGTACTCCGGGATGATCGCCTGACGCACCCCGTCCAGGAGCGGGTGGTCCGGGTCGTACCAGTCGGGGTTGCGGACGAAGTGGATCTCGGAGGAGGTGCGGTATTCCTGCAGGATCCAGGGCCCGCTGCCGATGGGCTGCGTCGCGGCGTCAAAGCCTCCGTCCGCCTCCTTCGGCATCACCCAGAAGAGGTTGGCGTCCGCCATCTGCTCCAGGAACGTCGGCGACGGGCCGGTCAGCGTGACGTTCAACGTGTAGTCGTCCGTCGCCTCCACCTGGCTGATGTTCGCCACCTCGCTGGCGGCCAGCGAGTCCTCGGCGGTAATCACGGACCACGAGTAGAGGACGTCCTCCGTGGTGACTTCGCGGCCGCTCACCGGGGCGATGTCGTGGAACTTCACGCCCTGGCGGAGTTTCACCACCCAGTGCTGGCCGTCCTCGCTCTCGGCGCTCTCCGCGAGGTCTGGGACGGGCTCCGCCTGCGCCGAGGGCAAACCGGGCTGAGTGCCGACCTTGAAGAGCCGGCTGTAGACGTAGCCGGCGAAGCCCTTCGTCGCGAACGACTGGTTCTTGTACGGGTCGATGGTCGGCGGGTCTCCGGGGATGTGGTTGAGGTACGTGCCGCCTCGAGGCTCCCCCCTCGGGGCAGCGGTGCCCCCGGTCGTAGCCGTCGATGTCGCGGTGGCAGCGTCCCCGTCGCCGCCTTCCTCGCTGTCGCTACAGCCCATGAGCGCCGCGCCCGCGAGCCCGGCCCCGAGCGTCCCGGCCGCGCCCAGGAAGCGGCGGCGCGTGCTCCGATGTGTCCTCAACTTCCAAGCAGACATGTGCGCGTCCCCTCTGGTGCGAAGCAGACAGCGTGGGGCTGCCCAGCGTGAGCGGCCTCGCGCTTCCGTCCACGCCCGACGGTCGTCGGGCATGGAAACCGTAGGCGTGCCGGGTCCGCGCGCCCATATTTCAGTTGTTAATGCCTCATTCACCTGCCCTGAACGTCCGTGCCACGGTTTCGCAACCCCGTCGCATTCGGGCAGGGATACTCTTCGCGCGCCTGCCAGGAGGGCGACAAGGCTCCAGCCTGGATGTGATGACGACCATCACGAACGCGCACGGGCCAGGCTCGGCGGCCTACTCTCTCCTCGCGCTCGGAGGGCATGGACATGCTCGACAACGTCACCCTGGTCCAACTCCGCACGTTCGCCACCGTGGCCCGGATCCGGAACTTCACGCACGCCGCGGAGGTGCTGGGCTACACGCCCCCGGCCGTCCACCAGCAGATCGGCAAGCTGGAGCGCGCTCTGAACGTGATGCTGGTGAAGCGTGACCACGTACCCATGGAACTCACTCGCGAGGGCGAACGCCTCCTGCCAGCGGTGAACCGCGTGCTCGATGGGCTTGGTGAGTTGACCGTGCTCTCACGCTCCGTTCGAGCCGACGCGCGCGTGGCCGTCGCAGGCGGCCGTAGCACCGGCGTGTACGTGCTGCCCGCGCTCCTGCACCGCTACGCCCAGGTCGCGCCCAACACCCAGGTGGACTACTCGGTCGCGAGCGCGGAGGAGTTGATCGAGGGCGTCATGACCGGAGACCTGGACCTCGCCGTGTCCTCGCGGGTCGTCGGGCTGCTGGACCGCCACGAGGCGCGCCGCCGGGGCTTGCGGCTGACGCCGTGGAAGGCGATCCGCAGCGGGCTGTTCCGGCTGCCCGAGTGGACGAGCAACGGTGGCCCGATCTCCGTGTTCGCGGCCCCCTACGCCGATGTCGCGCGCCTCGAACGGATGCTCGCGGAGGCGTTCCCGGTGCTGAAGGACCGGCAGTGGCGTGTGACGGCGCTCCCGAGCACGGATGCGGTGCGAAGCGCGCTCCTGAACGGACTGGGCATGGCGCTCATTACGGAGGACGCTGTCAGGCGCGAACTGGCCAACGGGACCGTCGTCAGGGAGCGCCGGACTGGGACCTTCAGGCCGGACTGGGCCCACCTGCTCCACCGAGACACGAGAAGCCTCAGCCCGGAAGCTCGCAGCCTGGCGGCTTTCATCGCGAGGCAACGGCATGACGGAGACTGCTCGCCGCAGGCCGCTCCTCGAGGACTGGCGGCATCGAAGTTGGGTGCTACCAGGCGTCGTTGAGGATCCCCAGCATCTCGTCCGCCTCGGCGGGATCGCGCTCGCCGGGGTTGGCGTTGAAGTTCTTCGCCGTGTCCGCCACGATCGCGCCGAAGTCCTCCCGGGGCACGCCCAGGTCGCGCAACCGAGTCGCCATCCCGGCGCTCGAATACACGAAGCGCAGGTACTCCGAGAGCAGCGCCGCATAGTCCTCGTCCGTGGAGAGCCCGGAGACCTCGAGGCCCAGGGCATCTGCAACCAAGCGCGAGCGCTCGGCGGGCTGGGGGTAGCGGCGCATCACGGCCGGCGTCACGGCCGCCGTGGCCTCCCCCTGGCCGATGTGGTGGTAGCGCAGGTGGAGCGCCGTGTTCACCGCGTACCCGCGTCCCCACGGCGCGGGGCCTCCCCCCGCACCTCGTTCGAGGGGTGTGACGTCGCCGATGCGATTCGAGAGGAACGCGGTGGCCATCAAGTCCAGGCGCACCTGCGCGCAGTCCTCCTCCGTGCCGAGTCTGCGAAACGCAGGAGCCGCCAGCCGGAACGCCTGCAGGCGGTCGCCGTCCGTGAGCGGATTCCCGCTGAGCGACCCGATCCCCTGCACGCCGCCCGAGAGGATCGTCGCGGCCGCGGAGCGATACACGGGCAAGGGCGTGCGCATCAGGAGGTCGTCGTCCCAGACGATCACGGCCGGCCGCGTCTTCGGGTCGAAGTACTCCATCCGGTGGTCCAGGTCGTCGTTCTTGAGGCCCGTCCCCGCGCGGTTCATCGCCGTGTTCGGCGTAGTAACGATGTTGACGATGGGCGGCTTCGGCGCTTCCAGTCGAGGGCTATGGGCCGGTTTGCCCTCCGGGTACTGCGTCATGATCTCGAAGGGGTCGCCCGGCTCCGCGAGGAATATCGCCACGGCCCGCCCGGCCACGATCACGCTCCCGCCCCCGACCGCGACGACCATGTCCGCACCGGCCGCACGCGCCTCCTCGGTGGCCGCCGCCACCGAGGCGTACGTGGAGTCCTTCTCGATGGCGCCGAACCACCCGGCGAACGAGCCGCCGAGCGCAGCCTCGATGCGTTGTCGGCTCTCCGTGTCCGCGGCGATGGTGCGCCCGCTGACGACGAACGCGCGCCGAGCGCCGAGACGCTTCACCTCCCCGGACATCGCCTCGATGGCTCGCGGGCCGGAGATGAGGCGCGTGGGATAGCTCACGGAGCGGAAGCCTGCGGTCATCGCGGTGGTCCTTGCTGCTGCGCGCCTGACGGGCCGCTACCCGCGGGGGAGGCCGAGGCCGCGCGTGGCGATGATGTTGCGCTGGATCTCGCTGGTACCGGCGGCGATCGTCAGCGCCACGCTGCTCAGGTAGTAGTTCGCGAACTCCGCGCCCACACGAGACTGGTGCGGCCCGAGCCCCAGCGTGCCTCGCAGCCCGAACATGTTCACGCCGCGACGGGCCAGCCGCTGCTGTGTCTCTGAGCCAAACATCTTGGACATCGACGCCTCCTGGTTCGGCACCAGCCCGCGCGACTGCATCCAGGTGACGCGGTACCCCAGCAACTGCCCGATCTCCACCTCGATCGCCGTGTCGGCCAGGGCGAGGCGGTCCGTGGGCGAGTCCGCGATGCGCCGTCCGACGCCGGCGCTGTCGGGCTGCCGCGCGTGCTCCAGGAGGCGCTGGAACGGGGCCACCGCCCCGGCGATGCGGCCAATGCCGGAGCGCTCGAAGTCGAGCGCCGTCGTGGAGACGTACCAGCCCCGGTTCTCGTCGCCGATCATGTTGCGCGCCGGGACGCGCACGTCCTCGAAGAACGTTTCCGTGAACCCTGCCGCGCCGTTCATCTGCTGGATCGGGCGCAGCGTGATGCCCGGGGTGTCCATGGGCACCATGAAGTAGGAGATGCCTCGATGCTTCGGGGCGGCGGGGTCGGTGCGGGTGAGGACGTGGATCCAGTCCGCGCCCTGCGCCCCGGATGTCCAAATCTTCTGGCCGTTGATGATGAAGTCGTCCCCGTCACGCACCGCGCGCGTCTGTAGCGACGCGAGGTCCGAGCCGGCCCCGGGCTCGGAGTAGCCCTGGCACCACTGCACTTCACCGGCCGCGATGGGTGGCAGGTGCTGGCGCTTCTGCTCCTCGTTGCCGTGGATGATGAGGGTGGGGCCCACGCGGTCGGCGCCCTGTCCCCCGCCGGGCGCGCTGGCGTGCGTCGACTCCTCCGAGAAGATCATCTGCTCGAAGTAGGACGCGCCGCCTCCGCCGTACTCCTTCGGCCACGCCATCGTCAGCCACCCGTGCTCCGCGAGCCGGGCCTGGTACCGCTTCACACGCTCGCCGCGGCTGCCATCCTCCGAATATCCGCCCTCTGCCGAGGTGTTCCGCCAGTGCTCGTCGATGAACGCGCGGACGCGCGCCCGGAACTCGCGCTGCTCGTCGGTCCAGGAGAAGTCCATTGGTGCTCCGATCCAATGCCGTGTCGGCTAGTCCATCGCGCGGATCACGCCCGCCTCAACCAGCGCCGCCAGGTCCTCGCTCGACAACCCGGCCTCCCGCAGCACCTCGAGGGTGTGCTGGCCGAGGGCTGGCGCCGGGCGCGGGCTGCCCGTCGGCGTGGCAGACATGACGACGGCAGGCCCCACCACGCGTTGCGGTCCGGTAACCAGGTGCTCCATTTCCACGATCATGCCGTCCGCGTTCGCCTGCTCGTCGTCCGCCATCTCTTCCGGGAAGTTCACCCTCGCGGCCGGCACGCCCACCGCCTCGAAGGCCGCGAGCCATTCCGCCACGGTCTTCTCGCGCATCCGCTCTTCGATCCAGGAGCGCCACTCGTTGGTCGCCTCGATGTTCGCCGGGTCGCGCGCGTCGAAGTCCGGGTCGTCCGAGTGCTCACCCTCGATCCCGAGGACCTCGCGGATGTGCGCGCGGTTCTGCGGGGTGAGCGCGCCGAGCACGACCGTCCCGTCTGCCGCCTGGTAGCCCCGGTAGTAGAGCGTGAACGGCGAGGCGATGCGCCCTCGCGGCTTGCGGAGTGCGAGCAGTTCCGGGAAGGTCGCGCCCTCCAGCTGCGCCGCCCGCAGGCCCTCGACCATCGGGTCGCGCAGCGCTGCGTCCCCGACGGGCTCTCGCATCACGATGCGGTTCTGCATGAACAGCCCCAGGCGCAGCAGCGAGGTGGAGAGGTACTGCCCCTCGCCGGTGCGTTCTCGGTGGTAGAGCGCGCTGCATACGCCCATGGCCACAGCGAAGCCGGCCGCGTAGTCCGAGACCGGTATGCCGATAACCTGCGGTGAGCCGTGCTCGTCGTACTTCTCGTCCACGGCCATCAGCCCGGAGTGCGCCTGCGCGACGATGTCCGAGCCACCTCGCGTCGCCCACGGGCCACGTTCACCGAATCCGCTGATCTGCGCGTAGACCAGGTCCGGCCGGATCGCCTTCAGGGACTCGTAGTCGATCCCCAGGCGCCTGGGCACGCCGGATCGGTAGTTCATGATGACCACGTCGACGCTCGGCACGAGCGCAAGCACTGCTCGCAGGCCTCGAGGGTCGTGGAGGTCGACGACCAGGCCGCGCTTGCCGCGGTTGTTGCCCTGGAACATCTTGCTCTCGCCCGGCACGGTGGTGCCGACAAAGCGATGGGAGTCGCCAGAGGGCGGCTCTACCTTGATCACGTCCGCTCCCAGGTCCGCGAGGTTCAGGCCGGCCACCGGCCCCGCGACGATCTGGGAGAACTCCAGCACGCGCACGCCCGCCAGCGGGCCGAAAGGCTGGAAACCGCCCTGCTCCGCCACGCTTACCCTCCAAGGGCTCCCGCGAATTCGGAGCGAGCGTACAAGAGCACGGGGGCAGAAGACGTGTACCTTCGTTCAGCATTGCTTCAACGAGCGGTTACGACACGGAAAGCCTCCTCGCTTGGCGCGGGACGCCGAGTCGGGCACGATGCCAGCGCCCGACGGTCGCTGGGCGAGACAGACGAGGCGCGAGGAGGCAACGATGCAGTTCGGCGAGTACACGGACCTCAAGGTCGACATCGACGGGCACGTCGCCCTCATGGAGATCCAGCGGCCGCCCCACAACTACTTCGATATGGTGCTCATCGGCGCGATCGGTGACGCCCTCGCGGACATCGACCGCGAGACGGAGGTGCGTGCGATCGTGCTCGCCTCGGACGGGCGGTCCTTCTGCGCCGGCGCACAACTCGGGGGCGGGGGCCAGCGAGAGCAGACCGAGGCGCCGCCGCCGGGCGACCGCCACGGCGGCATCCGCCTCTACCGCGACGCCGTCCGCATCTTTGAGGCGGAGACGCCGATCGTCGCGGCGGTGCAGGGCGCGGCCATCGGTGGCGGCCTCGGCCTCGCGTGCGCCGCGGACTTCCGCATCGCCGCTCCGGAAGCGCGGTTCGCCTCGAACTTCTCGCAGCTCGGGTTCCACCAGGGCTTTGGACTGACCGTGACCCTGCCGCGCATCGTGGGGCAACAGGCGGCGTGGCGGATGCTGATGACCGGCGCCCGCATCAACGGCGAGGAGGCGCACCGCATCGGCCTCGCGGACGACCTCGTGGCGGCGGAGGATCTCCGCCCCAAGGCGATGGAACTCGCGCAGGAGATCGCCTCCGCCGCCCCGCTGGCCGTGCGCTCGATCCGCCGCACGCTCCGCCACGGCCTGGCCGACGAGATCCGCCTCATCACCGACCGCGAGCAGGTGGAGCAAGACTGGCTCCGTCGCACCGAGGACTTCCGCGAGGGCGTCCGCGCCACCGCGGAGCGCCGTCCGGGGAACTTCCAGGGCCGCTAAGCGCGCTCCGGAGTGCCATGAACCGACTACCCGCGCCGGAGGACATGCCAGAGCCGCTTGCCGGCCTCCTGCGCGACCACGAACACACCGCGGGGGTGCTTGCCGACGCCCGCGAGACGTTCGAGGGTGCATCGCTCGAGGGCGCGGGCGACAACAGCGCCGCCCGAGTGCTGGAGGTCGCGCGCGGCCTCCAGCGCTTCCTGGCTGAGGACCTCACCCTCCACATCGCCAAGGAGGAGGCGGTGCTCTTCCCGGCGCTTCGTTCCCTGGCGGACGGCATGGACGACACGATCGTCCACATGGTCGCGCAGCACGACGAGATCCGAGCGCGCCAGGACCT
>CAZOYA010000098.1:0-13239 GCA_964583815.1 uncultured Gemmatimonadaceae bacterium | reverse complement strand
CGCGTTCGACTGGCCGTTCTTCGACGCGGCGCGCGGCGGAGATCCGATCCTCTGGCAGCACCTCTTCTGGCTGTTCGGCCACCCCGAGGTCTACATCATCTTCCTGCCCTCGATCGCGCTCGTGGCGATGATCGTGCCGACCTTCGCCCGCCGGCCCATGGTGGGCTACTCCTGGGTCGTGCTCGCGGCGGTCGGCACGGGCTTCATCAGCTTCGGCCTCTGGGTGCACCACATGTACACCACGGGGCTCCCCGGCATCTCGCTCGGGATCTTCTCGGCGGCCTCCGCGGCGGTCGCGATTCCGACGACGATCCAGTTCCTTTGCTTCTTCGCCACCCTGCTCGGGGGCCGGGTCGTGCACTCCGTCCCGATGCTCTGGGTGCTCGGCTCGTTCGCGATCTTCGTCTTCGGCGGCCTCACGGGCGTGATGGTCGCGCTCGCGCCCTTCGACTTCCAGGCGCACGACTCGTTCTTCGTCGTGGGCCACTTCCACTACGTGCTCGTCGGCGGGGCCGTCTTCCCGATCATCGCCGGCCTCTACTACTTCTTCCCGATCGTCGCCGGGAAGCTGCTCTCCGACCGGCTCGGCACGCTCGGGTTCTGGCTGTCGTTCGTCGGGTTCAACGTGGCGTTCCTCCCCATGCACCTCGCGGGGATGCGGGGGATGCCGAGGCGGGTCTTCACCTTCCCGGCGGACATCGGCCTCGAGACGCTCAACCTCGTCTCCACGATCGGCGCCTTCGTGCTCGGGGCCGGCGTCGCGGTGGTCGCGTGGGACGTCGTGCGTCCGAAGCGGAAGGAGCCGTACGCGCCGCGGAACCCGTGGGGCGCGGGGACGCTCGAGTGGGTCCAGGAGATGCCCGGCAGGCCGTGGGGGATCCGCTCGATCCCCGAGATCGACGGGCGCTATCCCCTGTGGGAGCAGCCGAACTTCCTCCGGGACATCGACGAGGGCCGCTTCTACCTCCCGGACGCCGAGGAGGGGTACCGCGAGACGATCGTCACCTCCGTGATCGACGCCGAGCCGGAGCAGTGCCAGCGGCTCGCGGGGCCGAGCTTCGTTCCGATGATCTCCGCCTTCACGCTCGGCGGCTTCTTCATCCTCGGGACCTACCACCTCTGGTCGCTCGCCATCGCGAGCCTGGTCGTGGCGACGGGCGTGATCCTCTACTGGCTGTGGACGAGCACGGCGCTCGTGCCCGAGAAGGAGCGCAAGGACGTGGGGCTCGGCCGCACGCTGCCGCTCTACGTGTCCGGCCCGGCCTCCGTGGGCTGGTGGGGGATGCTGATCACCATGCTGGCCATCATGACGGCCTACGTCTGCCTGGTGTTCGGCTACTTCTTCTTCTGGACGGTCCACGAGGAGTTCCCGCCGGCGCATGCCGCGGGCCCGGGGGTGTTCTGGCCGGCGACGGGCGGCGGGCTGATCCTGGCCGCCTGGGCGCTCGTCGTGCTCGCGCGCCGGCGGATCGGCCGCTTCGGCCCGGGGACGTTCGCGGGCCTGCTCGGGGTCGCGGGCGTGCTCGCGCTCGCCGGCGGGGCCGCGCTCCTCGCCGGGCCCTGGACGACCGCGCTCGACCCGACGCGGCACGCGTACGACGCGACCGTCTGGCTGCTCGTGATCTGGACCGACGTGATCGTCCTGCTCGGCCTGATCATGCTCGGCTACGCCGGGGCCCGCCGCCTGCGCGGGCGCATGACGGCCCGCTACGACATCGACATCGGAAACGTGGCGCTCTACTGGCACTTCGTGGCGCTCACGGCCGCGGTGACCTCGCTCGTGATCGCGGGCTTCCCGCTGGTGTCGTCGTGAGCGGGCGGAGCGCGGCCGGCCGGGAGCTCCCGG
This sequence comes from uncultured Gemmatimonadaceae bacterium, assembly GCA_964583815.1. Classification (GTDB taxonomy): domain Bacteria; phylum Gemmatimonadota; class Gemmatimonadetes; order Longimicrobiales; family Gaopeijiaceae; genus JAWLHJ01. Next base: position 11,393 of record CAZOYA010000098.1, on the reverse strand, counting down.
AGAGCAGCGAGAGCCTGTGGCTCCTCGTGGCCGCCCCGCACGCGGGGACGGCGCATTTACTGCTGGCCTACGGGACCGCGGCGATCTGGTGCGCGAAGGCCGCGGGTCCGGACGCCCCGCTCGGACCGGTGCGCCTCGCGATCGCGGGATACACGGTGGTCGCGCTCGCGATGATCGCGTGGGTGGGCCGGGAGGGCTGGAAGCGCCACACCCACGGGCGCGCCGAGGTCCCGCACGACGAGGACACGCCCGAGGACCGACACCGCTTCCTCGGGTTCGCCACGCTGCTCCTCGCCGGGCTGAGCGGCGTGGCCGTCGTGTACGAGGCGCTCGCGGCCGTGTTCGTGGAGACCTGCTGGTGAGCGCGCACGCGCTGCCGCCGGTCCGGTCCCTCCCGCTCCTCGCGGGGCTCGCGGCGCTCGCGCTCGCCTGGCTGGCGCCCCTCGAGCGGGTCGTCGGGGGCCCCTTCTCGGCCTACATGACGATGCACATGAGCGTCGTGGCCGTGGCGGCCCCCCTCCTCGCGCTCGCGGTCGCCGGCACCGCGGCCGATCCGGTGCGCCGCGCCCCCGGCGTGTTCTCGCCCGTCCCCGCCTCCGTCGTGGAGCTCGTGGCGGTCTGGGGGTGGCATGCGCCCGCGCTGCACCACCTCGCACGGACGACGCGCGTCGGCCTCGTGCTGGAGCAGGGCACCTTCCTCGCGAGCGGGCTCCTGCTCTGGCTCTCGGTCGTGGGCGGGGGAACGGCGCGGCGGCGGGCACGGCGCGCGGCCGGCGTGGTCGCCCTCCTCCTCACCTCGATGCACATGACGCTGCTCGGCGCGCTCCTCGCGCTGCCGCCGCGCGCGCTCTATCCGCGCGCGGGCTGGACGGCGGCGCTCACGCCGCTCCAGGACCAGCACCTGGGCGGCGCGATCATGCTGAGCGTCGGCGGGACGGTCTACCTGCTCGGCGGGCTCGCGCTCGTGATGGAGCTGCTCGGGACGAGGAGCGGCCGCGCCGCTCCCTCGCACGCGGCCACGGAGCGCGCACCGTGAAGGGGCCCACGCGCTCGCTCCTGATCCTCCTCGCGCTGCTCGGGGCCGCCGGCGCCGTGGTGGGCTTCCTGGTGGCCGCCTCCGGCGTCGTCCCGCTCAAGGCCAGCTCCGGGCACTGGGCGATCACGGAGTGGATCCTGCAGTTCGGGAAGCGGCGATCCGTCGCCACCCACACGCTCGGGATGGCGGAGCTCCGCCTCGACGAGCCCTGGCTCGTCCTGAAGGGCGCCGGCCACTACGAGAGCGGCTGTCGGCCCTGCCACGGAAGCCCCGGGGTCCCCACCCCCGAGATCGCCGCGGCCATGCTGCCGCTGCCGCCCTATCTCCCCCCGCGCGTCGAGACGTGGGATCCCGAGGAGCTCTTCTACATCGTCAAGCACGGGATCAAGTTCACCGGGATGCCGGCGTGGCAGTCGCCGCAGCGGGACGACGAGGTCCGCGCGATGGTCGCGTTCCTGCTCACGCTGCCGAACCACACGCGCGCCTCGTACGAGCGCCTGGTGTACGGCGAGGCGCCTGCCGAGCCGCCCGTGGTCGCGCTCGAGGGCGTGTCCGACCCCGAGGAGCCGCCCGACCCCGTCATCGCGAGCTGCGCGCGCTGCCACGGGCGCGACGGGCTCGGGCGGGGGAACGCGGCGTTCCCGAAGCTCGCGGGGCAGCGCCCCGAGTACCTGATGGGCGCGCTCCGCGGATACGCCTCGGGAGACCGGCACTCGGGGATCATGGCCCCGGTGGCCTCCGGGCTCTCGCCGGCGCAGTGGCGCCAGCTCGCGGACTTCTACGCGGGTCTGGACCCCGGTGGGCCCGCCGGCGACGGGAGCGAGGCCGGAGACGCGGCCGAGCGCGGCCGGATCGTCGCGCACGAGGGCCTGCCGACCCTGGGCGTCCCCTCCTGCGCCGACTGTCACGGCCCGGCCGAACATCCCCGGAACCCCGCCTACCCGTCGCTCGCCGGGCAGTACGCGGACTACCTGGTGCTGCAGCTCGAGCTCTTCCGCGCCCGCGTGCGGGGCGGCTCGGAGTTCTCGCCGCTCATGCACCACGTCGTGGACGGGCTCGGACCGCAGCAGATCCGCGACGTCGCGGCGTACTACGCCTCGCTCGATCCCGCCGCGCGCCCGGAGGGCTGACCCGCCCTACTCCGGGAGCCCCGGCTCCGTCATCCCCCGCACGTCGAGCGCCTCGTCGACCCGTTCCTCGGGCAGGAGCTTCCGCTCGAGGACGACCTGGCGCACGCTCACGCCCCGCTTCGCGGACTCCTTCGCCACCACGGCCGCCTCGTCGTAGCCGATGTACGGGTTGAGCGCGGTCGCGATGGAGGGGTTGAGCTCGAGGAGCTGCCGGGCCCGCTCCTCGTTCGCCTCGATCCCGACCACGCAGCGGTCGGTGAAGGCGCGGCTGGCGTGCGCGAGCAGGTGGATCGACTCGAGGAGCGCCTGCGCCAGCACGGGCATCATGACGTTCAGCTCGAAGTTGCCGCGGCTCCCCGCCACGGTGACGGTCGTGTGGTTCCCCATGACCCGGGCGCACACCATCATCATCGCCTCGGCGAGCACGGGGTTCACCTTGCCCGGCATGATCGAGGAGCCCGGCTGCACGGCCGGCAGGCGGATCTCGTGGATGCCGGAGGTCGGCCCCGAGCCGAGCCAGCGCACGTCGTCCGCGATCTTCATGAGGCTCGTGGCCACGGTGTTGAGCGCGCCGGCCGTCTGGACGGCCGCGTCCTTCGCGCCCTGCGCCTCGAAGTGGTCCTCCGCCTCGCGGAACGGGATGCCCGTCGCCTTCGCGAGGCGTCCGATCGCCTCGGCCGCGAACCGCTCGTGCCGGTTGATCCCCGTGCCCGTCGCGGTGCCGCCGAGCGCGAGCTCCTCGAGCTCCGCGGCCGCGGCGCGCACCCGCGCGATCCCCTTCTCGACCTGGCTCGCGTAGCCCCCGAACTCCTGCCCGAGCCGGACGGGCGTGGCGTCCATGAGGTGCGTGCGCCCCGACTTGAGCACGCCGTCGAACGCCCGCGCCTTCTCGCGCAGCGCCCCCGCCAGGTGCTCGAGCGCGGGGACCAGGTCGTCCTCGATCGCGCGCCGGGCGGCCACGTGGATGGCCGTCGGGATCACGTCGTTCGAGGACTGCCCGAAGTTCACGTGGTCGTTGGGGTGGACCGTCGTACCCTCGCCCGCGAGCTGCGTCGCGCGCCGGGCCACCACCTCGTTCACGTTCATGTTCGTGGAGGTGCCCGAGCCGGTCTGGTAGATGTCCACCACGAACTGGTCGTCCCAGCGGCCCTCGATCACCTCGTCGGCCGCCTGCACGATCACCCGGCCGATCCGCTCGTCGATCGCCCCGAGCGCCACGTTCGTCTCGGCCGCGCTCCGCTTGATCAGCCCGAGCGCCTCGATGAAGCGGCGGCCGAAGCGCTGCCCGCTGATCGGGAAGTTCTCCACCGCCCGCTGCGTCTGCGGGCCGTAGAGGGCGTCCTCGGGGACCTTCATCTCGCCGAGCGAGTCCTTTTCGATCCGGTATCCGTCGGCCATGGAGCGCGGTTCCTGGGATTGTTCGGGTGAGCTTCTCGGGGGCGGCACAATCTAGCCGCCGCGCCCGGGAGGTGAAGGCGCGCCGGCCCTCGCGGCGAGGGCCCGGCGCGGGCCGCTCAGCCCCGCTTCGGCTGGCTCGGCCGCATCTCGATGCGGCTCACGTGCGCCTCCTTCGGATACGCGAGGAGCTGCATCACGGCGCGCGCGCAGTCCTCCGGCTCGAGCTTCCAGCCACGCCCCGCCTCGGGCTCCGAGTCCCGGAAGTGCGTGTTCACGCTCCCGGGCATCACCAGGCTCACGCGGACGTCGTCGTAGCGCACGTCGAGCATCATGGCCTCGGTGAGCCCCACGAGCCCGAACTTGCTGGCGTTGTACGCGGTGCCGCCGGCGAAGGGGTTCCGTCCGGCGAGCGACCCGATGTTCACGATGAAGCCGTCGCCGCTCGCGGAGAGCGGCCCCAGCGCCGCCTTCGAGCAGTGGAAGACGCCGCCGAGGTTCACGTCGATCTGGAGCCGCCAATCCTCGATCGTCATCTCCGAGAAGGGCTTGAAGACCCCGACCCCCGCGTTGTTCACGAGGATGTCGAGCCGCCCGAGCTCCCGGACCGTGCGCTCGACGAGGCGCGCGCAGTCGTCCGGGTCGGCCACGTCGCAGGGGATGCCCAGCGCGCGCTCCCCGAGTCGGGCCGCGGTGCGCTCGACGTCCGCGGCGGTGCGGGCGCTCACGACCACGGAGGCGCCCGCGCGGTGGAGGTGCTCGGCGATCGCCAGCCCGATGCCCTTGGTGCTCCCGGTGACGATCGCGACCTTTCCGGCCAGATCCGCCATGCCCTCCCTCCGATGGTCGATGCGACGGGTGAACCCTTCCGGAGTCTCGCCATGACGCGGCCCGAGCCGCAACGTGTGGCCCTCGTGACGGGGGGCGCGGTGCGCGTGGGCGCGGCGATCTCCGAGGGGCTCGCGCGGGCGGGATGGAACCTGGTGGTGGGCTACCACCGCTCGGAGGGCCCGGCCGCCGAGCTCGCCCGCCGCGTGGAGGGGCTCGGCCGCCGCTGCGCGACCGTCGGGGGCGACCTCGCGGACGCGGCCGTCTGCGCGCGTCTCGTGGACGCGGCCCGGGAGACCTACGGCCGGCTCGACCTGGTCGTGAACTCCGCCTCGAGCTTCGAGTCCGCGACGCTCGAGGAGGTGGACGCCGCGGCGTGGGACGCGGTCATGGCCGTGAACGTGCGGGCGCCGCATCTCGTCGTGCGGGCCGCCGCGCCGCTCCTGGGCGAGGCGCGCGGCTCGGTCGTGAACATCGTGGACCTGTCCGCGCTCGAGCCCTGGCCGTCCCGGCCGCACCACTCGGTGTCGAAGGCCGCGCTCGCCCACCTCACCCGTGTGCAGGCGCGGGCGCTCGCCCCGGACGTGCGGGTGAACGCCGTCGCGCCCGGCGCGGTGCTCGCGCCTCCCGGCCTGTCGGACGAGGGATGGAGGCGGATCGCGGCCGACGCGCCCCTCGGCCGTCCGGGATCACCCGCGGACGTGGTGGACGCGGTGCTGTGGCTGGCCGACGCCGGCTTCGTGACCGGTCAGGTGGTCGCGGTCGACGGGGGCCGCTCGCTGGGCTCGACGTCCTCCGTGGAGGGCTGAGGCGCGGGCTCCTCCACGCCCCCGTGGGCGAGCCAGCGCTCGGCCTCGATCGCCGCCATGCACCCCGTTCCGGCCGCGGTCACCGCCTGGCGGTAGTAGTCGTCCATGACGTCGCCCGCCGCGAAGACCCCGGGCACCGAGGTCTGCGTGCGCCACGGGATCGGCGTCCGGATGTAGCCGCTCGGCGCGAGCTCGAGGGCGCCGCCCAGGAAGGCCGTGTTCGGGGTGTGCCCGATCGCCACGAACAGCCCGCCCACCTCGACCCGGCTCTTCTCCCCCGAGACCGTGTCCTCGAGGTGGAGCGCGGTGATCGTCTCCTCCCCCTCCACCTGCGTCACGACCTTGTTCCACTCGACGCGGATCTTCTCGTTCGCGAGCGCGCGGTCGGCCATGATCTTCGAGGCGCGGAACGAGTCCCGCCGGTGCACGATGACCACCTCGCGCGCGAACTTCGCCAGGTAGATCGCGTCCTCCATGGCGGAGTCCCCGCCGCCGACGACCGCCAGCGTCTGGTCGCGGAAATGCGGGAGCGCCCCGTCGCACACCGCGCAGGCGCTCACGCCGCCGCCCGACTGCGCGAGCCGCTCCTCGTTCGCGAGCCCGAGCCACTTCGCGTTGGCGCCGGTGGCGACGATCACGGCGTCCGCCGTGACCTCGGTGCCGCCGCTCGAGCGCAGCCGGAAGGGGCGGCGCGTGAAGTCGACCTCGACCACGTCCTCCCACACCGCGCGCGTGCCGAAGCGCAGCGCCTGCGCGCGCATCTCGGCCATGAGCTCCTGGCCGGTCACGCCGTCCCGGAAGCCCGGGTAGTTCTCCACCTCGGTCGTGAACATGAGCTGGCCACCCGGGATCATCGTGCGGCTCCCCGCGCCCTCGTAGACGAAGGGCTCGAGGCGCGCCCGGGCCGCGTAGATCGCCGCCGTCCAGGCCGCGGGCCCGGACCCGATGATCACGATCGTCTCGTGCTCGCGGGGGCTCTTCTCGGTCATGACCATCTACTCCTTGAACACCTTCAGGTTGGTGGAGTGGCCGGGATTCACGCGCGCGGACGGATCGATGTAGTGGACGGCCTGGTTCACCGCCACGGCGGCCTCGGCGAAGCCCGTCGCGATCAGGTCGAGCTTGCCCTCGTAGTCGACGATGTCGCCGGCGGCGTAGACGCCGGGGATGTTGGTCGCCATCAGCCGGTCCACGACGATCCGGTTCTTCTCGACCTCGAGCCCCCACTCCTTCATCGGGCCGAGATCGGGCTTGAAGCCCAAGCACGAGATCACGATGTCGCACTCGAGGGTGACGTCGACGTCCGTGCGGTTGTCGTAGATCGTGACCCGCTCGATGCACGAGGCCCCTTCGATGCTCCGGACCTCGTGGAAGGTGCGGAGATCGATCTCGCCGGCCTCGGCGGCCCGCTCCATCGCCTCGACGGAAGCCGCGTGCGCCCGCCAGCCGTCCCTCCGGTGCACGAGCGTGATCCGCTCGGCGACGTCCTTGAGCATCAGGACGAAGTCGAGCGCGGAGTCCCCTCCGCCCACCACCACGACGTGCCGGCCCCGGAACGACTCCGGGTCCCGCACGGCGAACTCGACGCCCCGGTACATGAAGTCCTCGTACCCCGGACAGGCGAGCCGCATCGGCTCGAACGCCCCCTTTCCTCCCGCGATCACCACGGCGCGGCTGGCGAAGCTCCCGCCCGAGCACGTGAGCACGAAGTGCCCGTCCTCGCGCCGGAGCTCCCGCACCTGCTGGTCGAGCGCCACGTCCGCGCCGAACTGCAGCCCCTGCCGCACGAGGTTCTTCGCGAGGTCCTTGGCCAGAATCTTCGGGAAGCCGCCCACGTCGTAGACGTACTTCTCGGGATACAGGGCGGTGAGCTGCCCCCCGAGCTCGGGGAGCGAGTCCACGATCCGGCAGGAGACGCCCCTCATGCCGGCGTAGAACGCGCCGAACAGCCCCGTGGGGCCGCCGCCGATGATCGTGATGTCGCGGATGTCGTCTGCCATGGAGGCGGAGAGGGCGTGCGCCGGCCCGGACCGGGGGCGCGCCGCGGGAATTCGCAGGATCGCGGTCGAGGGTCCGCACAAGTGTAACGCCGGCCCGGAGCCGTTCAAACGCTGGGCCGCCCGCCCGCGGGCGGGCCAGTCAGAAGATCGACAGACGCACGTACTTGCCGGGATTGGCGCGGAAATCGGCAATCAGCAGATCGAGCTGCGCCAGCACCTCCTCGGCGCGCACGGCGAGCGTCTCGTCCGCGAGGAGCCGGCCCAACGAGCCCTCGCCCGCCTCGACGCTCGCGGTCAGCCGGTCGATGCGGGCGAACGCCGAATCGGCCCGCGCGAGCGTCCGCTCCAGGCCGCCCGTGGAGTCCGTGAGCGTCACCATCATGCGCCGGAGCCCGCCCGAGGCGAGCGCGAGGTTCGTCACGATGGAGTCGATCTGCGCGTCCTGCAGGATCCCGTCCACGCGCTCGAAGGACTGCCGGGCGGACACCGCGGCCGACTGGATCTGGCCGAGCGCGCTGTCGGCGTTCGCCGTGAGCCGCTCCGCCACCACGGCCTGCTGGTTCACCAGGGCGCGGACCTCCTGGGTGATCGCCTCGATGTTGCGGATCGCCCGGGTGAGGTTGTCCGCCGTCTCCTGGTTGAACGTAAGCTCCATCCGCTCGGTGAGGTCGGCGAGGTTGAGCGAGATCTCCTCGGCCGACGCGGTCAGGCGAGAGAGCTCCGGGAGCGCGTAGCCTCCCAGCACCGCCGTCGCCTCCGGCATCCCCGTGAAGCCCGCGTCGTGCCGCAGCCCGTCCGCGTCCACGTCGAAGAAGGGGAAGCGCGGGTAGGCCGCGCGGCTCACGATCTCGGCCTGCCAGGCGCCGAAGAGCGACTCCGGCCCGAGGACCACGGCGGCGTCCGCCGGGAGCGTGACCTCCGCGTCGAGCAGGAGCCGCACGCGCACGGCGCTCCCCGCGGGCTCGACCCCGATCCGGTAGACCTGGCCGATCGGCACGCCCCGGTACGTCACGACGTTCCCCTCCGCGAGCTGCCCCACGCTCTCGAGGCGGACGTCCACGGGGACGCGCGGGCGCCCGAAGTTCGAGCCCTGCAGCCACAGCGTGCCCGCCACGCCGATCACGACGGCCGTCACGATGACGATGCCGACGAGGAGCTCCTTCCCCCGGTTCACCTGACGGACTCCATGAGATCGGGCCTTCCCTCGATGAATCCCCGCACGACCGGATCGGACGAATCGCGCATCTCCTCCGGGTCGCCTTCGGCGCGGATCCGGCCGTCATGGAGCATCGCGATCCGGTCCGAGATACGGAAGGCGCTCGTCATGTCGTGCGTGATGACCACCCCGGTCACCCGCAGCTCCTCCGCCATCCGGATGATGAGCTGGTCGATCACCGCGGTGGTCACGGGATCGAGGCCCGTGGTGGGCTCGTCGTAGAGGAGGTACTTCGGCTCGGTCGCGATGGCCCGGGCGAGGCCCGCCCGCTTCTTCTGGCCCCCCGATAGCTCGGACGGGAAGCGCTCCTCGTAGCCCTCGAGGTCCACGAGCCGGAGGCACTCCCGCACCCGGTCCGCGATCTCGCTCTCCTTCATCGTGCGCATCCGCCGGAGCCCCATCGCCACGTTGTCCGCGACCGTCATCGAGTCGAAGAGTGCGGAGAACTGGAAGACGTAGCCGACCTTGCGCCGCAGTCGGTAGAGCGACTCCTGGTCCAGGCGACTCACATTCTCCCCATCCACCCACACCTCTCCCCGGTCCGGACGGAGCAGGCCGACGATGTGCTTCAGGGCCACCGACTTCCCCGAGCCGGAGGCGCCGATGATCGCGGTCGTGCGTCCCTCGGGGATCGTGAGCGTGAAGCCCTTGAGGACCTCCTTCTCGCCGAACGCCTTGTGGACGTCCACCATCTCGATGCTCATCGCCGCTCCGGATCCGCGCGCCTCAGAGGAGCACCGCCGCCCAGAAGGCGTCGAGCACGAGGATGATCATGCTCGCGATCACCACCGCGCCCGTGGTCGCGCGCCCCACGCCCTCCGCGCCGCCGCGGGTGTGGAAGCCGAAGGAGCAGCCCACCGCGGTCACCGTGAGGCCGAAGGTGGCGGCCTTGATCATCGAGAACTGGACGTCCCACGGCAGGAAGAACAGACGGAGCCCGCGCTCGAACTCCTGCGAGGTCATGTCCAGGAGGAGGAGCGAGGTCACCCATCCCGCCGCGATGCCCACCGCGTTCGCGAGCAGGACCACGGCCGGGAACATGAGCGTGCCCGCGAGCACGCGGGGCACCACGAGGTACGCCACCGGATCGTAGGCGAGCGTCTCGAGCGCGTCGATCTGCTCGGTGACCCGCATCGTGCCCAGCTCCGCCGCGATGTTGGCGCCGACGCGGCCGGACAGCGCGAGGCCCGTGAGCACCGGCCCGAGCTCCAGCACCATCGTCTTGCCGACCAGCGTCCCGACGAAGTAGAGCGGCACCGCGCCCGTGAAGGTGTAGGACGCCTGGAGCGCGAGGACGATGCCCGTGAAGGTCGCGATGAACAGCGCGATGGGCACGGACTGCACGCCCACCCGGAGCATCTGCTCGAGCAGGTGGGGAGCCCAGAGCGAGACGCTCCGGAGCGCGTGGACCGCGTCCACGCCGAGGTAGCCCGCCCGCCCGATCGCCGTCAGGCCGGCCACGGCCCCGCGACCGACGGCTCGCACGGGACCTGCGATGCCTTCCATGACCGAGTATACCACCGGATCGGGGGCGCGACGGAGGGAATCGTGCGCCGGGGCCGGTCGGTCCCCGGCGTCGGGCGCCTCAGCGGCCGAAGCCGTTGCCCCCCTCGAGCGTGAACTCGACCTCTTCCGTGCGACCGTCCCCGGTCGGGAGCTCGCAGGTGATCCGCACCCGCCGCACCGCGGCCGCGGGGTCGGTCAGCGCGACCTCGACGTCGACCGGGAGGTCCGCCGCGGTGATGCGCGTGCGCACGCGCTCGCCCGGCCGCCGCTCCGGCCCGTCGGACGGATTGCGGAAGAGCGTCTTCGTGGACTGCCGCCCGCTCTCGAGGAGGCGGGTCACCTTCACGTGCCTGAGCCAGTCAGGCTGATAGCTGACGCCGTACTCGTGACCCCGCTGGTCGGAGCCGGCGCCCTCGCGATTGTGTCTTCCCACCCCGACCCTCCCGGCCCAGGATGATCGCCGATCGACGGTGAAATTTCGTAAACTATTGTTTCGCCCGTGATACCGGGTGTCAAGGGAAATCGTTCCCCCGGGACCCCGATGAACCAGCGTTGGCGCGGGTCGCGCGCGTATCGACGCTCGCGGACGGCGGGGGGTCCGGGCCTGCCGGCCCGCGAGCGAAAGTCGGAAGAAACGTCGGCGCGGGTATGCGCCCGGGCGGGGGGCTCGCGGACGCGGGTCCGGGCGCCGCCGCCCCCCGGCCGAGCGTCCCGGAGGGGTCGGTCCGGGTCGCGGAAGGAGGGCGGTTTCCGGGGCGCGACGGCCCCGAACCGGGCGCCCGGAACAGTCTTGACCGCTCCGTGGGCGCTCATTACTATCGCGTCAACTCTCCAAACGCCCCCCGTCCGATCCCGCGAGCGGCCCTCCTCGCTCGCGATCCTGCCGGCCGACCGGCCGCCCTCTTTCGACTCATCGCCGTCTCCGGCGGATGCCCTCTCCGGCCGACCGCCCGGCTCGCTGCACCGGAGTCCTCCCGTGGACATCGCAGAGCTCAAGAGCAAGAGCCTCGGGGAGTTGCACGACCTGGCCGACGATCTCGACATCGGCGACCACGCGGGCCTCCGCAAGGAGGACCTGATCTTCCGCATCGAGCAGAACCTGCTCGCCGACGACGTCGCGCTGCGGGGCGAGGGCGTGCTCGAGATCCTGCCCGAAGGCTACGGGTTCCTGCGCTCTCCGGACTGGAGCTACCTCTACGGTCCGGACGACATCTACGTCAGCCCGTCGCAGATCAAGCGCTTCGACCTGCGCACCGGCGACACAGTCAAGGGTCAGGTGCGGCCCCCGAAAGAGGGCGAGCGCTACCTCGCGCTGCTGAAGGTCGAGAGCATCAACGAGCTCCCGCCGGAAGAGGCCGCGGGCAGGGTCCACTTCGACAGCCTCCGGCCCACGTACCCGGACGAGCGGCTCGACCTCGAGGTGCCGGGCGAGGCGGGCAGCCTGGCCATGCGCGTGGTCGACCTGATCGCGCC
>CAZOYA010000097.1:0-13481 GCA_964583815.1 uncultured Gemmatimonadaceae bacterium | reverse complement strand
CTCGCCCGGCTTCAGCACCACGCCTGGCGAGATGACGAAGGGCTCGAACAGCACGTCGCGAACTTCGGGCGCGACGCCCGGCCCGGTGTCCCAGACCTCGAACGCGACCATGTCGGACCCCTCCGGTTGGATCCGCAGGCCGATCGTGCCGCCCTCCGTGAACTTGGCCGCGTTGCCGAGCAGGTTCAGCAGGATCTGCCGGAGCTTGCCCACGTCCGTCCGGATCCGCTCGGGCCGGCCCTCGTAGTCGATCTCGAACGCGAGCGACCGGCCGTGCACGAGCGGATCGACGACGGAGCGCAGCTCCTCGGCGATGTCGCCCAGGCGGCTCTCCTCCTCCCGCAGGCTCTCGCGCCCCGCCTCGAGCCGGGAGAACGTCAGCACGTCCTCGATGAGGGACTTGAGGTGACGTGCCCCGTGATCGAGCCGGATGACGTGGTGGCGCGCCCGCTCCCCGAGCGGCTCCCCGACGCCCTGCAGGAGCAGCTCGGCGTAGCCGATGATCGCGTTCAGCGGCGTGCGGAGCTCGTGGCTCACCGTCGCCACGAACTCGCCTTTGGCCTCGTTCGCCCTCTGGGCCTGCAGGCGGGCCTCGTGCAGCTCCTGCTCCCGCCGCCTCTGGTCCGTGATGTCGGTCACCACGCCCGCCACGTACGTCGCACGCGGCGGGTCGCCGGCGAACGTCGCCTGCGCCCGGAGCGAGATCCATCGCTCCTGCTGGCCGCGGCGGAGGAGCATCTCCTCCTGCAGCGCGCCGTCGCCGGTGGGGTCGAGGGCCCGCTGCACGGACTCCTCCACCCGCGCGCGCTCCTCCTCGTGGACGACGCGCTGGAGGAAGCCCCGCAGCGAATAGTGCCCCGCCGGCCGGAATCCGATCAGCGCGACGGCGCGCTCGTCCAGCTCGCCGAGGTCCTCCTGGGGGTACCAGACGAAGGACCCCATCCCGGACGCCTCGAGCGCGAGACGCGTGCGGCTCTCGCTCCGGCGGAGGCCCGCCTCGGCCCGGGCGCGCGCCACGGCGGACCAGGTCCGCTCGGCCGTCTCCGTCGCGAGCTCGAGCTGGTCGGGGGTCCAGGCCCGCGGCACGTCGTCGTCGATCGACAGGACGGCTACGAGCCGGCCCTCCTTCACGAGCGGAACCGCGAGGACCGCGCGGGTTCCGAACGCCTCGAGCGCCGCGCGCTGCTCGTCCGGAACGAGGGGAGAGACGCGGGTGTCGTCCAGCACCGCGGGAGCGCCTTCCCGGAACGCGCGGCCGACCCAGCGGAAGTCCTCGTACCGGTAGAGCCCGACGTCCACGGTTGCACCCGGGCGCGCGTAGCCGACCTCCACCCGGATGAGGCCGGAGGCCTCGTCGACCTCGGAGTAGTAGACGCGCTGCGCGTGGACGTGCTCACCCAGCAGGCGCGCCGCGATACCCTGGATCTCCACGGGGTCGCCGAGCGTGCGCAGCGCGTCGCTGAGCTGCAGGAGCAGCGCCTGCTTCGCCTCGCTCCGGCGAAGACGCTCCGCCGTGCGCCTCCGTGCGGTCACGTCGCGGAACAGGATCCCCAGCCGTCGCTCGTCGGGCTCCCCGATCCGGGCCGCCTGGACCTCGTACCATCGCTGACGGAGGGGGAGGGTGAAGTGCTCGGGTCGGCCCGTCCGCGCGATCCTGGCGTAGGTCTCGAACCAGTGCTCCTCGTGGCGGGGCTCCATCTCCCGCAACCGCCGTCCGATCGCGTCGTGCAGCCCGGTCAGGCGCTCGAAGGCGTGGTTCGTCTCGAGGAACCGGCAATCCGCGGGGCGGCCGGCCTCCTGGAGCACCTCGATCACGCAGAAGCCCTCGTCGAGCGACTCGAAGAAGGCGCGGTAGGGATCGACGGCGGAAGGAGCGCTCCCCGACGAGCCGGCCGGCCCGATGGCCGACCACCGTCCCCGCTCCCGGGTGGGATCCGGCTTCTCGTGCGAAGGGCGGGTCATGGGTGTGACCGGCAGAAGGCGGGGGGGAACATCAAGCTAACGCGCGCGTGTCCATTTCGCGCCGTCGCTCGTTCACGAGTATTGATTTCGCACGCTCGACGCCGATGCCCCTCCGACCAGGGACCGTTCCCATGCAGATCGTCCGGCCGCCGGTCGCACGCCTCTCGCCTCTCCGCCTCGCGCCGTCTCGCGTCCTCGCCCTGCACGCGGTCCTCGTGGCGACCGCTTCCTGCGGAGGCGATACCGAGCGGGGTGGGGAGGAGCCGGGCGACACGGCGACCTGGACCGTCGCCGCGGCGTCGGCCCCGGCGCGCCTCGAGCCGGGGCCCCTTCCGGTCCTCAGCGGGCTCCGCACGGAGGCGCGCGAGGACCTCGTGCGCGTGACGTTCGAGATCGGCGTCGACGCGTCGGGCGTGCCCGGCTACCGCGCGGAGTACGTCGACCGGCCGCTCGTCGCGTGCGGCTCCGGCGAGCAGATCTTTCCCGTCGGCGACGCGTGGCTCGAGGTCCGGCTCGAGCCGGCGGCCGCGCACACCGAAGAGGGGCAGGCGACGCTCGGCCCACGGGAGGTGGCCGTGGACGGCCCGCTGCTCCTTCGCGTCTATCGCACCTGCGACTTCGAGGGGATCGTGACGCACGTGCTCGCGCTCGCGCGTCCCGGCCCCTACCGCGTGCTCACGCTCACCGACCCCCGGCGCATCGTGGTGGAGGTCCAGCCGTAGAGGGTCACATCGCGCCCGACCGCGAAGCCCCGGAGCCCCCGCGCGCGCGGGTCTCGCCGGTCGCGACGTTCGAGAACACGGCGCCCACCCATCGTCCGTCCTCGACCCGGAAGGACATGAGCTGGAAGTCGTAGCGCGTGTCGGGATCGAGCCCGGACACGGTGCAGCGGATCTCGTCGCCGATGTCGTTCCCGCGGATCGTCCGGCGGCACCCGATCGTCGCGTCCTTCCAGTCCTCGAGCGGCGTCTCGGCGTACTTCACCCGGTACCACGCCGGATCGCCAACGCCGTTGTCGACCTGCGTCCAGCGGAGCCGGATCGTCGACGACGTGCGCCGCACCACCTCGAGATCCGTCACGGCCTCGGCGCTCGGGGGCTCGCCCGGATCGCCGTCCCCTTCCAGGCGTGTCGGCACGAGCGGATCGCCGTCGCTCTCGATCAGCCCCCAGCACCAGACCGCTCCGTCCTCGTCGATCGCGCAGGTGCTGTGACGCCCCGCCTCGACGACGGCGAAGGTGTGCCCGCCGGACACGGCGGTCGGCCGGCCGATCGCCGCGTCGCCCCCGTTGCCGAGCGCGCCCGTGTCGCCCTCCCCCCAGCAGAAGGCGTCGCCGTCGCCCTCGAGGGCGCAGGCGTGGATGTAGCCGGTGCTGAGCGAGGCGAAGGTGAGCTCGCCCGCGACCGCGGTCGGCTCGGTCACGAAGTCCGTCCCGTCCTCGTCGATGCCGAGCTCCAGCGTGAGCTCGTTGTGGCCCCAGCAGAAGGCGTCGCCGTCCTCCTCGAGGCCGCACGTGTAGCTGCCGCCCGCGCCGATGGAGGCGAAGGTGTGCCCACCCGTCACGGCGACCGGCTCGGAGCTCCCGTCCGTGGTGCCGTCGCCGAGCTGGCCGACGCCGTCCTCACCCCAGCACCAGGTCTCGTCGCCCTCGAGCGCGCACGCGTGGCTGCTCCCCGCCTCGATGGACGTGAAGGACCGGCCCTCGGTGATCCGGACCGGCTCGGAGGTCTGGCCGTCATCCCCGACCACCAGCGAGCCGCGGCCCCAGCACCAGGCGTCTCCCCCCTCGTCCAGCGCGCAGGTGAAGCGGTCCCCCGCCGCGATGTCGACGAACTCGTGGTCGCCCGCGACGCGGGTGAGGGAGTCGCGGTCCGTGGTCGTGCCGTCGCCGAGCTGCCCCCCGGAATTGTCCCCCAGGCACCAGGCCTCCCCGTCGTCCGCGAGGCCGCACAGGTGGGCGAAGATCGCGTCGATCGTGGAGAACTCCTGTCCCGAGCTGACCCGCTCGGGCCCGGAGCCACGGCTCCAGCAGTTCAGGTCACCCTCGGTCGTGATGCCGCAGGCCGTCACGTCCCCCACCGCGAGCGCCTCGTAGCGGTCCGAGGGTGCGGGCGCGCCCTGCTCGTGGGTGAGGATGTCGACGGGGCCGGTGGGATCCGACAGGCGGTCGGAGCAGGCGGACAGGACGAGCACGCAGGCGAGGGCCCGCGCGAGGACGTTTGGGCACATGGTGGACTCCCGCGGCGGGTGACCGTGAGCGCAGGTGTCCGCCGCCATCCGAAGACGAAGCAGGAACCAGAAACCTGGCTCACCATGAGCAAGGAACGGTCCCGTGGGCCGACGTCCCCGGAGTGGGCGACCACGATGCGCACGGCCATGGATCATCAAGCAGCGTCGTGGCTTGCGACGCCACCCGTCCGCGCTCCGCCACGCAGGGCCCGGCGGGCTGGCGCGGGGGCAGCGAAGCGCGCGCGACGCACCTTCCGCGAGCGACGCGCGGAATCGGCAGGAGCGGCCGCTCAGGCCTTCACGACGAGATCCTCGTCGCTCTCCTCGTCAACGATCTCGGTGCGCACCCGGACGGCCATGCTCCGTGGCTCGATCATGCCTCCCCGTGCCCGGAGCGAGATCCGCGTGAACGCGGCCCCGAAGAGCAGGATGAGCGACGAGTAGTAGACCCACATGAGGAGGATCACGAGCGATCCGGCGGTGCCGTAGGCCGAGCCCGGGGCGGTGCGCGTCAGGTAGAACGAGATGCCGTACTGGCCCACGGCGAACAGGGCCGACGCCACGAACGCCCCCCGCCACATGTCGGACCACCCGAGGTGCACGTCCGGCAGCACCTTGAAGATCAGCGCGAAGAGGAGCGTCACCACGACGAGCGACAGGGTGAGGTCGGCGAGCCAGGCCAGCGCGTCCGGCACGGGCACCCACTCCGAGGCGTACCGCACGACCGCTGCGACCGCGAGCGTGAGGGCGAAGGAGACCAGGAGCAGGAATCCCATGATCAGCACGAGGCCGAGCGAGATCAGCCGCGTGCGCAGAAAGGAGCGCACGCCGGTGCGCGAGGGGCGGGCCATGACGTCCCAGAGGCGGTTGAGCGCCGCCTGCACCTGCCCGAACACGGTGGTGGCGCCGAAGATCAGCGCCCCCACGCCGAGCAGGGTGGGGAGGAGGCCGGAGCGCTCGATGGTCGACCGTGCCACCGCCGTCTCCACGGCCTCCGCCGCCTGCCTGCCCACGAGCGTCTGGATCTGCGCCGTGAGCTCGCCCCGGGCGGCCTCCTCGCCGAGCACCACCCCCGCGACGGTCACGAGGATGATCATGAGCGGAGCGAGCGAGAACAGCGTGAAGAACGCGATCGCGCCCGCGAGCTGGAACGCGTTCCGGTCCAGCCACAGGGCGACGGTCTCCTTCAGGAGCGACCAGGTGTGCATCGGCGGTGGCGTTCTCCTGCGCTCGTGTCGGCTCGACACTGCGCAGGCAGCAACGGTGATGCCACCGCGGCCGCGGGCCTACTCCGCCACGGCCCTCGTCGCGAGCTCGCGGTCCAGGATGAAGATCGCCGCCTCGTTGTCGCCGGCCATCCGGAGCTGATCGACGATCGTGCCGATCGCGTCCTCCTCCTCGACCTGCTCCGTGATGAACCAGTTCAGCTCGAGCTGCGTCGCGTGGTCGTGCTTCGAGACCGCGAGATCGTAGAGGCCATGGATCATGTCCGAGACCTTCCGCTCGTGCTCGAGCGCGTTCTGGAAGCTCTGGAGCGGTGGGCCGAACTCCGCCGGCGGGGCCTCGACGCTCGCCAGCGTGACGACCGCGCCGCGCCGGTTCATGTATTCGAAGAGGCGCATGGCGTGGCCGAGCTCCTCCTCGGCCTGGAAGCGCATCCACTTCGAGAACCCGAGCAGGCTCTTGCGGTCGAAATGCGCCGACATCGCGAGATAGAGGTACGCCGCGTAGAGCTCCTGGCCGATCTGCTCGCTGAGGGCGCGCTGTACGCCGTCGTCCATCGTCCTGCTCCGTCTGTGGGGCGGGGACCGGGCCGGTGCCGCGGTCCGGGCACGCGGTGCCGCCCGGGCGGTCGCGCGCGAGGCGACGGCCCGGTCCGGGCGGCCCCGCAATCTATCCGCGCTCGTACGTGCCGACGAGACGGTTCATGCCGATCACGTGCGGCTCGATCCGCTCGAGGAGCTGCTCCATGGTGAGCCCCGGCTCGAGGTCGAGCTCGCGGTCGAGCGCGAACACCCAGAAATAGTAGTGGTGCCGCCCGTGGCCCTCGGGCGGCATGGGTCCGCCCCAGTCGGTCCGGCCGAAGTCGTTCCGCCCGGTCGTGAACCGTTCGGCGTCACCCTCCGCGAGGCTCGTCACGTCGCCCGGGATGTTGTAGGCGATCCAGTGCACGTAGCCGTAGCTGCCCGGCTTGCAGAGCGGCGCGTCGGGATCGTGACAGAGCACGGCGAACGAGCGCGCCTCGGCGGGCGCGTCCGTCCATTCGATCGCGGGGAAGACGTCCTCTCCCTCGCCGGTGTGCTTCTTCGGGATCCGCTCGTGGTTCTGGAACGCGGGGGACCGGACCTGCATCGGCGACGGGGCGAAGCCCATCGTGCTCCTCCTGTTCGAGTGGGCACTACGACCGCGTTACGACGTGATCCGCAAGGTAGCGAGCGGCGCTCCCGCGCGGCCACCGGGGTCGGCGCGCGGAGCGGCTCCAGGAGGGGGCGTCCGCACGCTCCGCGGCGGTCAGTCGCAGCCTCAGCCTCCGCCGACCGGGGCGGCGCCCACCGGGGCCGGCACCCCGGCGGCGGCGCGGCCCGCGACCGGGTCGGGGGCGGCCTTCCCCTCGAACACCTCCAGGTCCGTCTCCCCGAGCAGCCGGCTCGTCACCGCGCCCGCCGTCATGGAGCCGCTCACGTTGATGGCCGTGCGGCCCATGTCGATGAGCGGCTCGATCGAGATCAGCAGTCCCGCGAGCGCCACGGGCAGGTTCATCGTCGAGAGCACGATCAGCGCGGCGAAGGTGGCTCCCCCGCCCACGCCCGCGATGCCGAAGGAGCCGAGCGTCACGATCACGACGAGCGGCACGAGGAACCCGGCCGTGAGCGGGTCGATCCCCACGCTCGGCGCGATCATCACGGCGAGCATCGCCGGATAGAGCCCGGCGCAGCCGTTCTGCCCGATCGTGGCGCCGAAGCTGGCCGAGAAGTTGGCGATCGCCGGGGGGACGCCGAGCCCCCGCACCTGGCTCTCGACGTTGAGCGGGATCGCCGCCGCGCTCGAGCGCGACGTGAAGGCGAAGGTCAGCACGGGCCAGATCGTCCGGAAGTGCCGGGCCGGGCTCAGGCCGACGGCCGCGAGGAGCCCCGCGTGCATCCCGAGGATGAGCGCGAGGCCCACGTAGGAGGCCGCGACGAAGCCGAGGAGCTGGACGATCGCGTCGAGGTCCGAGGTCGCCACCACCCGCGCCATGAGCGCCAGCACGCCGTAGGGGGTGAGGCGGATGACCATGCGCACGAGCCGCATCACGAGCGCCTGCACGGCGTCGATCCCGTCGATCACGCGCGCGCCGAGCTCCGGGTTGTCGCGCCGGAGGCCGAGCGCCGCGATGCCGAGGAGCGAGGCGAAGAGCACGACGCTGATGATCGAGGTCGGCTCGGCGCCGGTGAGCGCGTCGAAGACGTTCGTCGGCACGAACGAGAGGAGCAGGTCCGGCACGCCCAGGTCCGCCACCTCCCCGAGCCGCCCCTCGAGCACCTGGCCGCGCTCGATCTCGCGGGTGCCACGGGCGAAGCTCCCCGCGTCGAGCCCGAAGAGACGCGCCATCCCGACGCCGATGAGCGCGGAGACGGCGGTGGTGAGCATGAGGAGGCCGAGCACGCCCACGCTGATCCGCCCGAGCGCGCGCGCGTCGCCCAGGCGGGTCACGGCCGAGAGGATCGAGACGAGCACGAGCGGCATCACGATCATCTGGAGGAGGCGCACGTACCCGCGCCCCACCACGTCCACCCAGGTCATCGTGGACTCGACCACCGCGTGCTCGTACCCGTAGCCCCATTGCAGCGCCCCGCCGAGCGCCACACCGAGCAGGAGCGCGACGAGCACGTTGCTCGGCAGCCGCACGCCTGCGGCCTGGCGGCGGGCCAGCCAGACCAGCACGAGGGCGAAGACCAGGAGGTTCGCGAGGACTCCGATGCTCATGTGTGCTCCGGGGAGCGGAGGCTGCAGGGACAAAAAAACCGGCCCTCCCGCGGGGGAGGGCCGGTCAGGAGCGCCGAGCGTCCGGCTCGGCTACACGCTCGCGTCTCCGCGCGCGCGCCCGCCCGCCTCCCCCGGAGGGGAGCCGCAACAACAGCAGCAGCAGACGGCGAGGCGCGTGGGAGTGCTCATATCTGGTTCAGGCTAGCCGCGGGGCGGGGGAGGCGTCAAGGTTGAAGGATCCGACCGGCCAGGCTCGACGAGGGAGGACCCCATGCGGCTCGACGTCTACCTGAACTATCACGGCACCTGCGAGGAGGCCTTCCGCTTCTACGAGGAGAACCTCGGAGGCCGGATCACCGGCATCGTGCGCCACCGAGAGCAGCCGGGCTCGAGCGTGCCGGCGGACTGGGGCGAGAAGATCGTGCACGCCCGCATCGAGATCGGGGGCACCGTGCTCATGGGGGCGGACATCCCCGGGAGCGAGCCGATGCGGAGCGCCTATCTCACGCTCACGCTGGAGGACGAGGAGGAGGCCGAGCGCGTGTACGCGCTCCTCGCCGACAGCGGCCAGATCTTCATGGCCATGGCCGAGACGCCCTTCGCGCGTCGCTTCGCGATGCTGCGCGACCGGTTCGGGACGTCGTGGATGCTGCTGTGCGAGCGGGAGGGGTGAGGGTCACGTCATCGCCGCGATCAGCGCTCGATCGTAGGTCTTGATGCTGCCGACGTTCCGCCGGCGACAACATGCGATGTGCACCAGGTCACGGGCCGAAAGCCCTGGGTGGTCGATCTCGAGCGCGCGTGCGAGGTGCACGTCTTCGGCTTCGAGCGGCCATACGTCGTGCACGCAGCCCAGGACCAGCGTCAGCGCGGCATCCAGCGTGGCGTGCCGCGCGACGGGAAGGTAGGCATGGAGCAGCTCCTGCAGCACCTCCGCCGAGGTCACGAGCCGATCGTTCCGCTCCACGGCTCGGAACAGCCACGCGCGTGCCTTGTCACGTAGGGGGTGCGGTCCCCCCACGGCATACATGAACACGTTCGTGTCGACGAACGTCACGTGACGTCGAGGCCGCGAACCCTGGAACGCTCGATGACCGTCCGGTGCTCCGACCAGTCGGGCTCGGGCTCGCCTTCGCGCGCATCGCAGGCCGCGAAGAAGGCTTCGAGGGCTTCGGGAGAGCGGAGCGAACGCCGATCCCGGGTGGCACGGAGGCGATCTTCCGCGGCTTCTCGCAGCCACTCGGCCAGCGACTTCCCCTCACGCTCGGCCTGAGCCCGGTAGCGCGCCTTCGCGGCGGCGTCGAGGACGAGGTGGATCCGCGTGCTCATGGCTGCCGTATACACACGAGCGATGCACATGTGCCATCACGCGACCCACGCGCTCGTCGAGATCACCTTGCGATCCGCCTCCATTCCCCCTCCTATCCCTTGAGCAGCCGTCGAGCTGCCGTGGATCCTCGCGCACAGGGGGACGTCATGAGGTCGCACCGTCGCCGGGCCCGCTTCGCTTTCGCGCTCGTTCCCCTCTTCGCGCTCGCCGCGTGCGCGGACCGTGAGGGGGGCGCGCCCTCGTACTCGGTCGTGGAGGTCCCGCTCTCGCGGATCTCGGAGGATCTCGTCGCGGGGCGCACGACCTCGGTCGAGATCACCGCGGCGTACATCGCGCGGATCGAGGAGCTCGACGGGCCCCTGAACGGCGTGATCGCCATCGCGCCCGATGCGCTCGAGCAGGCGGCGGCCTCGGACGCCCGGCGCGAGGAGGGGCAGGCGCTCGGTCCGCTCGACGGGGTGCCGATCCTCGTGAAGGACAACCACGACGCGGTCGGCATGCCGACCACGGCCGGCTCCTGGGCGCTCGCCGAGAACTACCCGGCCGAGGACTCGGAGGTGGTGCGGCGGCTCCGCGCGGCGGGCGCCGTGATCCTCGGCAAGGCGAACACCTCGCAGTTCGCGGGCTTCCGGAGCACCGGCTCGTTCAACGGGAGCACGGTCGGGGGGAGCACGCACAACCCGTACGATCCCACGCGCTCGGCGGCCGGATCGAGCAACGGCTCGGGGATCTCGGCGGCGATGAGCTTCGCGGCCGCGACGATCGGCACCGAGACCGCCGGCTCCATCGTCGGCCCCTCGAACGCGAACGGCGTCGTCGGCCTCAAGCCCACCGTCGCGCTCGTCTCCCGGCGCGGGATCGTGCCGATCAGCCTCACGCAGGACGAGGCGGGACCGATGGCGCGCACCGTGCGGGACGTGGCCATGGTGCTCGAGGTGATCGCCGGGAGCGATCCCGGGGATCCGTGGTCGGCGGAGTCCGACGCGAACCGGAAGGACTATGTCGCGGCGCTCAGCGCGGAGGCGCTCCAGGGGCAGCGCCTCGGCGTGATCCGGCCGACCGGTGAGACCGCCGAGACGGTGGGCCCGCTCTTCGACGAAGCGCTCGCCGTGCTCGAGGCCGAGGGGGCCGAGCTCGTC
This sequence comes from uncultured Gemmatimonadaceae bacterium, assembly GCA_964583815.1. Taxonomy (GTDB): domain Bacteria; phylum Gemmatimonadota; class Gemmatimonadetes; order Longimicrobiales; family Gaopeijiaceae; genus JAWLHJ01. Next base: position 2,855 of record CAZOYA010000097.1, on the reverse strand, counting down.
GAGCTGTCCGCCGACGCGCTCGTCGACGTGCGGCCCGAGATGCGCACGATCCTCCTGCACGACTTCAAGGAGGACCTGAACGCGTACCTCGCGGGGACTCCCGAGACGGTGACCGTGCGCACGCTCGCCGACCTCATCGCGTTCAGCCGGACGGATCCGCGCGAGAGCATGCACGGGGTGGAGCTCTGGGAGGCGTCGCAGGCGACGGAGGGCGGGCGGAGCAATCCCGCCTACCAGGCCGCGCTCGCGGCCGGAAAGCGGATGACGCAGCAGGAGGGGATCGACCGCCTCCTCCGCGAGCACGACCTCGCGGCGCTCGTCACCCCCACGGGCGGGCCGTCGGGCGAGATCCGGCCGGACGGCACGCCCGGCCTCGGGCCGATCCCCGACGCGCCGCGCGGCACGCGCGGGCCCTCGCTCACCACCACGGCCGCCGTGGCCGGCTACCCGATCCTCTCCGTGCCGATGGGGCTCGTCGACGGCCTGCCCGTCGGGATGACCTTCGCCGGCACCGCCTGGTCCGAGGACGTGCTGCTCGCGCTCGCCTACGACTACGAGCAGGCGTCGCAGGCGCGCGTGCCGCCGCCGGAGGTCGTGGGGGTGCTGGCGGGGAACTGAGGATGCCGGGCCGCGGACCCAGGACGTGATCCGCCTCGGTACGCGGGCGGCCCGCTGGGTCGTGGCCGCGGCCGTGCTCGGCTCGGGCAGCGTCTTCCTCGAGAGCACCGTGGTGAGCGTCGCGCTCCCTTCGATGGGGCGCGACCTCGGGCTCGACGTGCGCGGGCTCCAGTGGATCGTGAACGGCTACATGCTCTCGCTGAGCGCGCTCCTGCTGCTCGGGGGCGCGTTCGGCGACGCGCGCGGCCAGAAGCGGGTCTTCGAGTGGGGCCTGCTCGGCTTCGCCGCGGGCTCGGTGCTGTGCGCGCTCGCCCCGAGCTTCCCCATGCTCGTGGCCGCGCGGATCCTGCAGGGCGCCGCCGGGGCGCTGCTCGTCCCCACCAGCCTCGCGTTCCTCGACACGTCGTTCGTGGAGGAAGACCGGAGCGCGGCGATCGGGGCGTGGTCCGCCTGGTCGGCGGTCTCGACCGCCGCCGGGCCGCTCCTCGGGGGCGCGCTCGTCGACGCGGCCTCCTGGCGGTGGGTCTTCGCCGCGGCCGTGCCGCTCCCGCTCGCCGCCTGGGCCATCAGCCGGTTCCGGGTGGCCGAGGAGGAGCCGCCCGAGCCGTCTCCGGTGGACGTCGCCGGGGGCGTGCTCGCGACCGGCTCGCTGGGCGCGCTCGTCTGGGCGCTCGTCGAGGGGCCCGAGCGCGGGCTCGACGCGCTCGTGGTCGCGGCCGGGCTCCTCGGCCTCGGATTGGGCGCGCTCTTCCTGCGGCTCGAGGCGCGGCGCACGTCCCCGCTCCTGCCGCTCGGGCTCTTCCGCGATCCCCAGTTCGCCGGCGCGAACGGCACCACGCTCCTGATCTACGCCGCGCTCGGCGCCCTCTTCTTCTTCCTCATGATCCAGCTCCAGTCGGTCATGGGGTACGGGGCGCTCGTGGCCGGCGCGGCGCTCCTGCCGATCAACCTGCTCATGCTGCTGCTGTCGCCGAGGGCGGGTCGCTGGGCGGCGCGCTCGGGCGCGCGGGTGCCGATCACCGTATCGGCCCTGGTGGCCGCCGCGGGCCTCGCGCTCTTCGCGCGCCTGGATGCGGACTCCGCCTACCTGACGGACGTCCTGCCCGCCGTGGTCGTGTTCGGTCTCGGCCTCTCGCTCCTCGTGGCGCCGCTCACCGCCGCGGCGCTCTCGGTCGCGGGGGAGGGCCGGACCGGCGTGGCGTCGGCCGTGAACAATGCGGCCGCGCGCCTGGCCGGGTTGCTCGCCACGGCGCTCGTGCCGCTGCTCGCGGGGGTGGGCGGGCTCGACGACTACACCGGCGCCGCCTTCACCGCCGGCTTCCGGCGAGCCATGTGGATCTCGGCCGGCCTCTGCGTGGCGGGCGGGGCGGTGGCGTGGTCGACCGTGCGGGCGGCCCCGGGCGTGCCGGACTCGCCGCATCCGAGTCCGACGCAGGGGTGCGCGCGGAGGGAGGTGGGGGTGTAGTAGTGGAGGCCGACTTCAGGCCACCACGACGATCTCCGCCCCGTGTCCCGGAGCCCGGCCCAGGCGCTCGTCGCAGGTGAGGAGCGGGGCGTGGAGAGCCTCCGCGAGCGCGACGTACATCGCGTCGTACGCGGTGAGGTCTTCCCGGAGGGCCCAGACGCGCGGCAGAAGAGCGCGCGCGGGATGTCGCGTCACCGGCAGTCGCGAGAGCAGCTCGATCGCCCCGCGCGCCCGGGCCTCGAGCAGGCTGCCGGCCCCCTCGAGTCGCCGCAGCACCTGCGCCACCTCGACATCCACGAGGTCGGGTGCGTGGAGGTCGGATGCGCCATGGACGTCCGCCAGGCCCGCCACGACGGCCTCCCCACGCGCGCTCCCGAGCAGCAGCTCGACGACGGCCGAGGCGTCCACGACCGTCCTCAGCGCTCGTCCCGCTCCTTCCGGAGGATCTCCGCCGCGGGTGGAGCGCCGTAGACAGGCCCCAGCTCGCGGACCCGCGCCACGACCTCGTCCAGCGTGAGCGTCTCCACTTCCTTCCGGAGGGCCCGCAGGGCGAGATCCGACAGCGTGATACCCTCCCGGGCTGCCCGCGCCTTCGCTTCGCGATGGACGCTTTCGGGCACGTTGCGGATCTGGATCATGATGGAAGACATGTGCCGAACATGTGCACATGTGATCCACATGTCAACCCGCTTGTCCGCCCACCTTCCGCAACGCCTCCGCCAGATACGCCCGGTACCGCTCCGGCGCGAGGTCCGTCCCGCCGTCCCGCTTG
>CAZOYA010000096.1:0-13579 GCA_964583815.1 uncultured Gemmatimonadaceae bacterium | reverse complement strand
GACTCACGCCTCGGAGCGCCTCGTCTTCGTCATCGCCGGCCCGGCCCGCGCTCCCGAACGCGACCGCGCTCTCGGCGGGCCTCCCCGTGGCGAGGTAGGACAGGATGTCCGCGGTCTCCATGGCCGGGTCGGATCCCAGCGTGACCTGGAGATCCTCCATGCCGCCCGCGACCGCGATCGTGATCGTCACCTCGGGCGCGGACGGATCGCGGAAGGAGGGCACCGCGTAGGTCGCCTGCACGTCGGCGATCCAGTCCCACATGGAGCCGTTGAACGTGACGACGCCCTGCGAGACCTGGAACCTCCGGCCGAGCTCCTCGAAGTAGCTGCGCTGCGGACGGACCTCGATCGTGCCGAAGAGCTGGATCGAGTCGCCCGGCTGCTTCGCGACGTCGAGCGAGCCGTCGAGCTCCAGGCGGAGCTCCGGCTGGGCGCTCTTGCGGAGCCAGACGTCGCTCTCGAGCACGACCTCCACGTCCATCGCCCACGGCATGATCGGGTCCGCCGCCACGGTGGCGGAGCCGTCCGGGCGATACCCGAAGTACGCTTCGAGCATCGCGTAGTCGGCCTCGGTGAGCTCGACCGGCGCGGCGCCGCTGCCGGTCCCGACCGGGTCGGCGCGGATGTCCGTGTCGGCCAGCCGGAGGGTGCCGGTGACGGCCGGCTCGGAGAGGCGGCCCTGCAGGCCGAGCTCGCCCGACATGCCGAGGCGGGTCCACGCGTTGTCCGCCGCCCGGAACTCGTCGAAGGAGGCGGTCAGCTCGAAGGCCGGGTCCGACCACGGGTCGAGCACGATCGCGCCCCGGATCGTCGCCGTGCCGTTCGCGACGGCCCGCAGCGAGTCGACGAGGATCCGCTCGTCCTCGAAGGCGAACGAGCCCGCGATCTCCCGGTAGGCGACGCCCTGCTCCGGGATCCGGAGCACGCCCTGGCTCAGGGTGGCCGTTCCCCCGAGCCGCGGCTCCGACAGCAGCCCCTGGATGCGCGCGTCGGCGTTCAGCCGGCCGCCGAGCTGGTCCACGCCGAAACCCGCGACGAGCGGCGTCGCCCAGGCGAGGCGGAAGTCCCGCCCGGTCACGGCGAGGTCCGCGCCCGCCGAGTCCGGGGGGGCTCCCCCCCCGTCCTCCGCGACCGAGATCTCGAGGGGCACCGTGCCTTCCACCGCCAGGAAGCCGCCCTCCAGGTCGTCCAGGCGGGCGGACACGGCGTGGCCGGCGGGCGCCGGCTCGATCCCCGCTTCCAGGCGCACGCCTTCGAGGGCCACGGCGAGCGAGCCCTCGAGCGTCACGTCCTCCGCCGGTCCGCTCACGTCCAGGAGGCCGTCGACCTGCCCGCGCACGCCCTCGAAGCCGACGAGATCGGCGAACCCGTCGATGCGCACGGCGCGCAGCTCCACGCCGAGGTCCTGCGTGTCGTCCGGATCGATCGCCCCGCTGAGCGCGATCCGCGACGCGCCGGCGGCCAGGGTGAGCCCGCCCGGGGTGAACGGCCCGGCCCACGACAGCGTCGCGGGCCGGAGGAGGTTCCATTCCTCCTCGGGCAGCGAGATGCGCAGGCTGTCGAGACGTGCGTTGGAGGACTGCGGGTCGGCGACGCCGGCCACGTAGAGCTCGTGGGTGTCGTCCCGCCGGGCCAGGGCGGTGAACTGGGCTCCGGTCGCGGAGTCGTACGCGGCGGCCGCCTCGAGCGCCTCGAAGGTCGCCGCGCCCCAGCCGAGGCGGACGCCGTCGAGGCGCGCCGTGCCCGCGGTGACGGTTCCGCCCGAGATGGTCGCGATCGCCACGCCGGACACCGTGTCCGCCCCGAACTCCCCCGCGATCGCGCCGCCGGCGCCGAACACGGCCTGCACCCGGAGCCCGCGTCTCGGGTTCGTCACCCTCGCTTCGAGCGCGGCCGTGCGGAGCGAGAGGGGACGGACCGGTACGACCTCGGCGAGCGCCTGGACGCTGTCCACCGTCGCGAGCACCCGCAGCCCCTCGGGTCGCGCGGTGACGGTGTCGTGCAGCGCGACCGCCCCGCCCCCGACGACGCGGGCGACGTTCGAGGCGAGCCGCAGCGTGTCGAGGTGGAGCACGCCGCCCGCGAAGCTTCCGGCCGCCCGCAAGGTGTCGAAACGGGCACCCGCGAGCGCGCCGGAGGCCCGCACGGAGCCGCTCCACTCCGGCGCCGCGTCCGCAGTGACCCGTCGCGCCGTCAGCGCGAGCTCGGCCTCGAGCGCCGCCGTCTCGACCTCGAGGAAGCGATGGAGGTCGGGGATCCGCGCGGAGGCCTCCGCGGCGAGCGACCCGATGCTCCAGCCCCGGTCCTCGTCGCGTCGCAGCCGTGCCCCGCCGCGGACGTCGGCGACGCCGTCGGGCGTGTGCACCTCGCCCGTGAGGGTCACGGAATCCTCCCGCGTGCCGAGCGCGATCCGGCCACCGGTCAGCGTGCCGGTACCGACCCGGGAGGAGTCGAGCGCGAGCTCCATCGTGACCGCGGGGAGCGCCTCCGGCGGCAGGACGCCTTCGCCGCTCAGCACGCCGGAGAGCTCGAGGGGGAGCGGTCCCGCCCAGCTGGTGTCGGGCCGCAGCCCCTGGAACGCGAGCCGGTCCAGCCGGAACGAGGGGATGCTGTCGAGCGGCCGACCGCCGGCCGCGAGCTGCACGGCTCCGGCGAGCAGGGCGGCCTCCCCGTCCAGCGCGAGGACCCCGCGGTCCACCGACAGGCGCACGGTCGCGGTGTCGACGCGCTCTGGGCCGATCGTGGAGGGCGCGACGGCGAGCACGCCGCGCGCGCTGGCGAGGGCCGGGTCCTCCGGCACGGTGCCCTCGAGCTCCAGGACGGCGTCGATGTCCGTGACGGGGAGCCCCTCGCCGGCCTGTGCGAGGTCGAGCGAAGAGACCCGGAGCCGCTCGACCGTGAACGACCGGACCGGGTCGAGCGGACGGCCGGCGGCCTCGAGGTCGAGCAGGCCCGCCGAGGTGACGAGCCGGGCTTCCGCGGCGAGGTCGTCGCCTCGCAGGCGCGCGACCACGCGGCCGGTGTCGAGGACCATCGCGCCCCAGCGGGCGGTCTCGAGCACCGCCTCCACGTCGGCGCGGCGGAAGCCACCTTCGGCCCACACCATCTCGCCGTCGCCCTCCACGCTCAGGGTGCCGGACGCACGCTCGCCGAGGAGCGCGGGCAGGTCGAGCCGGGTCGCCCGGAACTCGGGGACCTCGAGCCGCAGCCCCTCGGCGAGCGAGGAGACGTCGAGCGCCGCGGTGAAGCTCCCCTCCCCGAGCGTGACGGCGAGATCCCCCTCCGCGCGCTGCTCCGCCCACGTGGCCCGGACGACACCGTCCTCCACGACGGTCTCCCCGACGGCGGCCGACACGCGGATCGTCGCCCGGCCCAGCGCCTCCTGGGGCCGCACGCCGGTCCCTTCCGCGTCCAGGAGGACGACGGCGTCCGCGACCCGGGTGCCCTCGCCGCCCAGCGGCTCGAGCTGGTCGAGGCGGGCGTGCACCTCGAACGCGGGCCGGTCGGCGAACGGGGTGCCCGTGCCGGACGCGGTGAAGGCGGACCAGGGGGGCGCCGCGCCGCGCGCCTCGACCTGCGCCACGCCGGAGTCGAACGTCACCTCGACGTCCGTCGGGGCGAGGGACCCGGTCGCCACCCGCCCGGCGCGGGCGTGCAGGCGGGCGGTCCCGTCGAGCGCCTCGAGGGAAGGGCCGGTCAGGTCCACCTCGAGGTCGACGTCCACGTCCTCGACGGGAGGCTCGCCGTCCGTCCAGAGCGCCGGCGCCAGGGAGCTCACCCGCGCCTCGAGGCGGTACCGGAGATCGCCTTCGACGCGGGGGGTGAGGGCCCCGCGCACCTCCAGCTCCGAGCCGTCGAACGCCCGTCCCTCGGCGTCGATCTCGAGCAGCTCCGAGCTCCCCGTGATCCGGGCCTCGAGCCGGAGGCTTCCGGGAACGTCCATGCCCGGAGCGAGCGCCCCCACGTCCCGGAAGTCGAGGGGCGCGGCCGACACCAGGAAGTCCACGTCCCGCGCGCCGGCGCCCTCTCCCGGTCCGGGAAGCCGCAGCGTCCCGCGCGCCGAGAGATCGCTCGAGTCGGAGACGAGCCGCAGGCTCCCGTCGACGAGCCCCTCCTGCAGCGTGAGCGAGGCGCCCAGCGTGGTGGGGCTCTCGGGACGCGCGGGCGGAAGGAAGCGCGTCGCCAGGGTGTCGAGCCGGAGCGACAGCGCGCCCCCGGCGGAGGCGAGCTCCCGGACCCGCAGCAGGAGCTCCTCGACCCGGAGCGGCGCCGGCGGGTGATCCACCCCGTCGGTCGCGGAGTCCTTCGCGGGCGCGAGGAACCAGGCCGTCGCGCGGGTCTCCTCGAGGGTCGCCTCCCCGACCCGCACGCTCCACGGGGAGGCCCCCTCGTCGGCGGTGCTCGCGGTGTCTTCCTCGAGAAACGGCGCGAGCAGGTCCCACGTGGAATCCGGCTGCTGATGCACATCGAGCGCGACACCTGTCGCGTGAACGCGCCGCACCCGCACGTCACGTCGGAGCAGGGGGAGGAGCGAGAAGCCCGCCTCGATCCGCTCGATCGAGAGGAGGTCCTCCGCGCCCGGCTCGGCACGCACCGCCCGCACGTCCCGCACCTCCAGGTTCCAGAGCCCGCGGACGTCCGCGTACCCCACCCGGAGCTCGGTGCCCGGCCACGGGCTCGCCGCCGACGCGACCGTGCGCACGAGCCAGGTGGCGACGGCGTCCTCGTGCACGGCGAGCGCGAGCGCGCCCGCCAGGACGACGGGCAGGCCGACGAGGACGGCCGCGACGATGGCCGCGCCCCGGGCGAGCCGCCTCGCCCCCTTCTTCATCCGTAGATGCGGGATGCGGGGAAGCGGGAGGGGCGCGCGCCCGTGCCGGGCACACGCACGCCGGCCCGCCCCGCGTCAGATGGACGCCCGGGCGGGCCGGCGGCCGTTCCGCTCCCCCGCCGCTTCACCCCCGGTGGGCGTGCACCCCCTCGCCGATCTCCTCGAGCATCTTCGGGATGAAGGCTTCGAGATCGCGGGGGTTCCGGCTCGTCACGAGGCCTCGATCGACCACCACCTCCTCGTCGACCCACTGGGCGCCCGCGTTCTGCAGGTCGGTGCGCAGCGAGGGATAGGACGTCAGCCGACGTCCCCGCGCCACGTCCGCCTCCACGAGCAGCCAGGGCGCGTGACAGATCGCCGCCACCGGCTTGTCCGCTTCGAAGAACCCGCGCACGAACTCCACCGCGCGCCGGTCCATGCGCAGCTTGTCCGGATTCATGACCCCGCCCGGCAGCATCAGCGCGTCGTAGTCGCTGGCGCTCCGCTCCTCGACGGTCGCGTCGACGCCGAGCTCGTCGCCCCAGTCCGTCTCGTCCCACCCCCGGATCCGGTCGGCCGTCTTCGGGATCGAGACGATCTCCACCTCCGCCCCGGCTTGCCGGAGCGCGCCGAGCGGCCGGAACAGCTCCGACTCCTCGAACCCGTTCGTGGCGAGGATCGCGACCCGTCGTCCCCGGACGCCGTTCCCGTCCTTCCGTTCGAAGTCCGCCATGTTCGTTTCTCCTCGGGCCCGCGTCGGGCCGGAGCACTCGGCCGCCGCGGAGCCCGTCAGTCGTATCCGTGTCCCACTTCCTCCGTGAGCCTGCGTGTCCACGGCACCATGTCGAGCCGCTCGAAGGGTATCCGCGCACCGGACACGACCGAAACGTCGAAATCGTCCGGCGACTCGCGCAGCCGGTGCAGGGCGTCGTCGATGAGGCTCAGGAACTCGCTGTGTCGCTCCGCCATGCGGATGTCCAGCTCGACTTCGTCGAGCGAGCCGGCCGAGCGGTGGTCCTCCATGTCCATGCGCTTCGCCCAGAGCGTGCGGAGAGCGCGCTGCCGCTCGTCGAGCAGGCGACGCTCGAGGCGCCGGATCTGTTCCGGCGTGAGGCCGTCGCCCTCGAGGGCCGTCGCGCCCTGGAGCGGCACGGCCATCTTGCGGGCTCCGTTGCCGGTCGCCCGGCCCGTTCCGTTTCCGTTCGCGCGCGCCTTCGCGCGCGACCGACGACGCTGGGACCCGCTCTGATCGCCCCCCTCGCGTGCGGCCCGCTTGCGCTTGCGGACGGGACGCTCCGCGACGGTCTCTCCCGAGGTGCCGGAGTTGGTGTCGAGTCTCATGCCGCTCCCCTTTGGTGCCGGTTCGTGGACCACCTTCGCCTCCTCGCCACGAGCAAGAGGCGTTCCAGTCGCGAGGGGGGAGGAGGGGAGGAATCGGAGGCCGTTCGAGCGGCTCCGGGGAGGCTCGCGGAGGGGTCCGCATGGCAAGCTCCTTGCGTCGCCGGAGCACCCGCAGTGACGACTCGCGAACCCCGGACGGAGGAACGTTCGCATGGCCACCAAGACCCAGAATCTCCAGGATCTCGAGGACCTCTATCTGCACGAGCTCCAGGACGCCTTCAGCGCCGAGCAGCAGATCCTCAAGACCCTGCCCAAGATGGAGAAGGCCGCGAATCACGAGGAGCTGCAGGAGGCCTTCCGGCAGCATCGCCAGGTCACCGAGGAGCAGGTGCGGCGGCTCGAGCAGATCATGAAGTCGCTCGACGCGAAGCCCGGCGGCACCAAGTGCAAGGGGATCCAGGGGATCATCGAGGAGGGCGAGGAGATGATGAAGGAGTCCGACGGCGATGCCCGGGACGCGGCGCTCATCTCCGCCGCGCAGCGCGTCGAGCACTACGAGATCGCGCTGTACGGGACGCTCCGGACCTTCGCCAAGGAGCTCGGCCGCAACGAGGACGCGCGGATCCTCCAGCAGACGCTGGACGAGGAAGGGACCGCCGACAACGAGCTCACCCGCATCGCCGAGTCGCGCGTGAACCGGGAGGCGACGGCGTAACGCTCCCGGAGCGACTTCCTCCGTCGCGCGGAGCCGTCGGTCTCGCGCGACGACTGCGACGGTCCGTCCCGTCCTCCCGCCCGACGGGAGCGGGGCGGGCCGTCGTGCGTTCCCTCTATCTTCGTTCCGGCGCGCCGGAGCGCGCGCTCGACGCGGGCTTCCGAGGGTGCGGCCGGAGGCGACGCGGAACCGTGGGAGCCCAACCGGGAGAGGCGCGTGGAACGACTGGAATGGCTGCGGCGACTGAGGGAGCACTGCGCCTGGGCCGACGAGCTGCTGCTAGAGCAGCTCCGAGGCCGGACGGGCGTCGACGAGGCACGCCAGGAGTACGCGCACGTGCTCGGGGCGGAGGAGACGTGGCTCGCGCGTGTCGAGGGTCGGGCTCCCGCCACCCCGGTGTGGCCGGAAACGATCGACGACGGGGGCCTCGACGCGCTCCGCGCGCGGACCGCCCGCCGCTGGACGACGTTCCTCGGCTCGCTGGATCCGGCCCGGCTCGGGGAAGGGATCACGTACACGAACTCCGCCGGGACGACCTTCAACACCGCGCTCGAGGACATCCTCCTGCACGTCTTCCTCCACGGACAGTACCACCGCGGCAAGGTGAACCTGATGCTGCGACGGACCGGCGCGGCGCCGGCGCCGGTCGACTACATCGCGTTCGTGCGGGGCGTGCCGGCCGCCACGACCCCGCGCGGCGGCGTGGGCGAATAGGATGCGAAGCCGGCGCGGCGGGCCGGGTCCGTACGGGGGCGAGGCCGGGGATCCGGCCGGCGAAGGGGCGACCGGGCGGACCCCCTGCTGCGCCCACCGCTCGCCCCGCGCGGACCGATCGGACCGCTTCCGCGGTATTCCCGGCATCATGAACGAACGTCCACGCCCCCGTCCGCCCGCCGGTGCGCACGCGCCCCGCCAGGGGGATCCGCGCGCATGCGGGGGCGAGCGACGGCGGCGCGCGCGTCGTGTCCCCCGCCCGCTCCTGGTCCTCCTGCTCCCCGCGGCGCTGCTCGTGCTTCCCGGACGCGGGGCGGCGCAGGACTTCGAACGCGTGGGGGGCTCCCCGGGATCTCCCGCGATCGACCTCCGGGTTCCGGCGGGCATCGTCGATCCCGTCGTGTACGCGGACCGGCTCTACTTCTCCGGCGAGCCGCTGCGCGCGTACGAGCTCCTGTCCCGACATCTCGAGGCGGAGCCGGACGACTACGAGGTGCTGTGGCGCGCGGCCCGGGCCCTGGTCGTGATCGGCGTGATGGAGACGGGCGGCTCCCGGGCGCAGAACGGGTGGCTCGATCCGGCCATGGCGCTCGCGGACCGCGCGGTGCAGGCCGACCCGAACGGGGTGGACGGGCTCTACTGGCGGGGCGCCGCGTACGGCCGGCGGGCGATCAACGCCGCCCCCGGCTACGCCGCCGAGCTCGCGCAGGAGATGTGGGACGATGCCCGGACGATCCTCGAGCTCGACCCCGAGCACGGCGGCGCGCACAACCTGCTCGGCAAGCTGAGCTACGAGGTGATGAGCCTGTCGCGCATCCAGCGGGCGATGGCCCGCCTCTTCATGGGCAACGAGGCGCTGTCGAACGCGAGCTGGGAGGCGGCCGAGCAGCACCTGCGGCACGCCGTGCGGGCCTGGCCCGACCTCGTCCTCTTCCAGTACGATCTCGCGCTGCTCCTGCGCAAGCGCGGCACGGAGGAGGAGGCCCGCGCCGCGTTCGAGCACGTGCTCGCGCTCGAGGCGCGCCACCCACCGGACGCGACCCTCCAGGCGGAGGCGCGCGCGTTCCTGGAGGAGCTCGGATCGCGGTGAGGCGAGGCGCTTCGCTCCTCCTTCCCGCCGCGATCCTGCTCTCCGCCTGCGCGGACGAGCCGGCCGGCCCGACGCCGGGGCGGCCGGCCTTCCGCGGGGAGGTCGCCCTCGCGCTCGTCCAGGAGCAGGTCGGCTTCGGGCCCCGCGTGCCGGGCACGGAGGGCCACGCCCGCCAGCTCGACTGGATGATCGCGCGGCTCGATTCGCTCGCGCCCGACGTGCAGGCCGACACCTTCGCGCACCGCACGACGGCCGGCGAGGCGCTCACGCTCACGAACGTGCTGGCGCGGTTCCGCCCGGAGGAGTCGCGGCGCATCCTGCTCCTCGCCCACTGGGACACGCGCCCCCGCGCGGACGCCGAGGAGGATCCGGCGCGACAGGCGCTTCCCATCCCGGGCGCGAACGACGGGGCCTCGGGCACCGCGGTGCTCCTGCATCTCGCCGAGCTCCTCGCCGAGCAGCCGCCTCCGCTCGGGGTGGATCTCCTCCTCGTGGACGGCGAGGACTACGGCCCCGGTCTGGACGACATGCTCCTCGGCGCGAAGCGGTACGCCGAGCGCCACGCCGAAACGAAGGAGCGGGGGGAGCCGGTGCCCCTCTACGGCGTGCTTCTCGACATGGTGGGCGGCACCGACGAGACCTTCCCCGTGGAAGGCTACTCCGCCCAGTACGCGCTTCCGGTGGTGCGTAAGCTACGGACGGCCGCGAGCCGCCTGGGGCTCGCGGAGACCTTCCCCGAGCGGGTGGCTTCCGGCGTCGGCGACGACCACGTCCCGCTCATCGAGGCGGGCCTTCCCACCGCGAACGTCTTCGGCTTCGACTACTGGCAGGTGAAGGCCTACTGGCACACCCTCGAGGACACCCCCGACAAGGTGAGCGCCGTCACGCTCGGGCGCGTCGGCGAGGTCGTGACCGAGCTGATCTATTCGGGAGGATGACCGTGCAGCGCCCCACCCACGTCACCGTCGCGGTCGTGCAGGCCGACGGCGCCCCCTTCGACACGGCCACCGCGGTCGACCGCGTCTGCGCGGGCATCCGGGAGGCGGCCGCGAAGGGCGCGCGCCTCGTCGTGTTCCCCGAGGCCTACGTGGGCGGATACCCCTGGGGCCTCGGGTTCGGGACCACGGTCGGCGGGCGCACCGACGAGGGACGGCGCGCGTGGGAGCGCTACCGGGCCGCGGCCATCGAGGTGCCGGGACCCGAGGTCGAGCGCATGGCGGAGGCCGCGCGGGAGGCGGGGGCCTGGGTGTGCGTGGGCATGATCGAGCGCGAGGCCGCGCGCGGAGGCGGCACGCTCTACTGCACGCTCCTCTACCTGGCTCCGGACGGGACGCTGGCGGGCAAGCACCGCAAGCTCAAGCCGACCGGCGCCGAGCGGCTCGTCTGGGGCGAGGGGGACGGGAGCACGCTCACGGCCGTGGACACGCCCTTCGGCACCGTCGGTGGGCTGATCTGCTGGGAGAACTACATGCCGCTCGCCCGCATGGCGATGTACGGCAAGGGCGTGGAGATCTGGGTGGCGCCGACGGCCGACGCCCGCGAGCGGTGGATCGCCACCCTCCGCCACATCGCGCTCGAGGGTCGGTGCTTCGTGCTCGGCTGCAACCAGTACGTGACCCGCGCCATGTTCCCGGCAGACCTGCCCGGGATCGGCGACCTCGACGGGAGATCGGACCCGCTGTGCCGCGGCGGCTCCGTCATCTGGGATCCGCAGGGCGAGCTGGTCGCGGGACCGCTCTGGGACCGGGCGGGCATGCTCGTGGCGGAGCTCGAGCTCGCGGCGGTGGCGCGGGGGAAGTTCGACTTCGACGTCACGGGCCACTACGCGCGGCCGGACGTCTTCCGGCTGGTGGTGGACGAGCGGCCGAAGGACTCGATCGTCACCGGGGAGTGAAGAGGCGGCGGTAGGCCGCCGACCTCACCACTCGATCGTGCCTTCCTTGCTCGTGTCGATCTCCTCGCCGCGCCCGCCGTCCAGCAGCACCTGCTCGATCTGCTCGTAGAGGAAATCGCGCGCCTTCCGGTCGCGCGGATCCAGCCCGTAGTGGTTGATGAGCTGCGTCTGGTGCTGGAGCCAGTCCTGCCAGCAGGAGGCGCAGATCTCCTCGGCGACCCGCGTGCCCAGCTCGTTGCGGAACGGGGGCTTGGCGAGGGCGGGGGCGTCGGTGCCGCACCGCCGGCAGTGGATGGTCGGTCGGTTCATGCTCGCTCGGGGCGCGTCCGGTCACGACGCGCGGGATGGGGCGCCGCAGGGCGCCCGCGATCGGGGTAGGGGCGGGCACATACCCGACCCTTCGCGGAGGGGTCCGCCCGTGGACCGCCTCTTCACCCCGGGTTAGCTTAGTCGGCTAATCCTTTTGCCTTTCCATGGGGGTTGGAGATGGCCCTGACCAAGAAACAGCTCGCGCACATCGAAAAGCGTCTGCTTCACGAGCGGGCACGGGCGCTCCGCGCGCTCGGGCTCTTCGACGAGATGGCCAAGGCCGATCGCGATTCCGCCGATTCAGACCTCTCGGCCTACACCGACCACATGGCCGATCAGGGGACGGAGGCGATGGAGCGCGAGAAGGCGGCCGCCTTCGCCACCAAGGAAGGACGCTACCTGTACCGGCTCGAGGAGGCGCTCCGGCGGCTCTACAACGAGCCGGAGAGCTTCGGCACGTGCCACACGTGCGGCTCCGACGTCGGATTCGACCGCCTGGACGCGCTCCCGCACGCCCGCTACTGCATCGACTGCAAGCGCAAGGAGGAGGAGGCGGCGTAGCGGCCAGCCTCTACCCCGCGCGCCGGAGCACCTCGAGGAGGTCCCGCCCGAGCAGCTCCACCCGCCAGGGGCGCATGCCCTCGATCCGGCGCAGCGCGTCGAGATCCGCGGGCGCCTCGAGCGCGATCTGCGTGAGCACGGAGTTCGACAGGAGCGTGCCGCGCGGCAGGCCGAGCTCGTCGGCCCTCCGGTTGCGGGCCTCCTTCAGCCGGTTCGCCAGCTCCTCGATCTCGGGGGGCGGGCGACCGGTGCCCCGCCGGATTCCGCGCGGGTAGGGCACGAGGTCATCCTCGTCCGCCTCCGAGACCGCCTGCAGACGATCGAGGAGCGCGGCCCCGTGCTCCTTCGCGAGGCGGCCGGGGAAGCCCTTCACCGAGGACAGCTCCTCGAGCGTGCGGGGCCGCCGGGCGACCGCTTCCACGAGGGGCGCGTCGCCCACCACGCGGAAGGTCGCCCGGTCCTTCGCGCGCGCGATCTCGTCCCGCCACCCGAGCGCCGCGCGCAGGGCGGCCACCTGCCGGGTCGAGAGGTCCCGCGCGCCCTTGATGCGCACGACCGGGTCCTCCGGCTCGGAGGGCTCCTCCGGCCCGCCGGCGGCGTCCTCGAGCGCCCGGCACTCCTGCTCGGCCCACTCCGCGCGGCCCGCCCGCGCGAGCTCGTCCGCGAGCTGGTCGGCGAGCGCGAAGAGGTGCCGCGTGTCGTTGGCCGCGTACTCGAGCATCTCGTCGGTGAGCGGCCGCAGGGCCCAGTCGGCGCGCTGGAACTTCTTCGACAGGCGGACCCCGAAGCGCGTCTCGAGGAGCGCTGCGAGGCCGAGTCCCTCGATCCCGAGGAGCGACGCGGCGATCTGCGTGTCGAAGAGCCCCCGGAGCCCGATGCCGAGCTCCGAGCGGAGGAGCCGGAGGTCGAAGTCCGCGCCGTGCATCACGACCGGAACGTCCGGGTTCTCGAGCACGTCGCGGAAGACGGGCGCGGCGTCCACCGCGAGGGGGTCCACGATCCACGTCCGCTCCCCGACCGTGACCTGGACGAGGCAGAGCCGGTTCTCGTAGCGGTGGAAGCCGGCGGCTTCGCAGTCGAGCGCGATGCGCTCGGCTTCCGAGAGCACGCGGGCGAGCTCCTCGGCCGCGGGTGCGTTGTCGACGTGGACGTAGGGCATCGGGATGACGGAGGGGGGGAAGGATCGTCACGCACTGGCCGCGGAAAAGACGCGGACGGGCCGCCGAGCGCCACCCCCCGCGGTGTTGCCGGCCCCCGCGGGCTCCACCACAATTCGGGTCCTGGCGTCCCGGCCGGTCCCTCTCCCGAACCCGCGCTCCCCGAATGTTACGAACGAAGGTCGTGTGCACCCTGGGCCCCGCGAGCTCCTCCCCGGCCATGGTGCGCGCCATGGTCGCGGGAGGCATGAACCTGGCCCGCGTGAACATGTCCCACGGGCGACGCGAAGACCATGCCCGCACGATCGAGAACGTCCGGGAGGCGGGGGAGCGGGCGGGAACCCCGGTCGCCGTCCTGGTCGATCTCGCCGGCCCGAAGATCCGCGTGGCCGATCTCGAGGAGCCGATGGCGCTCGAGGCCGGGAGCGAGGTCGTCATGGCCCCCGAGGCCCGTGCGGCCGAAGGCGAGATCCCCACCACCTACGCGCCCCTCGCGGAGGAGATCTCCCCCGGGGACGAGGTGCTCCTGGACGATGGCATGCTGGAGCTCCGCTGCGTCGGCACCGACGGGCACCGCGCCCGCCTCGAGGTGATCCGCGGCGGGCTCCTCAAGAGCCGCAAGGGGATCAACCTGCCCAACGTCGCGCTCGGCACGCCCTCGCTCACCGAGAAGGATCTCGACGATCTCGAGTTCGCGCTGAGCACGGGGGTCGAGTACATCGGCCTCTCCTTCGTGCGGCGCCCCGAGGACGTGGCCGACCTGAAGGAGCGGGTCGGGGGGCGCGCGCTCGTGGTCGCGAAGATCGAGAAGGTGCAGGCGCTCCGCGCCATCGAGGCCGTGCTCGCCGAGACCGACGCGGTCATGGTCGCGCGCGGCGACCTCGGCGTGGAGCTCCCGTTCGAGCGGGTCCCGCTGGCCCAGAAGCGCATCATCCAGCTCGCGAACTACTACGGACGGCCGGTCATCACGGCCACGCAGATGCTCGAG
>CAZOYA010000095.1:0-13605 GCA_964583815.1 uncultured Gemmatimonadaceae bacterium | reverse complement strand
AGCTGGACCACGCGGAAGCGCGTCTCCTCGGCCACGGCCTGGAATCGCTGCAGCAGGGGCGCGTCGGGAAGGGTTTCGGTTGCCATGATGGAGGATAGATCAACGGTCGTTGATACGTCAAGGGGGCTCGGCTGGGGGGCACGAGGTACGGGAATTGCGCGATATTGGAGCGACGCGAGACGCGGAGGCGCGCATGGGAGATGCGGGGTCGGACCGCTCCGTCCCGTGGTCCGCAGCACGGCGACCGACGGATGGTGAGGCGGCGGAGGCGGAAGGCGCGCCTCGCGCTGGTGCGCGTGGCACCTCGGGCACGGTCGTGATCCGACCGGCGACGCCCGAAGACGAGCCCGCCCTGGGACGCCTCGGCGCGCTGCTCGTGCACGTGCACCACGGGTTCGACCCCGAGCGCTTCCTCGACGTCGTGCCGGAGACGAGCGCCCGCTACGGATCGTTCCTCCGCGCCCAGCTCGACCAGCCCGACCCCCTCGTCCTGGTGGCCGAGCTCGGCGGCGAGATCGTCGGCTATGCGTACGCCGCGGACGAAGGCTACGACTACGCGTCGCTCCGCGGCCCCGCCGGGGTCATCCACGACCTGGTGGTGGATCCGGCCCACCGGCGGCAGGGCCTCGGCCGGCGGCTCCTCGACGCCGCGGTCACCGAGCTCGAGTCGCGGGGCGTGCCGCGGATCGTCGTGATGACCGCGGAGCGTAACGAGCTCGCGCAGCGGATGTGCGCGCAGGCCGGCTTCCGTCGCACGATGATCGAGATGACGCGGGAATCGAAGGACGCGCGGGGCGCCTCCTGACTCAGGCCGTGCTCCCCTCGGGCCCGCTCCCCTCCCCCTCGCGCCCGGCCAGGTAGCCCACGCAGTACGCCCGCAGGGTCGCCTCGAACCGGCTCATCCCCGGCTCCACGTGGAGCGCGGCCCGTCCCCGGCGGCGGAGGCCCTCCGCGAGCCCGCCGACGGCGGCCACGAGGTCCTCCAGCCCCGGATCGAGCCGGAGCGGGTGGTCGCGGACGTCCGACGTCCCGGGATCGCCGATCCCGCTCGCCACGCCCTCCTCCTCGAGCTCGGGCCGGTCCGGCAGAGGCTCGTCGGGCTCGATCAGCGCGAGATCGCCGGCGGCGGCCCCCGCATCGTCGTGGTGGTCGCCGGGACCACTCCCCGGACCGGCGCGCGTCGCGCCCGGGTCCGTCCTCCCCCCGCTCGTCGGCGGGAACGCAGGCGGGGGCAGCCGCCGCTCCCGCGTCGTCTCGTCGCTCATCCTGGAGCCTCCTGAAATGACCGCCGTCGGGGGCCGGCGCTGGATGGCGCGACCGGAGATCCGGCGCGCGGACAGGGCACCGCGGGGGGTCGGCGCGCTGGAAGATACGGTGGGCGGGCGGTCGGGCAAACCGCCGCGGCCGGTCCGCCGGAGCCTGCTCCTACAGCACGAACTCGATCAGCACGAAGCCGCCCACGAGGAGCACGCCGAACGCCACCGCCAGCCAGTCGAAGTACTTGTCGATGAAGCGCGCGATCGGCGGCCCGAACCAGTAGATGAGCGAGGCGAGGGCGTAGAAGCGGAGGCCCCGGCTCAGCACCGAGGCGAGCACGAAGACCGGGAAGCTCACCGAGAACACGCCGGCCGACAGGGTGAAGACCTTGTACGGGATCGGCGTGAGGCCCGCGATGAAGACGGCCCAGAAGTCGTATCGGTCGTACAGCTCCTGGACCCGCGCGAACGCTTCGGGCGTGACTCCCGGAACGTAGGCGTAGAAGAACCCCTCGGCCACGTGCCAGAAGCCCGCCCCGAGCCCGTAGCCGATCATCCCTCCGACGACGGAGGCCGCCGTGCAGACGGTCGCGAAGCGGAGGGCCTTTCCCGGGGCGCCGAGGCAGAGCGCGATGAGCAGCGGGTCCGGGGGGATCGGGAAAAACGAAGACTCGGCCGCGGACAGCACGACCAGGGCCGGCGCCCCGTAGCGCGTCTCCGCCCAGTGCAGCACCCAATCGTAGAGCCGGCGCACCCACCCCGGGCGCCGGGCGGCCCCGTGGGTGACCGAGCCGACCTCCTCCCTGGACTCCGTGGACTCCGTCATGTCCCCCCCTCGATCTTCCAGGCGAATCGTCCGAGGAGCGGGACGAAGGTGCAGGCGCCCCGCACCGCTTCCTCCGTGACCCGCCCATGCGAGCGGCGTACCATGACGAGGTCCTGCGAGTCCCGCGACCCCACGGGGATGAGCATGCGGCCGCCCTCCGCGAGCTGCTCCACGAGCGTCTTCGGGACGACGGGCGAGGCCGCGGACACCACGATCACGTCGAACGGCTGGTACTTCCGCCACCCGATCGTGCCGTCTCCGACGAGCAGCGCGACGTTCCGCAGCCCCAGCGCATCGACCGCGCGCCGGGCGCGGTGCGAGAGATCGCGCACGCGCTCGACGGAGTAGACCCGGTCGGCGAGGAGGGCGAGGAGCGCGGTCATGTACCCGCTCCCGGTGCCCACCTCGAGCACCTTGTCCTCCGGTCCGGGCCGGAGGAGCGTGAGATAGTAGGCCTGGAGCGAGGGCTGCGACGCGGTCTGCCCGTATCCGATCGGGAGGGGCGCGTCCTCGTACGCGCGCGGCCACACCCCCTCCGGCACGAAGAGGTGCCGTGGCACCCGGTCGAAGAGCTGCAGGATCTCGAGGTCCTCGATGCCGTGCCCGCGGATCTCCTCGATGAGTCGCCGGCGGTAGCCGACGAATCGCGTGTCGGTCAGAGCGTCATGTTCCACGCCCGCACCTCCTCGAGGAGCCGGTAGTTCGTGAGATCGAGGTGGAGCGGCGTCACCGAGACGTACCCGTCCTGGACCGCCTGGAAGTCGGAGTCGTCCGAGCCCCGCCATTCCGCGACCCCCCCGCCGATCCAGTAGTAGTCCTTCCCCTGGGGATCCTTCGCCCGCGTGATGCTCTCCGAGTAGCGCCTGCGTCCGAGGCGCGTGATGCGGATGCCCCGCACGTCCTCGGGGGCGCACGCGGGCAGGTTCACGTTGAAGAGCGTGTCGTCTGGAAACGGGCGGTCGTACAGGATCCCGTGCAGGATCGAGTGCAGGACGCCGCCCCACCCCTCGAGCTCCTCGAACCGGTCGCCCGTGTAGGAGATCGCCACCGACGGGATGCCGATGACGGTCGCCTCCATGGCCGCGGCCACGGTTCCCGAGTAGAGGACGTCCTCCCCCATGTTGGGTCCGTGGTTCACGCCCGAGAGGCACACGTCGGGCCGCCCGGGCACCAGCTCGTTGACCGCGAGGATCACGCAGTCCGTTGGGGTGCCGTCGACGATCCAGGTCCCGTCCGTCGAGCGCCGCGCCCGGAGCGGGTGGTGCAGCGTGAGCGAGTGGCTGGTCGCGCTCTGCTCCCGGTCGGGCGCGACCACCGTGACCGGTCCCAGGTCGCGCGCCGCTTCGGCGAGCACCCGGATCCCGGTCGCGAGATATCCATCGTCGTTCGTGCAGAGGATGTTCATTCGTAGGGGTGATCAGCGCTCCGTGCGCGGGTGTCCGGGCGTGAGGACGTCCCGCAGGTGCTCGAGGTCGGCCTTCATGCCGGCGAGGAACTCGGGGGCGAGCACGTCCTGCCGCTCCCCGTCAAGGCCGCCGTCGCGCCTCAGCTCGCCGAGCCGCTGGCGCGCGCCCTCGATCGTGTACTTCTCCTCGTAGAGGAGGTGCTTCACGAGGAGCACGAGCTCGATCTCCTTCGAGCGGTAGACCCGGTTGCCCGCGCGGTTCTTCGTGGGACGGAGCACGTCGAACTGCGACTCCCAGTAGCGGAGCACGTGCGGCTTGAGGCCGGTGAGGTCGCAGACCTCCCCGATCGAGTAGTAGACCTTGCGCGCGATCGGCTCGCTCACGACCACTCCTCCGGCTTGGGATCCCGCTCGAGGAGCGCGGTGAGCGCCTCCAGCGGGCTCCTTCCTCGGTGCACGATCCCGTGGACCTCTTCCGTGATGGGCATCTCGACCCCCTCGCGGCGCGCCAGCTCGTACACGGACGCGGAGTTGCGGACGCCCTCCGCCACCGCGTCCATGTCGGCGAGGATGTCCTCGAGCGCCTCGCCGCGTCCCAGGCGGGTTCCGACCGTCCGGTTGCGGCTCGCCGGCCCCGTGCAGGTGAGCACGAGGTCCCCCATCCCCGCGAGCCCGTAGAACGTAGCGCGACGGGCGCCGATGGCCACACCCAGACGCGTGATCTCGGCGAGGCCCCGCGTGACGAGCGCGGCCGTGGTGTTGTGCCCGAATCCGAGCCCGTGCGCCATCCCCGCGGCGAGCGCGATCACGTTCTTGGCGGCGCCCCCGAGCTCCACCCCCGCGACGTCGGTGTTCGTGTAGACGCGGAAGGTCGAGGTCTGGAAGATGCGCTGGGCCTCGGCGGCGACCTCCTCCGTGCGCCCGGCGACGACCACCGCGGTGGGCGCGCCGCGCGCGACCTCGCCCGCGAAGCTCGGCCCGGACAGGACGCAGAAGCGCCGCATCGTCGCCTCGGGCAGCAGCTCCGAGAGCACCTCGTCCATCCGGAGGAGCGTGCCTTCCTCGATGCCCTTCGAGGCGCTCACGACGAGCGCGCCCTCCGGCACGTGGGGGGCCGCGCGGCCCATCGTCGCCCGGACGAACTGGGAGGGGACGGCGGAGAGGACCACGTCCGCGTCCCCGACCGTCCCGGGGAGATCAGTCGTGGCGTGCACCCCTTCCGGAAGCCGGATGCCCGGCAGGTGGGGATTCTCGCGCGTCCGCTCGATCGCCCGGGCGATCTCCGGATCGTGACACCAGAGCCGGGCCTCGTGGCCCTTCCCCGCGAGCAGCGCGGCCAGCGCGGAGCCCCACGACCCGCCGCCGACCACGCCGATGTGGAGGGGGCGGGGCGCCCCGTCGTCCCGTGTGCTCATCGCTCGCGGGCATCCGGAGACGTCCGTGCGTCCGCCGCGCCCCGTCTGCGGCGGAAGCCGTGCTCCTCGCCCCGCAGCAGGCGGCGCAGGTTCGCCCGGTGCGCCCACACCACGAATCCCCCGAGCGCCGCCGCGAAGGCCACGAGCCCCGTTCCCCCACGGTGCGGCGTGAGGGCCACGAGCCACGGAAGCGCCGCCGCCGCGCCGATCGAGCCGACGGAGACGAATCCCGTGACGAAGGTGAGCGCGCACCAGAGCACGAAGGCGCCGAGCACGGCCCAGGGCGCGAGGCCGAGGAAGACCCCCGCGCCGGTGGCCACCCCCTTCCCTCCCCGGAAGCGCACCCAGAAGCTGAACACGTGTCCGAGGATCGCGGCCGCCCCGAACGCGAGTGCCCAGCCGAGGCCGGCCGCCGGCACGAGGCGCGGGAAGAGCGCCACGGGGACCCACCCCTTCGCCACGTCGACGAGCAGCACCGGCACGGCCCAGCGCCACCCGAGGACTCGGAAGACGTTCGTCGCGCCGACGTTTCCCGACCCTTCCTTTCGGAGATCCCGCCCGTGGAACGCCCGCCCGACCCAGTACCCGGTGGGCGTGGCTCCGAGGACGTAGGAGGCCGCGAGGAGGAGCGCCGTCACCGCTCGCCCCGCTGCTCACGCAGGCGGATCCGGATCGGCGTGCCCATGAAGGTCCACGCCTCGCGGAAGCCGTTGTGCAGGTAGCGCAGGTAATGAGCCGGAATCTCCTTCGGCATGTTGCTGAAGAGCGCGAAGGTGGGCGGCGCGACGGAGACCTGGGTGCCGTACCGGATCTTCACCGGGCGGCCGCGCGCGTGCGGCGGGGGCTGGCGGCCGACGAGCCGCTCGAGCACGCGGTTCACCTCGGCCGTGTCGATCCGGCGGCCGCGCTCGTCCTGCACCTCAAGCACGAGGTCGAGCACCTTCCGCACGCGCTGGCCCGTCACGGCGGAGGTGAACACGATCGGCACCCACTTCAGGAACGGGATCCGATCCCGCTGCCGGCGCATCCAGTCCGGGGCGGTCATCGTGTCCTTCTCGACGAGATCCCACTTGTTGGCGAGCAGGATCAGGCCCTTTCCGGCGTCCCAGGCGGTCTGCGCGATCCGCACGTCCTGCGCGTGGAGCTCGGGCTCCGTGGCGTCGACGAGCACGACGCAGACGTCCGCGTCCTGGACGACCCGCTCCGTGCGGAGCGCGCTGTAGTACTCGAGGCTGTCGCTCACGCGTGCCTGGCGCCGGAGCCCCGCGGTGTCCACGAGCACGAGCGTGCGGCCGTGGTGGACGAGCGGGGTGTCGACCGGGTCGCGCGTCGTCCCCGCCACGTCGCTCACGACCACGCGCTCCTCGGCCACCAGCCGGTTCACCAGGCTGGACTTGCCGACGTTCGGCTTGCCCACGATGGCCACGCGCACCGTCTCGGGGTCCCGGCCGTCGGCGCCGGCGGGCGGCAGCGCCTCGATCACGCGGTCGAGGAGGTCGCCCGACCCCTTCCCGGAGATCGCGCTGACCGGCATCGGCTCGCCGATCCCGAGCGACCAGAACTCGAGGTAGGCCGGGTCGTCGGGCAGGTTGTCGACCTTGTTCACCGCGAGCACCACGGGCCGCCCCGCCTTGCGGAGCACCTCGGCGAGCCGCTCGTCCAGGCCGTGCACGCCGGCGCGCCCGTCGACGAGGAAGACGATCACGTCCGCCTCCTCCACCGCGGCGAGCGCCTGCTGCCGGATCGCGCGGTCCATGCGGTCGTCGCTGCCCTCGATGACCCCGCCGGTGTCCACGATGAAGAAGCTCCGCCCCGCCCAGTCGGCGCGCGCGAAGTTCCGGTCCCGGGTCACGCCCGGGCGGTCGTCCACGATCGCCCTCCGGGTCCCGAGGACCCGGTTGAAGAACG
This sequence comes from uncultured Gemmatimonadaceae bacterium, assembly GCA_964583815.1. Taxonomy (GTDB): domain Bacteria; phylum Gemmatimonadota; class Gemmatimonadetes; order Longimicrobiales; family Gaopeijiaceae; genus JAWLHJ01. The sequence goes on along the minus strand of CAZOYA010000095.1, from coordinate 6,795 downwards.
TGGACTTCCCGACGTTGGGGCGGCCCACCACGGCCACCACCGGCAGGCGGCCGGTCACTCCGGCGCCAGGGCCTCGACCAGGTCGTGCCCGAGGCGGATCTCCGCTCCCCCGAGGCGGTCGCGCAGCTCCGCCAGGGGCAGGTCGTCGATGAAGCGGTCGTTCGCGTTGAGCGTCTGCGCCGGCAGGACCACCACGTCCTGCGGGCCGCCGCCGCCGAGCGCGCCCAGGATGTCCTCTCCGCCGAGCAGGCCCGCGACGGTCACCGTGGGGCCGAAGTAGCGGTTCGTCACCGCCACGACCTCGACGTCGGCCCCCGTCGCCTCGGCGAGCCGCGCCGCGCACGAGCGCACGAACGGCTCCATGGACCGGCCGGTCACGAGCCGGATCCGGCGGTCGTCGTGCCGCGGAAGCTCACCCGCTCCCTCCTCGAAGCGGTCGAGGAACCGACGCACCGAGCCCACGCCGTTCTCGTGGAGCTCGCAGTCGTCGTAGTAGCCCGCGTCCGGGAGCGGTCGCCCCGCGCCGAGATAGAGCTCGTCGGCCGCGAACGCCCAGGCGGTCCCCCGCTCCGCGAAGGCGCGCGCGCGGGCCCGGTCCACCCGATCGATCGTCCGCGCGGCCTCCTCGGCCGTGAGGAGCCGCACCGGGCGGTTCAGGTTGTACCGCGTGAGGCCCACCGGCACCACGGAGAGCGACCGGACGCCGGGGCCGAGCGCCCACAGGTCCTCGATCGTGCGGTCCAGGTGCGGGCCGTCGTTCCACTCCGGGCACAGCACGACCTGCGTGTGGACCTCGAGCCCGCCGCCCAGGAGCTCCCGGAGCTGCTCCATGATCAGCCCCGCCCGGTCGTTCACGAGGAGCCGGCGCCGCACCTCCGGATCGGTCGCGTGCACGCTCACGTAGAGCGGCGAGATGCGCTGCTCCACGAGCCGCCCGAGCCCCTTCGGTCCGAGGTTCGTGAGCGTGACGTAGCTGCCGTAGGTGAACGAGAGCCGGAAGTCGTCGTCGCGCAGCCAGAGCGTGTCCCGGGCGCCCTCGGGGTTGCCGTCGATGAAGCAGAACACGCACTTGTTGGCGCACTCGCGAACGGCGTCGGGCGCGGGCACGATCCCGAGCGGCGTGCCAGGATCGCGCTCGATCTCGTAGACGACCGCCTCCCCCTCGGGGCTCAGCGTCTCGAGCTCGAGCTCCGTGTCGGCGAGCAGGAACGCGAGGTCGATCCCGTCGCGGACGCGCGCGCCGTTGATGCGCACGATGCGGGTCCCGATCTCCAGGCTCAGCTCGTCCGCGATGCTTCCGGATTCGATCTCTGCGATGCGGACCATGGGCGGATCCCGGCCCCCGCGACAAGGTAAGAGACGTAGTCCTGGAAGCTAACGTGGGCCGGGATGGCCTTCAATTCGGGCATGTTCGACGGGGACGACGCCACCGTGCTCACCGAGACCTTCCGCAGGATGATCCCTTCCTCCCGGCCGGGCGGGCTCGTCGCCCCCGCGGCGCTCGGCATCCTCCTCCTGGCCGCCTGCGAGCAGGTCGAGCAGGTCCAGGATCACTTCCGCGACCTCACGCCCCACGAATCCTACGCCGCCTCCCTCGAGCAGGCCGGCCTCGACGAGACCGCGCTCGGGCGCGCGTGGATGGAAGCGGGCGACCGGGCGCTGCGAACCGCCCTGCCGGTGACGCCGCCGTTCGAGGAGCACGGCTTCCTCGCGCCGGAGGAGCCCGGCGCGATCGCGTACCGGATCCACGTGCCGCGCGGCCGCCGCCTCTCCGCCGCGGTGGACCTGGACACCGACGAGGGCACCCGTGTCTTCGTCGAGCTCTTCCGGCTGGCCTCCGACGAGGAGGACCCCGCCCGCCCGCTCGTCTCGATCGACTCGGTCCCGGGCGCCTTCGTCCACGAGCCGTGGCGCGGGGGTGATTTCGTGCTGCGCCTCCAGCCGGAGCTCCTCCGGGGCGGCCGCTTCCACGTCACGATCCAGCTCGAGGCGCAGCTCGCCTTCCCCGTGGAGGGCCACGGCGTGCGCGCGATCCAGAGCGTCTTCGGGGTCGCGCGGGACGGAGGGCGCCGGGAGCACCACGGCGTGGACATCTTCGCCCCGCGCGGCACTCCGGTGCTCGCCGCGGCGGCGGGCACGATCAACCGGGTCGAGGTCACGAACCTGGGCGGGAAGGTGGTCTGGCTGCGCGATCCCGTGCGGAACGCGAACCTCTACTACGCGCACCTCGACAGCCAGGCGGTCCGTTCCGGCGAGCGCGTCGAGATCGGCGACACCCTGGGATTCGTGGGGAACACCGGGAATGCCCGGACCACCCCGCCGCATCTCCACTTCGGCGTCTATCGGCGCGGCGAGGGGCCCGTCGACCCCTTCCCCTTCCTGGACCCGCCCCCCGCGGCCCTGCGCATCCTCACGGCGGACCTGGACCGTCTGGGCACCTGGGCGCGCGTGACGTCGGAGGGCATCCGGCTGCGCGCCTCCCCGTCGCTTCGGGGCGAGATCCTCCGTGAGCTCGAGCGCCACACGGCGCTGCGCGTGCTCGGGGGGTCGGGCGAGTACTACCGCGTGCGCCTCCCCGACGGCACGGCCGGATGGGTGGCGGCCCGCCTCACCGAGTCCACGGACGACCCGGTCTCCGCGGACGTGGCATCCGCGGAGGGGCGCATCCTGCTCCATCCGTCCCACGACGCCCCCGTCGTCGCGACCGTGCCCGCGGGCGAGGAGGTGGCCGTCTACGGGCGCTACGGCCACTACCTGTACGTGCGGGGCCGCGAGGGACGGGCCGGCTGGATCGACCTCCCGGGCGACGACGCGCCCGCCGAGACCGGCGCCGGCTGAGTCGGCGGGGGGGCCACCGCCGCCCGCCGGCAGAGGCGCCCTTCGGCCGCCCCGGCGATCCCGCGGGCCGCGCCTCTCACCACCGCACGACAGCGAAGCCCCGGCCGGATCGGAATCCGGACCGGGGCTTCGTGCGTCCCGCCTCGACCCACCGTGGCGTCGGTCTCCGGGGCGGCCCGTCTTGCCGGCCCCGGAGCGACGCGCACGGCGCTCAGCAGGTGAGGCAGTTGTTGTTGTTGATCGCGCCCAGCCCCTCGAGGAGCTGCACGGTCGCCGGGAACGGCGACACGCGCTGGACCGGCCCGTTCGCCATGTCGACGGTGGTCTGACCCCGCCGGCTCACGGCGAGCACGTCGGCCCCGTGCTCCACGAGATACATGATCATCGCGTTGTCACCCCGGGCCGCGGCGTGGTGCACCGCGTTGTAACCGTTGTGATCGCGCACGTTGATGTCCACCCCCAGCTCCTCCACGAGGTAACGCACGGCGGGCAGCCACGCATTCGGCACGTGCCGGTGGGCGTTTCCGGCGAAACCCTCGCCGTAGCCCACCCCCGCCGCCGCGTGGATCGGGTACACGGCCGGGCCCCCCTCCTCCACCTGCGGGAGGCCGGAGGGATCGAGCTGGTTCTTCAGCACCTCGGCCGCCTCGTCGATCGCCAGGACCATCTGCTGGCGCAGGACGTCCGGGGACGTGTTCATGAACAGCTCGTCGTCGAAGCGGTAGCGGACCTCGTCGGGGAAGTCGTCCCGCACGGACCGCATGAGCTGCACCTTCGCCGAGTCGTCGAGCGTCGCGAACTGCTCGTCGTTCTTGAGCTGCGACACGTTCCGCTGGCCGAGGAAATCCTCGGCCGAGCTGCGCGCCCGCGGTGCCGGCGCGCGCGTCGGGATGTTCGGGTCCGCGCCGTGCTCCACGAGCAGGCGCATGGCCTGCACGTCCGTGGCGTAGGCGGCCCGCAGGAACGCGGTCGCCCCGTTCGTGTCGATGAGGCCGCAGTTCCCGTTGCCGCAGCCCGTGTAGACCATGTACCACGGGTGCATGCTGATCCGGTGGTTCGGATCCGCGCCCGCCTCGAGCAGCGCCCGCATCAGGTCGAGATAGCTCGTGTTCTGACGCATGTGCTGCTGCGGCTGCGGGTACCGCGTGCGCGGCTGCCACTCCGAGTTCACGACCGCCCAGAGCGGAGCCACCCCGTTCAGGGTCGACGCGATGTTGGGATCCGCGCCGCGCTCGAGGAGCAGCTTGGCGATGTCGTACTCGCCGTTCAGCGTGGCCATCAGCAGGGCGCTCGTCCCGTCCGCGGGGCTCACGAGGTTGGGGTCGGCCCCACCCTCGAGCAGCGCGACCACGGACTCCCGGTGCCCCTGGCGCACGGCGTGGAGGAGCGGCGACAGCCCGCCCTTCGCCGTGATGCTCGGCGGCCCGCGCCGCCGTCCGCGGTCCCCTTCCTCGCCCTCCTCTTCCTCGGGCAGCCCGGTCCTGAAGACCTCGCGTCCGGCGCGTACCGCGATCTGCATCTCCGCGGACGTCGGCTCGCGCGCCCCGTCGTTCGTGAAGGCGGCGAGCACCTCGTCGCGGCGCTCGTCGGCGGCCCGCATGAGCGCGTCCCACTCCTGCAGGTCGCGCACGAAGGTCGTCACGTTCGGATCGCCGCCGCGCTCGATGAGGAGCCGGATGACCGGAGCCCGGTTCTGGGACGCCGCGAACACGAGCGGCGTCTGGAGCCAGTGGTCCTCCGTGACGTTGGGATCGGCCCCGTGGTCGAGGAGGACGCGCACGACGTCGAGATCACCCGAGAACGCGGCCATGTGCAGCGCCGTCGCCTTGGTCTCGAGCGTCTTCCGATTGGCGTCGGCCCCGGACTCGAGGAGCCAGCGCACCATGTTCTCGGAACCTTCCGTGGCCGCCACGTGCAGAGGCACGTAGCCTCCGATCCGGGTCATGGCGTGCAGGTCGGCCCCCGCGGCGACGAGGATCCGGGCCATGTCGACGTCGTCGCGCTCGGCTGCCCAGTGGAGCGCGGTCATCCCGTCGCCCTGGGCCGCGTTCACGTCGGCACCGCCCCGCAGAAGCTGCATGATCGCCTGGGCGTCGCCCCGCATGGCGGCATCGGCCACGGGCGACTCCGGCGGACCCGCCGCGACGAGCACGAGCACGGCGCTCAGGAGCGCGGCAAGGCTCGGGCGCAGTCCAGCTCTCATTCTCCCTCCGAAACCCGTCGGTTCGCGTGTGGAGGACCCGGGCGCCCGTTCCGGCGCCCGGGTTTCTCCGCCTCGTGCTTCCCCGCTCAGAGCTGCGTCGTGCTCCGCGGCACGCTCAGCGGCAGCACGCCGGTGCTGTCGCCGAAGCTCTGCATGTCGTCCATCCCCATCGAGTGCATCAGGCTGAGCATGGCGTTCGCCATGGGCGTCCCGTCGCCGGCCCGGATGTGCAGGTTCCCGTCGAGGATCCCGCCGCCGTGCCCGACGAAGAAGAGCGGGCAGCGCCGATGGTTGTGGATGTTCGCGTCGGACATGGGGGAGCCCCACATCACGACGGACTTCTGCAGCAGGTTGCTGTCCCCGTCCTCGGTGTTCTTGAGCTTCTCGATGAGGTACGGGAGCATCCCGACGCGGAACTGGCAGATCTTGTTGAACTCGAGGATCGCCTCCTCCCGCCCACCGTGGTGGGACGCCGGGTGGAACGGCCGGTCCGACCCGCTCTCCGGGAAGGCACGGTTGTCCGCGTCACGCCCGGTCTTGAAGGAGATCACCCGCGTCATGTCGGACTGCAGCGCGAGAACCTGGAGGTCGAACATGATCTCCATGTGCTCACGGAAGGAATCCGGCACGCCGGCGGGCGCCTCGGGGATCGCGCGCTCCTCGCCGCTCGTGTTCTGCGCCTCGACCATCTGGATGCGGCGCTCGAGCTCGCGGACGTCCGTGAGGTACTTCTCCATCCGCTGGCGGTCCTCGGCGCCGAGCTGCGCCTGGACGCTCTGCACCTCTCCGGCGATCCAGTCGAGGATGCTCCGCCGGGTGGCGCGACGCGCGGCCCGGTCCTCGGGCGAGCTGCCCGCGCCGAAGAGCATGTCGAACGCCACGCGCGGGTCGCGGATCATGGGGAGCGGCTCGCTCGGCGAGGCCCAGCTCAGCGAGTCCGTGTACGCGCAGGAGTAGTTGTACGTGCAGCCGCCGCCGGCGTCGAGCTGCTCGATGCAGAACTGCATCGAGGGGAGCGGCGTGTCCGTGCCGAAGCGCCGGGCGTAGAGCTGGTCCATGGACGTGCCCACGAACAGGTCCGAGCCCTGCGTCTGCTTCGGATGGGACTGCGTGAGGAAGACGGCGCTCGACCGGAAGTGGTCACCACCGATCTCCGGGGGCGCGAAGGCCTCGGCCATCCGGCAGTCGGTGTTGCTCACGATCGTGAGGTGCTCCTGGTACGGGCGGAGCGACGCGAGCGCGCTGTCGGGGATGATCTCGAAGTCGCGGCCGACCTGCTCGGGGGCCCAGAGGAACTGCGTCTCGGCCCAGACGTTGCACCCCGCCAGCCCGTGCACCTCCTCGATGGCGATGAACGGGGTCCGCTCGGCCGCGGCAGCTGCCGCCGCCTTGCCGCCGCGGAGGCGACCCGCCGGGACCATCGCGTCCAGGAACGGCAGGGCCACCGACACGCCCATCCCTTGCAGGAAGGTCCGGCGGTCGAGGTGCTTTCCGATGAAGTGCATGGTGTCGTTTCTCCTCACGCTGAGTGAGCTGGGACGCTTACTGACCCGCTTCCGCGGTGACTGCGGACGCCTCTTTGAGACGGAAGGCGTCACTCTTGATCACCTCGAGGATGATCGATGCGACCGGATACCGGCCGTCCTGCTCGGCCTCCCGCACGACCTCGCGGACGGCCGGACCGTCGAAGTACTCCATCCGGCGCCCGATGGCGTAGGCCATCAGGTGCTCGGTGAACGTGCGCACGAGGGGGA
>CAZOYA010000094.1:0-13706 GCA_964583815.1 uncultured Gemmatimonadaceae bacterium | reverse complement strand
ACCGCCGCGACGGGTCGAAGTCGGGCGGCTTCACGATCCAGCCCTGGACGCGGAAGTCGTCCACCGAGCGGTACCAGATCTCCTCGACCTCGCCCAGCCGCACGCCCTCGAGCACGGCGTCGTTCACCGCCGTGAGGCGGCGCATCCCGGCGGGCGCGTCCAGGTCGAAGGCCACGATGTCGCCCGGCTCGTGGAAGCTGGTGCGCGTCCCCACCGCGTATCCCTCCGGGGAAATCGACGAGACCGAGAGCACGTGGACGCCCTCCGTGACCCGCCTGATCTCCCCGTCGAGCGTGGTGTGGTAGAGGTTCCGCGTGCCTTCCTCGGAGACCGAGAAGTAGATCCCCCGTCCGTCACGGGCCCACATCACGCTCTCGGGCGAGCGGTCGAGCTCGGCCGTCAGGACGCGCGGGTTCGAGCCGTCGGCGTTCATGACGCCGAGCCGGGTCTCCACGCGCCGGTTGTCCGTGACGTCGTAGCCCGTGTAGGCGATCAGGCGGCCGTCCGGCGACGGGACGGGGTCGGCGTCGGGCCCCCGGCGGTCGGTGAGCCGGGTGACCGCTCCGGTCGCGACGTCGACCGCGTAGATCTCGGACTCGCGCCAGATCAGCTCCGCGTCCGGCACCCGGTTGCTCGACAGCACGATCGAGCGGCCGTCCGGCATCCACTCGAACGAGGAATGGTCCCAGTCGCCGCTCGTGATCTGCCGGGCCGCGCCTCCCGTCGCGGGGACCACGAAGACGTGCTCGAAGCCCTCCTCCAGGTACCCGGTCCCGTCCTCCGTGAAGACGAGGCGCTCGACGATCCTGGGGTCCGGCGTCCAGCGCGCGCCCTCCGGGCGCCCCGGCAGCGAGATCCGCCAGCGATCCTCGGCGCGCTCGGCGGCCGGCACGAACATGGTGAAGGCGATGGCGCTCCCGTCCGGGGACCAGCGGAGGTTCGACGGGGATTCCGTGAGGCGGGTGATCCTGCTCACCGCCCCCTCCGCGTCCATCCAGCGGACGAAGATCTGCCGACCCTCCTCGCCGTCGGCCACGTACGCCAGCCGCGAGCCGTCCGGTGACCACGTGACCGACGAGCCGTCGAGCAGGTGGCGGTTCCTCGACCCGTCCGCGTCCATGATCCAGACGGACGACTCGCGGCGGTCGTTCATCCGGTCCACCCAGCGCCGGGTGTAGACGATCCGGCTCCCGTCGGGCGAGAGCTGGGGGTCGCTCACGCTCTCCATCTCGAGGTAGAGGTCCAGCGTGAGCCGCCGGTCCGGAGACCCCGACTGCTGCGCGAGGGCGAACCCGGGCGTCACCACGAAGAGGAGCGCTGCGATCCGTGAGATGGGCGAAGCGATCATCGGTCCCTCCTATCGCTGCCGGGTGAGCGCCGGGAGATCCAGGTGCTCGGCGAAGAACGCCGACATGCGCTCCAGCCGGTCCCGCACGGTCGCTCGGTACCGGGTCAGGCCGTGGTCCTCGTGGGGATACTCGTGGTAGGTGAGCAGGCCCTCCTTCCCGTGCTCCCTCATGCGCTGCGCCCAGAGGCGGGACTGACGCGGCAGCACGGCCGAGTCGCGCATCCCCTGGAAGAGGAGCTGCGGCACTTCGACGTGCTCGACGAAGTTGATCGGCGAGCGCCGGAAGTACTCCCCGGGGATCTCGTGGGGCGCCCCGCCGAACTCGGCGCGCTCGCGCACCGGCGTGCGGCCCGCGGTCCACGCCATCCCCGAGGCGCCGAAGCGATCGATGGCCAGCAGCTCCCAGTCGGCCACCGGCGCCCGGATCACCTGCGCCTGGAAGGCCCGCGGCCGCTCCGTGGCGATCACGAAGCTCATGTACCCGCCGCCGCTGCCGCCCCACGTCGCCTTCCGCTCCATGTCGACGTACCCGAGGCTCTCCAGGTAGGGGAGCACGCTCATCACGTCGTCGAGCTCCATCCCCCCGTAGTCGCCGATGTGCAGGTCGTGGAAGCCCTGGCCGAAGCCCTCGCTCCCCCGCGGGTTGGGCGCGATCACCACGAAGCCCCGGTCCACGAAGTACTGGGTCATCATCTGGAACCCGTGGTTCCACTGACCCGGATGGCCGTGCAGCCGGACGATCACCGGGTACCGCCGACCCGGGTCGAAATCCGGGGGCCGCCACAGGATGGCCGGGATCATCAGGCTGTCCGTGGACGGATAGAACACCTCCTCGGGGACGCCGAGGCTCCCGGGATCGATCCGTCCGAGCGAGTTCGTGAGCCGGCGCGCCTCCCCGCCCCCGGCCGGGATCAGCCACACGTCTGAGGGCGTGGTGCCGGTCGACTCGATGAACGCCACCGACGCGCCGTCCGGGGAGAACTTCGGGCCCGACCGCTGGCCCTTGGGCCGGTCCGACGTGAGGATCGTCATGGACCCGGATCCGTCCGCGTTCATGATCGCGACGTCCTCGCTCATCCCCACGTCGTCGCTCCGCACGAAGACGAGCCGACGGCCGTCCGGGGACCACGAGACGGAGCCGTGCTCGTGCGGGCCGCTCGTGAGCGGGGTCACCGCCCCGGTGGCGACGTCCACGACGCCGATCTGGGAGAACCCGCTGGAGCCCCGCGTGAAGGCGATCCGGCTCCCGTCCGGAGACCAGGAGAAGGACCCGTTCCCGCCGGCGAAGTCCTCCTCGACGACGCGTCGCGCCTCGCCGCCGTCCGCGCTCCGGATCCAGATGTCGCCCTGCCGGCTGAAGGCGATGGTCCGTCCGTCGGGAGCCCAGCTCGGCGACGTCTCCTGCACGTCCTCGTTCGTGAACGGCCGGGGCCACGCGCCTTCCGTGCTCAGGTCGAGCAGGAAGATGCGCGCGCCGCTCCCGGTGCGGGCGTAGTAGGCGAGCGTCCGCCCGTCGGGAGACAGGTCGGGACCCGTCTCGATGACCCCGTCGTTGAAGGTGAGCGGCTCGCCCACCCCCCCGTCCGCGGGCATCCGGAAGATGTTGTCGTAGCTCTGGAAGTACCGCGCGGAGGTGTAGACGATGGTGCTCCCGTCGCCGGACAGGACCATCCCCGTCTTGGGCTCCGGTCGCTCGCCTTCCGGATTCCGGCTCAGGCGCTCGGGCGCGCCCCCGTCCACAGCGACCCGGAAGATCTCGTCGGTCCCGCTGTCCGCGGCGTCGCTCGTGAAGTAGACGTGCTCCCCGTCGGGAGACCACTGGAACGAGCTCACGCTCGACAGCGTCATCCAGTCGTCCAGCGTGTACCGTGCGACGGGCTCGGAGGGGGACTCCTGGAACGCGCCGGCGGCGGACAGGGCGACGGCGCTCGCGAGAGCGTACCCACCCCGGCGCCACCCGGGTCGGCTGGCGTTCGTGGACCTCATAAGTGCTCCTTGGCTGGCGGTCGAGTCGCGGCGGGACGGTCTGGCGCGTGACATCGAGGCAGCCTCAGGCCCCGTCGGACAGACAGGCGCCCGTGTAGTTCGGGTTGTCCCGCTCGACGATCGGAATGGGCACCGTCACCCGGTCCCCGAACGTCGGGTAATGCGGCCGGAAGTAGGCGCCGCTCGGATACACGGCCTCGGGCGCGAGCCCGTAGTTCCGCACCATGCGGCGCAGGTCCCCGAGCCGCTTTCCTTCCAGCCAGGTCCAGAAGGCCCGCTCCTGGAAGTGGAACGCGACCCGCTCCGCATCGGTCATGGCCGTCACGTCGACCGGATCGAGGCCGATCGTCGCCCGAAGCGCGTCGTGCGTGCCCTGGAAGCCGCCCACGTCGCCGGCGTCCAGGAACGCCTCGGCCTCGGCCAGACGCGCCTCGATCCCCGTTGCCAGCGGGATGGGCGACGCGGCGGACGGGTACTTCAGCTGGCGGAAGTGATCCGTCTCGTCGAACCCGCGCCCCGCCGCCTCGTACGGCGTGCGCGGGTCGCCCGCATCGTAGGCGCCGAAGAAGTCGAGCCCGTTGTCGCCGTGGTTCGTCGTGACCGAGTTGCGCTGCTGCACGTTGATCACGTTGAACACGCCGTTCTCCTGGCTGGGCGTGTTCGTCGAGTACTTGACCGTGTACGAGAAATCGGTGGGCACGGGGGCCACCGCCGCCGCCGCCCCCTCGTAGTCGGCGCGGGACAGGAGCGCCCGCGCGAGACCCACCCGGCTCAGGTACGCGAGCTCCGCGAGCCCGGCCTCCTCCGCCACCTGGATTCCGGCCTGGAACCGGCCGACGGCGCGCTCGAGCACCTGCTCCGTCGTCTCCTGCTGACCGAACACGAGCGATCCGTCCTCGGACTCGCTGAACGGCACGCCCGAGCAGAAGACCTCGGCGAAGTGGACGTAGACGTACCCGGCGAGCCCCTGCATCTCCGCGATCGCCGCCTCGCGGTCGTCGGCCTCCTCCGTCGCCTGGTAGCGCTCGACGGTGCTCTCGAGGGCTGCCCGGGCCCGGTGCAGCTCCGTGTAGTAGGTCTCCGCGTCGCCGTTCGTGTCCGTCGTCCGGCGAGCGTCCGTCTCGTTGTCGTCTCCCTGCGTGTTCGTCGAATGGCATTCGTCCGTGAACAGACAGACGATCTGGACGTGGCCCGTGGGAGCCACGTCCTCGCCGTCGCCGGTGAACGCCCGCACGAAGTCCCCGTAGGCGCCGGCCCGGAAGGCCGCCAGCCCGGCGCGTGTGTTCAGATTTTCCGGCCGCACGATGTCCGGCGTGTCCACGGACAGCACGTCGGAGCAGGCGGCCACACCGAGGCAGGCGATGACCGTGACGCCCGCAGCCACGGACGCACGGGCCGCTCCAGCCCTCGCTCTCGCGATCCTCTTCCCTTCCGCGCGCATCGTCTTCCCCCTGTCGTAGCTCGTGGCACCGACGTCAGAAGCCGAGGCTGAGTCGCAGCGTCCAATAGCGACTCGGAGCCTGGGTGAGAAACTCCTGCGTCGAGAACTCGCTCTCGGCCTGCCGGGTGATCTCCGGATCCACGCCGGTATAGTCCGTCCACGTGTGGAGATTGCGGCCCGAAAGGGTGAGCCGGGCGCTGGCGGCGCCGGCGCGCGCCGCGATGTCCTCCGGGATCAGCCACGAGAGCGACAGCTCGCGGAACTTCAGGAAGCTGGCATCCTCCCAGTAGCCGGCCGTCGTCCCGTTGAAGACGTTCGCCACGCACCGGGCCTGCTCGAACAGGTCCACGGTGGGGTCGTTCCGCCCCTGGTCGTTTCCCCTGGAGCAGCGGAAGGAGGCGGTGCTGTTGTCCTTCACGTGTCCGCCCTGGTACTCGAAGAGCGCCGTGACCTGGAGGCTCTGGAGGATGCCCACCCGCGGCTGCAGCGTGAACTGGTTGACCGGGGCCTGCGTCCCGAGGAACTCCTCCTCGGGCCCGACCGTCACGTCGTCGGGCAGGACGATTCCGTCCCCGTCCGGATCGGACCACTCGAGCAGGGGACGGTCCCAGGCTCCGCCGAGCGGATAGCCCTCGCGGTGCGTTCCGAGCGGGGCCACGCCCTCCCCGAGCTCCAGGAGCTCGTTCGTGTTGCGGGACGCCTGGATTCCGAGCGCCAGGCTCACCGCGTCGGACTCGAACACGTTCGCGTTCAGTCCGACCTCCACGCCCCGGTTCCGGATCACGCCGAGGTTCTCCCAGCGTCCGGTGACGGTGCCGAGGGACGGAGGCAGGTTCCGGAAGATCAGGGCGTCGTCGGTCTTCTTGTTGTAGAACGTGAACTGGAGGTCGAGGCGCCCGCCGATCGTCGTCAGGTCGAAGCCGGCCTCGATCTCCGACGAGCGCTCCGGCTTCAGCTCGGCGTTCCCGAGCCCTCCGCCGAGGAAGGAGACGCCCACCGCGTCGGCGGCGTCGGAGGTCGTGACCGCGAGGCCCGTCATGTACAGGAGCGCGTCGGTCACCCCGGGCTGGTTCCCGGACTGCCCGAACGCCGCCCTCAGGCGCAGCGATTCCACGAACCCCAGATCGAAGAACGACTCCTCCGAGACGACCCAGGAGGCGCTCAGCTTCGGGTAGAGGACGGCGGAGAAGTTCTCCCCGAACGCGCTGTTGTCGTCGCCGCGAACGGCGGCGGTCAGGAAGAGCCGATCGTTGAACCCGACCTGCTGCTGGACGTACACGCCGAGCGTGCGGCTCTCGACCGTGAACTCGCTGGCCGAGGTGGCCGCCGCGGCCGCGAGCGAGTTCGTGCCCGCGACCAGCTCCTCTCCGAACGACTGCACGCCCGAGCGGCCGTCGTGGTAGAACTGCGCTCCGACGGACGTGCGCGAGTTCCACTGATTCGTGAGGTCGAACGAGGCCGTGCCGCTCACGTCGACCGTGACGTTCGTGTAGTGGGTCTCGTTGGCGGTGCGATTTCCGAGGACGTCGCGCCCGCGCGGGATCTCCCCCGGAGGGATGAACTGGGTGTCCAGCTGGTTCGCGATGTCGAGGCCGCTGGAGGCGCGCAGGCTCAGCCACGGCGCGGGCACCCAGGTCGCCGCGACGCTGCCCGTGAATCGATCGACGTCGCTGAGGCTCTCCATGAGGTAGAGCTGCTCGGGCGTGAACTGCCACCACCCGTCCGGCGTCGGGCTGGAGCCGAGCAGCCCCTGCGCCTGGATGCCCAGGCTGCTGTTGTCGTTGTTCGGGAGGCGCAGGCGACTGGTGAGGAACCCGCTCGATGCCTCGACCGTGAACCCCTCCGCCGGCCGGATGCCGAGGTTCGCGCGGAAGCTCCAGCGCTCGAAGTCGTTGTTCTCGAGCGTTCCCTCCTCGGACGCGCGCTCGGCCGAAAGGAAGTAGTTGACGGCGTCGTTCGCGGTCCCGGAGAGATTGCCGCCCAGCGTGTAGCGCAGGCCCGTGCGGAACGGCGTCGTCGAGGGATCGTTCAGGAGGTTGAACGACCGGATGCGGTCCTGGACGCAGAGCCCGAGCCCGGCATCGACCGTCGGACAGACGGTGCCGTCCGCCTGGTCGGCGAGCCAGATCGCCGGGTACTCGTTCCGGTCCTGCACGATGCCCCCCTCGGCCCACACGTTGGACCGGGTGCCCCCGGCGGCGCCGCGCTTCGTGGTGATGCGGATCACGCCGTTCGCGGCCTGCGTGCCGTAGAGCGTCGCCGCCGAAGGGCCCTTGATGATCTCGATCGACTCGATCTCCTCGGGGTTGAGGTCGTCGAGCCGGGACGTCGTCTGCCCGCCCGTGTTCAGCGTCGAGCTGCGCTCGTTGGAGCTGACGCGCGCGCCGTCGACGTACACCAGGGGCGCGTTGCTCAGGCTGACGCTCGACGCGCCGCGGATGCGGATCTTGCTGCCCGTCCCCGTGACCCCGGAGCTCGACAGGATCGTCACGCCGGCCGCCCGCCCCTGGATCAGGTTCGACATGGAGGTGACCGGCGCCAGCTCCGCGACGTCGGCCGCCGGGATGGTCCCCACCGAGTTGGCGATCTCGCGGCGGCGCTGCTGTTCGCCGGTGTGGGTCACGACGAGCTCGTCCATCTGGATGGCGCTCGTCTCGAGGGCGATCTCGATCGTGGCCGTCCCGCCCGCGGGGACGTCCACGACTCGCGTGGTTTCGGCGAAGCCGAGATACTGGACGTTGATGGTCTGGGAGCCCGCAGGGACCCCCGCGATGTTGAACAGGCCCTGGGCATCGGAGAGCCCGCCGAGCCCCGTCCCCTCGACGGTCACCTGGGCGCCGCTGATGGGGCCGAGCGTCTCGGCGTTCGTCACACGACCGGTGACCGTGCCCGCCTGGGCGGAGCTCGACGCCGGCAGGGCCAGGGCGGCCGCCAGCAGGAACGAGCAGGGGAGAACCGAACCGAGTCTGCGCGTCATACGCACCTCCCGTCGGAAGCGCCTGAGTCGGCGTGACCCGATCGAGCCGGGCGGCGGGGGGGACGTCATCTCGGTTGTTCGGGCCAGTGGCCTCGAGATTTGTCGTAACGGCCGGATTCACCAGTGTCAAGAAGGGTTCCTCGGAGGTCACGATGCGCTCGTTCCCGTCCCGCTCCGCCCCGCTCCTCGTCGCCCTCGCCGTCCTGACCGCCGCCTGCGCCAGCGAGCCCTCCGATCCGCCGGAAGCCGACTTCGCCGGCCCCTTCTCGGCCGCCGAGGCGGATGCGCTGCGCGCTCGATGGGACTACGTCGACGGATGGTTCGGCGGGGAGCTGATGCGCTTCGGGCACCTGAACGTGGACGCGCTCTTCCCCGTGGCGGCGCTGGGCCGCGGGGAAGAGATCCGCTCGCTCCCCGAGAGGCCTCGTCCGGACGTCGCCGGCCACGTCGTCCGGACGAGGGACCGGGGCGCCATCCCACTCGACGACTACGTCTCGAACGATCCGCGGATCGACGGCTTCCTCGTGCTGCACCGGGGAGAGATCGTCTACGAGCGCTATCCGAACATGGACGCGCGGGACCGCCACCTCTGGTTCAGCGTGAGCAAGCTGGTCGCGGGGCTCGTCGTCTCCCGGCTCCAGGACGAGGGGCTCCTCGACCCGTCGCGGACCGTCGACCACTACGTCCCGGAGCTCGCGGCGAGCGCGTGGGCCGGCGTCACCATCCGCAACGTGCTCGACATGGCTTCGGGGACCGGCTGCGTGGAGAGCGCGGAGGCCTACGCGGACCCCGATTCCTGCATGCTCCTCATGGAGCGGAGCGTCGGCATGCAGCCCGGTCGTCCGACCGTCTCCTTCCGCGATCACGTCGCGGACATGCCGCGCACCGGCCCGCAGGGTGAGCGCTACGAGTACGCTTCGGCCAACACGAGCGTGCTCATGCTCGTGGCCGAGGAGGTGACCGGCCGGACCTGGCCCGAGCTCATCTCGGATCGGGTGTGGCGGCATGTCGGGGCCGAGTCGGAGGCGCTGATGATCTCGGGCGACTACGCGCTCGGAGAGGCCGCGGCGGCGCACGCCGGGATCTTCACCACGCTGCGGGACCTCGGCCGCTTCGGGCTCCACCTGCTCGAGCAGGACTCCTTCCACGACAAGCTCCTGGCGGACGGGCGCCCCGCCCTGTTCGGCGATGGCTTCTTCGACGCGGCCTGGTCGACGGCGGGCGACCGGCCCGTGCACGCCGCCTGGCAGGCCGACGTCGTCTTCGCGGACGGCGACTTCGGCAAGTGCGGCTGGGGCGGACAGTTCCTCTACGTGTCGCCGGGCCGGGACCTCGTGATCGCCTGGTTCGGGACGTTCGGCGAGGACCTGGTGGAGCCCGACCTCCCGTCGGTCGCCCGGCAGCTCGCGCGCTCGTATCCGTGGTCCTCGTAGACGTGGAGTCGCGCGCCCCCGCCTGTCGCGCCCGGCCCGACGGCCTATACTGACCGCAGTGGCGCAACGGGACTCTCCGAACGGGGGTGAAGGTCGTGCGGAACCTGCACGTGCTGTGGACGGCTCTCCTGACCGGCTGGATGGCGATCGGTGGCGCATATGCAGCGCCGATCTCCGCCCAGCAGACCGAGCCCTGGAAGCTCGGGATGTTCGCCGAGGACCGGCGCAGCTTCCCCGGCGTGGTCGTGGGGGACTCCCTGGTGATCGACCTGTCGCGGGCGGCCGCGGATGCGCCGCCCGACCTGAAGGGGCTGATCCAGCGCTGGGACGAGAGCTGGAGGCAGCGCGTCGGCGCGCTCGTGACGTCCGCGCGCACGAGCCCGCCCGCCTACGTCTTCCCGCTCGCGAGCGTCGAGATCCTCCCGCCGCTCGACGATCCCGACATCCTGCTCATGGCCGCCCGCAACTACGCCGCGCACGCGGAGGAGATGGCGGCGATCGGCCGCACCTCCGGCACGACGAGCGTGATCGACGACAGCGTCCGGGTCGGGCTGCCCGGCATCTGGACGCGCGAGGCGTCCGACAACCGACCGAACCCGTACCTGTTCCCGAAGCTCAAGACGGCGATCTCGGCGACAGGCGACGAGATCGTGCTGCCGCCCGGCCGGCCCATGGTGGACTTCGAGTGCGAGCTGATCGCGGTGGTGGGCCGCACGGCGCGGCGGGTCCCGGTCGGGGACGCGCTCGACCACGTTTTCGGATACATGGCCATGGTCGACGTCTCGGACCGGCAGGAGCGCGCCGACGGCCGCTACGGGTCGGACTGGTACATGGGCAAGAGCCACGACGGCTTCGGCCCGAGCGGCCCCTTCGTGGTGCCGGCCGAGTTCGTGGGGGATCCCCAGAACCTGCAGATCCAGTTCCGGCTCAACGGCGAGCTCATGCAGGACGCGAGCACGTCGCTCATGGTCCACACCGTCCGGGACCTGGTCTCGTTCGCCTCGTACATCTCGACGCTCGGGCCGGGCGACATGGTCGGCACCGACACGCCCGGCGGCGTCGGCGAAGCCCGCACGCCCCCGGTGTACCTGAAGCCCGGCGACCGGACGGCGTGCACGATCGAGCGGATCGGCACGGTGCACAACACGGTGGTGGCCGCGCCGGCGCCCTGAGCCGACGCGCCGGGCGGCCGGAGCTCGCCACCCTGCCCACGAGCCTCCACCCGTGACCGCCTTCGTCCTCGTCGTGCTCGTCGTCGGGATCGTCCTCCTGTCCCTGGAGCTGGTCCCGGTCGACGTCACGACGCTCCTGCTCCTCGTCACGCTCGCGCTCGGAGGCGCCCTCACGCCCGAGGAGGCCTTCGCCGGCTTCGCGAGCGAGGTCGTCGTGATCCTCGCGTCGATCTACGTGATCAGCGGCGCGCTCGAGCACACGGGGGTTCTCACCGGCCTGGGCCACACGCTCATGCGCCTCTCCGGCGGGCGCGTGCGCCGGCTCTCGCTCCTGCTGAGCGGTGCGACGGCCACCGTGTCCACGGTCACGAACAACACCACGGCGACGGCCGTCTTCCTGCAGCCCGCGCTCGAAGCGGCCCGCGCGGCGCGCGCGAGCCCCTCGAAGGTGCTGATGCCGCTCGCCTTCGGCTCGATCCTCGGCGGCACCTGCACGCTGATCGGCACCTCGACGAACATCGCGGTGAGCGGCGCGCTGGCCTCGCTCGGCGGACTCGAGCCGCTCACGTTGTTCGAGCTCACCCCCGTGGGCGTGGTGCTCCTGGCCGTGGGGCTCGTCTACCTGTCTACGATCGGGCACCGCCTCCTCCCCGACCACGCGGACGCCAGCCTCACCGAGGCGTACGAGGTCCGCCGGTACCTGACCGAGATGCGCATCGAGGAGGGATCCCCGCTCGTCGGCCAGCGCGTCTTCGAGTCCGACCTCGCCCGCATGGGGAACCGCGTGCTCACGATCGGCCGGGGCGAGGAGACGTTCCTGCCCGAGGCCGACACCCGCCTGGAGGTCGGGGACCTCCTCGTCGTGCAAGCGAGCGTCGAGCAGCTCGCGCGCGTCCGGGACGCGAGCGGGCTCCAGGTCCGGCCCGACCTGGCGCTGAGCGACGTGGACCTCGAGGAAGGGGAGCTGGTGCTGGCCGAGGCGATCGTGGCGCCCAGGTCCGGGCTCGTGGGACGGACGCTCGAGGAGGTGCGCTTCCGGCAACGGTTCGGCGTGGTCGCGCTGGCGATCCACCGGCGCGACCGCCCCCTGCCCCCGACGCGGCTCGGCCACGTCCGTCTCCGGACCGGCGACCTGCTGCTCGTGCACGGATCGGGCGAGCACGTGTCCGCGCTCCTCCAGGATCCGGACCTCTGGGTCCTCGAGACCGCCGCCCCCACGCGCCGCTATCCCCCGCGCCGGCGCGGCGCGTACGTCGTCGTCGCCCTGCTCCTGGCGCTCGCCGCCGGGGCGTCGGGGCTGGCGCCGCTCTCGGTCGCGCTGCTGCTCGCGGCCGTGACGACCGTGCTCACGAAGGCGATCACCACCGAGGAGGCCTACCGCGTGATCGAGTGGCGCCTGCTCATCCTCATCGGCGGGATGACGGCGGTCGGCACGGCCATGTCCACGAGCGGGGCGGCGGCCCTCCTGGCGGACGGCATCGTGACGGCGCTGGGGGGCTTCGGTCCGCTGCCGGTGCTCGGGGGGTTCCTGATCCTGACGATGGTGCTCACGCAGCCCATGTCGAACGCGGCGGCCGCCCTGGTCGTGCTGCCGGTCGCGATGCAGACGGCCACCCAGCTCGACGTGGATCCCCGCAGCTTCGCCGTCGGCGTCGCCCTCGCGGCCTCCGTGTCGCTCGCCACCCCGCTCGAGCCGTCGTGCCTGATCGTCTACGGTCCGGGACGGTACCGGTTTCTCGACTTCCTCCGGGTCGGCGGCCCCCTGACCCTCCTCCTCTTCGGGGTGCTCCTCGCGCTCATCCCGGTGTTCTGGCCCCTCTGAGCGGGGGACGCGACCGGATCCCAACACCACACCTCACGAGGCTCGCGACCGGAGCGGCCGCCCCGTATGTTCGGGGCCGTGACCAAGGGCATGCCCTACCCCCAGGGGGACTTGCGAGCCTCGGTGCGCGACGATGCCCCTTCCGCGGGACGGACCTCGCTCGGACGTGAGCTGGGCGACCTCCTGATCGACCTCTCGATCGGGGTGCACCGCTACGCGATGTACCCTCCCGGGCATCCCTCCCTCGACGGGGTGGTGGAGAGCCTGCTCGAGCGGCTCGCCGGCGTGCTCGACGCGCGCGGCAGCCTCGCGATCGGTGTCGCCCAGGGCCAGCTCGTGATCGAGGGCACCGCGACCGATCCCCGTCACCCGCTCCTCGCGGACCTGGCCCGGCGCCTCCACGATCACCAGCTCGGCGCGGTCTCGCTCGAGCGCGGCATCGACCACGACGACGTCGCCGGCCTGCTCGAGGCGCTGGGCCACGAGCCGGAGCGGGAGGGCGTGCCGCTCGGTCTTCGGCCCGAGGAGGAGATGCCCCGGTGGCCGCACGCGCGGCTCCACCGGGTCGGCTACGAGCACCTGCGCCTGCGGGAGGGAGCGCCCGCGCCCGAGGACGATCCGGGCGCGGACCGCGCCATGAGGCTATGGCTCGGCCTGGCGCAGGTGTCGCTGGCCTCGGAGGAGCCGCTCACCGAGGTGCCCGACGCGACGACGGTCGCGCGGAGCATCTCCGGCCACCGGCGCGAGCCGGCCTACGACCAGGCCGTGGTGGGATATCTGCTCCAGCTCACCGAGCAGCTCAAGGACGAGAGCGGAGGCGGGTCGGAAAGCACCCGGCGCCGCGTCTCCCGCCTTGTCCGGGAGCTCGACGAGCCGACTCTCCGTCGCCTGGTCGAGTTCGGGGGCAACACGGAGCAGCGTCGGCGCTTCGTGCGCGACGCGAGCCAGTCGCTCACCGCGGAGTCGGTGCTCAAGGTCCTGCAGGCCGCAGCGACGTCGTCCCACCAGACGATCTCGCATTCGATGACGCGCCTGCTCACCAAGCTCGCCGCGCACGCCCAGGAAGGGTCGCCGCGTACGCGCTCCCACGCCGAGACGGCGCTCCGGGAGAACATCGACGCGCTGCTCGCCGATTGGGCGCTCGAGGACCCGAACCCGGACGCCTACACCCTCTCCCTGGACGCGATGGCCCGCGCGGCGCCGGTGCTCCCGAAGCCGAACGGCGACGAGGGCGCGCTCGCCGAGGTCGAGCGCCTGATGGAGATGGCGCTCGAGATCGACGTGTGGGGCCCGACCGTCGAGCGGGTGCTCGAGGAGCTGGTGGCGGAGGGGGGATCGCTCCGACTCCTGCGCATGCTCGAGAAGGCGCCGCGGGACAGCCAGGTCGCGCGCCGGGCCTGGGAGCGCCTCGGCACGGTGGACGAGCTGCACCGGCTCATGCACGACGCCGGGGCGGACGTCTCGGCGCTCCGGGCGCTCGTGATCCGGATCGGCGAGCCGGCCGTGGATCCCCTCCTCGACGTCCTC
>CAZOYA010000093.1:0-13936 GCA_964583815.1 uncultured Gemmatimonadaceae bacterium | reverse complement strand
CCATCTCGAGCCACGACAACCACTTGGCTCCAATCTAACGGGGGGTTCGGCGGCCTCCGGAAAGGGGCCTGGAAGCCACGAGAACGGGCCGCCGCAACGAAAAAGGGTCACCCGCGCGACGTCGTGCCCGTGAGCGCCTCCTCGGGCCCCGAGGGGGTGCTCCAGCACGCCATCCGACCCGACACCCTCCCGGCCGCCCCCAAACCCGTCCATGGCCAAATGGGACGCTCGCACGGAGACCCTGTGGCCGGTGACGCGGGACGACGAGAGGGCCCCTCCCGGATCGCGTGGAAGGTACGACGGCAGGGCTGCCCGAGCCGTCTCGTCTTCTCGGGCCGTCGGCCCCGGGGCTGACCACCTCGGCGGATCCCACTCCCGCCGGGCGGGTTTCCACCGGGTCGCGCGTTCGACCGTTGCGCGCCCGGACGGAGCTCGCGCAGGCCGATCCCGTTGGAATCATGCTGGCCCGGCGCGCCCTGCCGTCGCCCTTCCTGCCTGAGGTCTACCGGCAGGGCGGCGGCCGGTCAAGGGAGCGGCGACCCCGTGCGCGGACCACGCGGACTGCGCGTCCTGCTCCCGACGCTGCGGCGGGCGGGGCGCCCGTCCGGCCCAGGCCCCGACCTCGCCCCCGGCGCCCCCACCCCGCGCCTCACCCGATCTGCCGACCACCCCCTCGAACGCCCATCTTCCCTCGATGCGCCTGTTCTACCAGCCCAGGGATCACCGCGGGAATCCGCTCCCGCCGGTCCGGGAGCGCCTCGCCGCCTTCCGGCACATCCCCCCCTTTCTGCGCATGGTGTGGCGGACGGGTCCCGCCTACGGCGTGGGGATCGCGCTGGTCCGCATCGCCAGCGCGTTCACGCCCCTCGCGATGCTCTGGGTCGGCAAGCTCATCATCGACACGGTGGTGGCGAACGTGGGCGCGCCGGATCCGGACTGGGGGCTCCTCGTCCGGCTGGTGCTGCTCGAGCTCGGCATCGCCGTGCTGTCGGACGTGCTCGGTCGCATCGCCGGTCTGCTC
This sequence comes from uncultured Gemmatimonadaceae bacterium, assembly GCA_964583815.1. Classification (GTDB taxonomy): domain Bacteria; phylum Gemmatimonadota; class Gemmatimonadetes; order Longimicrobiales; family Gaopeijiaceae; genus JAWLHJ01. Next base: position 12,915 of record CAZOYA010000093.1, on the reverse strand, counting down.
GAAGGGCTGCTCGGCGATCTCTTCTCGAACGAGATGTCCGTACGCCTCATGAGGCACGCGGCGATCCTCGACCTGCGTCACTTCGAGGACCCGGACTTCTTCGACAAGATGCAGCGCGCCCGCCGGCAGACGATGGGGCGCGTCGCGCTCCTGTCGCAGACCCTCACGATGGGTCAGCAGGCGCTCACGCTCACGTCGCTCCTGGTCTCGCTCGTCGCGTTCGATCCGTGGCTGCTGGCGATCCTCGTCCTGGCGATCCTCCCCTCCTTCCTGGGGGAGACCGCGTACGCCGGCATCGCGTACTCCTTCATGTTCCAGTGGACGCCGCAGCGGCGCGAGCTCGACTACTACCGGTGGGTGGCCTCCGAGCTCGAGCCGGCGAAGGAGATCAAGCTCTTCGGGCTCTCCGACCACTTCATCCGGCGCTACGCCGAGCTCGCCGACGAGTACCTGCACGAGAACCGCCGGGTCGCCACGCACCGGGCCGTGACGGGGGCGATCCTCACCACCTTCTCCACGCTCGCGTACTACGGCGCGGTCGGCGTCATCGTCTACCGCACCGTGACCGGGCAGATCACGATCGGATCCCTGACGTTCCTGATCGCGTCCTTCGAGCGGAGCCGCGGGCTCATCTCGAGCATCCTGACGCAGGTCGCGCGCAGCTACGAGCAGGGGCTCCACCTCGAGGATCTCTTCGACTTCCTCCGGATGCGCCCTTCGATCGAGAGCCCGTCCGACGCGCGCCCGATGCCTCGTCCCGTACGGCACGGCCTCGTGTTCGAGGACGTGGGCTTCCGCTATCCCGACTCGGAGCGATGGGCCGTGCGGAACGTCTCCTTCCGCATCGGGCCGGGGGAGCGGGTGGCGCTCGTGGGCGAGAACGGGGCGGGGAAGACGACGCTCGTGAAGCTCCTCACGCGGCTCTACGACCCGACCGAGGGGCGGATCCTCCTCGACGGCGTGGACCTCCGCGCCTACGACCTCGACGACCTGCGACGCTCGATCGGCGTGATCTTCCAGGACTTCTTCCGATACGACCTTCGTGCCCGCGAGAACATCGCCGTGGGCCGGATCGAGGCGCTCGGCGACGAGGAGCGGATCGTCGACGCGGCGCGGAAGAGCCTGGCGGCCGACGTGATCGCGGGGCTCGAGGGCGGATACGAGCAGATGCTCGGTCGGCGCTTCGAGGGAGGCGCGAACCTGTCGGGCGGCGAGTGGCAGAAGATCGCGCTCGCCCGCGCCTACATGCGCGACGCCCAGATCCTCGTGCTGGACGAGCCCACGGCGGCGCTCGACGCGCGCGCCGAGTACCAGGTCTTCCAGCGCTTCACGGAGCTCACCCGGGGCCGGATGGCCGTGCTCATCAGCCACCGCTTCTCCACGGTCCGCATGGCCGACCGGATCCTCGTGCTCGAGGACGGACGGGTGCTCGAGGACGGGAGCCACGAGGAGCTGGTGGCCGCGGGCGGCCGCTACGCGGAGCTCTTCAACCTGCAGGCGGCAGGGTACCGGTAGGCGCGCGCCAAACCGGAGATCGTCCGCACGCTGCGACAGTGTCCCGCGCGAGCGGCACATCCTCGACGCCCCTTCGCGACAGCGGTCGCGGCGGTCCGGCCCGCGCGACGGCGTGTGCCGCGGCGCATCACCCGCGTGCGCGGGTGGCTTTCCCCGTCATCGCCGCCCCGAGGGTACGGCCCTTGCCCCTTCGGGCCTCCGAATCATCGCACGACCAGGGCAAGCGGTAGGGCGCAACCCGACCCCCCAGGGGGAGCGGCCGCCCGCGGCCCCAGCACCGGAGGCCCAGCTTGGACAGACCGCTTGGTTACGACCCGTTTGCCCCCTTTCCCCGCGCGGGACGCACCGTCCTGGCCGGCGCGACGGCCCTCCTGCTCATCGGGGGATGCTCGAGCCCGACGGCTCCGCCGCAGCCCGAGGCACCGGCCGTCGCCGACACCTCCGGACCCTCCGAGACCGATGCGCTCTCCCCGGAGGCTCGCGCCCAGCTTACCGGTCTCGAGGAGGCGCTCGCGTCGCTCGGGGATCTCGCGCGGGCGGAGGAGGCCGGCTGGCGCACACGCGCGACGGCGTGTCTCGAAGGCCCGACGGGCGGAATGGGCGTCCACTACGCCAACGTGGGCCTGCTCGGCGACGCGGAGCTCTTGCCGAGCCGCCCCGAGGGGCTCCTGTACGAGCCGCTCGAGGACGGCTCGCTCCGTCTCGTGGCCGCGGTCTTCGCGGTGCCCCTCGCGCTCTCGGCCGAGGCGCCCCGGCTGCTCGACCAGGAGTTCGCCCGCCAGGAGGACGCGGGCCTGTGGACACTGCACGTATGGGTCGGAGCGGAGAACCCGGACGGCCTCTTCGCGCCCTGGAACCCGGAGGTGACGTGCGCCTGGGCCACGCCCGAGCAGCAGACGGCCCCGACCCCGCGACCCACGTCCGTCTCCCTCGGATCGCACAGCTGCGCGCTGTCCGAGCTGGGCGAGGCCTTCTGCTGGGGACCGAACCGGCTCGGCCAGGTCGGCGACGGCACCACGACCGACCGGGTGCTGCCGACCCGCGTGAGCGGAGGCCATCGCTTCCTGGAGATCGTCGCCGGGCGGACGCACACGTGCGCGCTCGAGATCACCGGGGAGGCCTACTGCTGGGGGAGCAACATCTCGGGCGAGGTGGGTGACGGGACGACCACCGACCGCACGGAGCCGACGCGCGTGAGCGGAGGACATCGCTTCACGACCCTGCGGCTCGGCACGGGATACACCTGCGGGCTCCTGGGCGACGGAACCGCGCTCTGCTGGGGGGAGAACCGCTACGGACAGCTCGGGGACGGAAGCACCGAGGTGCGGACGACGCCGACCCCGATGGCGGGGGACCGCACCTGGGCCGCCCTGGCCACCGGAACGCGGCACAGCTGCGGCCTCGCGACGGACGGGACCGCCTGGTGCTGGGGCCGGAACGCGCAGGGTCAGCTCGGGGACGGGACCACGGAGGATCGCCTCGAGCCGGTCGCCGTGGACGGCGGGCTCGCGTTCGCGCAGATCGGCACGGGGGAGTACCACACCTGCGGCCGCACCGAGGAGGGCGAGATCTGGTGCTGGGGCTTCAACGAGGATCCGCGACTCGGCGACGGCACGACGACGGAGCGCCACACCCCGGCGCAGGTCGTCGGCGACCACGCCTTCGCGCTCCTCGAGGTCGGCGAGTGGCACACGTGCGCGCTCGACGAGGGCGGCGCCGCCTGGTGCTGGGGCTACAACGACACGGGCGAGCTGGGCAACGGCGACTCGGCGGACCAGGACGCGCCGGCGGCGGTGAGCGGCGGCCTGCAGTTCGCGGCGATCGACGCCGGGGACTTCCACACCTGCGGCATCGACGCCGCCGGCGACGCGTGGTGCTGGGGCGCGAACTTCGCGGGCCAGGTGGGCGACGGCACGACCACGGACCGGCACGTGCCGACGCCCGTCAGCGGTTGGGGCGGCCCGGTCGTGACGGTCGCCGAGGGAGGGGATGCGTCGGCGGGCCCGATGCGTCCGCTGCCGCCGCGCCCGGTCGGCCCCGACGGACCGGCGCGCGAGGAGGTTCCCCGCTGAGTCGCTCGGAGCGCGGGCCGGCCGGTGCTGCTGCCGGCCGGTCCGGCCCGCGCTCCGGCCCGCCCCGGGCGCCCGCTCAGAACGAGCGCCGCACCTCCACGGTCCGGTCCGTGACGAGCACCCACCCCGGGGCGCCCCCGTCCGGTGCGGCCCGGATCCACCACTCGGTCACCGGGGGTGACAGGACCCGGAAGGCCTCCAGGAACGACGGGCAGGGGCTCGCCTCGATCAGCGCGTCGTCGATGCGGACGAAGCAGGTGCCCTCGGCCCGGTCCTGGAGCCAGAGCAGCGTCTCGCCCGGCTCGAGCTGCCAGCGGCCGGGCGCGGCGGCCGGGGCGTAGTAGGCGTCCCGCGAGAGCGTACGCCCGGCGCCGAGGCTCCGTCCCTCCAGCTCGGTGGCCCGCACGGCCTCGATCCGTCCCGGCACGGTGGTCCGGTAGCGGACCGAGTCGCTCTCCACGACGGTGCCGGCGGAGGGTCGCGCGACCCGGACGAGCGGCGCCTCCGGACTCGGCGCCCCGCGCAGCTCGAGCGGCTCGCCCGTCGCGAGGAAGCGGGGGATCCCCTCGCCCGGCGAGAGGCCGATCATCTCGAAGGCGGGCGCGACATCGGCTCCGGCCGCCGGCTCGCGGGCGACGGGGCTCGCGGGGGGCTCCGGCCTCTCCCCGGGCGCGCCCTCCTCGCACGCGGCCAGCGCGAGGGCCACGAGCACGGGCGCGAGCACGCGGCGCCCGCTCATTCCGCCATCGTCTGCTGATGGAAGGCGAGCTTCCAGTCGCCGTCCACCCGCGTGTAGACGCTGGCGGCGTAGACGTGGTACGCCTCGTCGTCGCCGTCGCGGGCGGCCTTCACCTCGTAGGTGACCAGGGCGGTGGCGGGCGCGATCCGCGTCACCTCGATCTCCGACATCGCGACCTCCTCCCACCGCTGCCCCGAGGCGATCCCCTCGATCGCCGCCTCGCGGCCCATCGGCCCGATCCCGGGAAAGACCATCCGGCACTCGGGGGCGAGCGTCTCCCGGTAGAAGTCCGCACCGCGCATCCAGAGGTCGTGCTCGAGATGCGCGAGCGTGCTGTGCAGGTCGTCTGGTTCCACGGATCACGCCTCCGAATGTGGGGGACTCGGCCACCGGCAATCTGCACCAGCGACGTGTCACGCGCAGCCGTGACGGAGCCGCGCCTCACGCCTCACCGGACGACCAGCGGTGCTCCCTCCGCCAGCGTCATCCTCATGAGGAAGACGTTGTAGGGCCACCACTTGGACATGGTGAACCAGACCTCCTCCCCGGTCTGCGGGATGGGCAGGATGTAGGGGGCGTAGAGGCCCGGGTGCGCTCCGTGCTGCCCCCGGACGGCCACCTGCTCCTCGCTCCACGGGCCGGTGAGCGTCGGCGCGAGGCGCAACACGATCGCGTCCTGCGAGGGGTCGAGGTACAGCATCATCCAGAGCCGGTGGCGCGGGTTCCACGCCACCGAGAGCTGTCCCGCGGGTCCGGGGAAGAGCGGCGCGGCATCGACGGGCGCCGGCGACCACCCGCCGCCGTTCCAGTACTCCCAGGCCGCCGCCTCGAGGATCTGATCCTCGGCGACCCGACGCAGGCGGATGGGCCCGACGCGCCCCGCCGGAATGCCGAAGGCGTAGACCATCCCCTCGTGTCGCACGAGCGCGGCCTGCTCGAACCCGATCCGGCCGGGCCAGCGCGCGCTCGCGGGGCGGATCCAGTGCTGGCCGCCGTCGTCGGAGTACGCGATCCCCGCGTGGCCGACCTGCCAGAAACCGGATTCGATCCAGTGCCGCACGGACTGGTAGTGCAGGAACATGCGGTGGCCGACGGAGACGCCGCTGGTCGGCAGGACGGTCATCTCGATGTTGTCGACCTTGCGCGAGGGCAGGATCTCCCGCGCCCAGCCGAACCCGCCGCTCACCATCGACGCGAAGCGCAGCTCCTCGGGACGGCCGCGGACGGGCTCCAGGACGGCCATGGCGTTGCTCCGCCAGTTCCGACCGCTCCACCGGTTCCCCCGGCCGAACGAGTCCCCGAACGTCACCTGCAGGCGATCGTCGTGCCAGAAGACGTTCGCGAGGTCGCTGCCGAAGAAGTCCCACCGCACCGGATCGTTCGGGCTCGCCGGCCCGGTGATCGGCGAGAGCATGCGCGCGCCCAGCACCAGCAGCCGCGGCAGCGGCTCCGCCGGGTCGCGCTCGGGCTGGCTCAGGACGACGTGCGGGTGGCCGGCGTGCATGCGGAGCTCGAGGGTCGAGCGCGCCGGGAGCCGAACCACGGCGACGCTGTCTCCCGTCGTCGTCGCCAGGTGCTCGACGGCGAGCGTCGCGGGGTCGAGGAGGTCGGCCACGTACGCGTCCGGGACGACGAGCAGACGGACGGCGTCCGGAAGCGACACGCGCGTAACCGATTCCGTCGCTTCCGCCTCCGGCGTCATCAGCCGGTACCCGACGGGGCTCGTCGGATCCCGTGCGAGGCCGAGCACCCGGTGCGCGGGAAGCTCGCTCCGTAGCGTCCCGTAGCTGGCGGGCGCGAGCCATGCCCCCGCCGAGGCGAGGACCGCGACCTCCCCTTCCGGCTGCGTCGCGAGGAAGTCGAGGAGCGCGCCCCACCGGGCCCGGTCCCAGGGCGGCACGCACCGGCAGGCGGCCGGGCCGGTCGGCGGGGCGGTCCGCGCCGTCGACGGCTCCGCCACGGTCGGGGCAGGCGGCCCGGAAGGGGCCCGTCCGCGTGCGGCGATCCAGGGATCGATGGCCCCGAGTTGGGGGAGGAAGGCGAGCGTCGCCGCCGTCCCGAGACCGCAAAGCAGGAGAAGGCGGGCGCTCCTGCGCGCTCGTCCGCGTCCGGGGGCTGGGCGCCCCTGCTCGTGTGCCTCCGGTGCCATCCCCCGCCTCGGTCGGTGCATTCGCAGCCCGAGCGCATTCACGATCCGTGCCATCGGGGTGCGCGGTGCCCGCCGGTCGCGCCGCCGGTCGCGCCGAAAAGGGCCGCGCGAGGCACGGCACGATCCTTCCGTTCCTGGGCCGAACCGTCCGTTCCCACCCCCCGCAGCGCGATGCCCAGAACCCGCTCGCTCGTCCGTGCTCGTGCCCGCCCGTGGGCGCTCCTCCTCGGCATGTTTCCGGGCGTCGCCGCGCCCGCGCCGGCGCCCGCCCAGGAAGTCCTGCCCGCGATCGCGGGCGGGGTCGGAGGCATGGTCGCCGGCACCTTCGTCGCCGTCGGTGTCGTGAGCGCCGAGGCGCGACGGGGCAACTACCTGTACTCGCTCCGCGACGCCTTCGGGTGGCGCTCGACGCCGATCCTCCTGGGGACCGCGAGCGGCGTGGCGCTGGGTCTGGCCGGCTGGGACCGGCTGGGCCGCGCGGGTCTCGGCGGCCTCGTGGGCGGGGCCGGCGGGGCGATGGTCGGAACGGCGTACGGAGCGCTCCGGTGGCGGGAGGCCGAGGGCCGCTGGGCGGGCGGCGTGATCGGCGGAGCGGCCGGGCTCGTGCTTGGCGTGACGATCGCCGCGCTCCGGGATCTCGGTCGGGACCCGCCGGACGGTCCGGCCGCGGGCGACCCGGTCGTGGGCGCGGGCGCGCGACGCATCCCCATCGTCGTGCGGATCGCGCTGCCGTGAGGCGTCGCCCGTGGAGACGCCGGTGGGCGTGCCTCGTGCCGGCCGGTGCGGTCGCGCTCGTGCTCTCCTGCGTCACGCCGCCGCCCCGACCCGAGTGGATCGATCCGGCCCCCCGTCCGGATTCCATCGACGCCGTGGTGCTCCTGATCGGCGACGCGGGGGACGCGGTCGCCGGGCGGAGCCCCGTCACCGCGCGGCTCGGAGAGGAGGTCGAGCACTGGGCCGGGGTGGTCGGCCGGGACTCCTCGGTGGCCGTCCTCTTCCTGGGCGACAACGTGTACCCGGTGGGCGTCCGGGATCCCGGCAGCGACGACTTCGCCGCCGACAGCCTCCGGCTGCTGAGCCAGGTGCGTACGGTGGCCGGCCCGGCGGCGCGCCGCCATGCCGTGCGCGGGTACTTCCTCGCCGGCAACCACGACTGGGGCCAGATGGGCGGGGCCGAGGGGCTCGTACGACTGCGGAACGAGGACCGCCTGCTGGCGCGGTTCCGCCGGGAGGGCTTCGCGGTGACGCTCGTCCCGGAGCCCGGGGAGCCCGGGCCGGTGCTGCTCGACGTCGGGACGCGCGCGCGGATCCTGGCGATCGACACCCAGTGGTGGCTCCAGGTCCGGGATCCGGCGCGGCAACGGCCCGTGCTCGACCGTCTCGGGCGGCTCCTCGAGCGAGCGGGTCCGGGCGCGACGGTGGCGGCCCACCATCCCTGGATCTCGGGAGGGATGCACGGCGCCGGCCATCCGGTGCCGGCCGCCGGGTACGGGGTCCACTGGCTGCTCCGGCGGACCGGCGCGCTCCTCCAGGATCTCAACTCCGGGCCCTACCGCGCCCTCCGGGCGGAGCTGGGCGCGCTCTTCACGCGAATGGGAGCGCCGCTCCTCTGGGTTTCCGGACACGACCACTCGCTCCAGGTCTTCCGCGGCGCGGACCCCGACGAGCCCGGGTGGACGCTGGTGAGCGGCGCCGGGAGCGATCCCACCGGGCTCGGGCTCGAGGAAGGCATGGTGTGGGGGACCTCCGCGCCCGGGTTCATGCGGCTCACCTGGATGCGGGACGGCGCGGTCCACCTGCACGTGCTCGCGACGGAGGACGACTACGCCGTCTGCGAGGGCGACGCCGTGGCGATCCGGCGATGCATGGACGCGGGACGCGCGCGCTTCCGGGTCGTGTACGCCGCCACGCTGCGCGGGATCGAGGGGCATGGTTCTTGAGTCCGGCGAGCACGAACGCGGCACAGGAGGCGGAGAATGGAAGCACGGGTGCTACGGACCTTCGGGGAGCCGCTCACCGCCGACGACGGGCGTGCGTGGGTGGCGAAGATCTGCGGGCGTGAACGGCCGGACGGACGGTGGGAGTCCTGGATCGAGTTCGTGCCCCCGGGGGGAAGCCCCGTGCTCCGCTCGCGGCGCGAGTCCACGCAGTCGTCGATCGCGGACCTGCAGTGGTGGGCGGAGGGCCTGAGCGCGGTCTACCTGGAGGGCGCGCTCGAGCGGACCCTCGCCGACGAGGAGCCCGAGCCGCCGCCGCCCGCCGGGCCGGTCCACGAGAGCCCCCGTTTCGACGGCCCGATCCCGGACCCCGGCTCGGCGCGCGGGCTGGCCGCGGACGAGCTGGTCCTCAACCCGCTCCTCGAGGTGCACCGGGGCGAGGAGCACCTCCGCGCCCGGCTGCGCGCGCTCTCGGCGGCCGATCTCCGGACGCTGGCCTGGGCCTACGACATCGACGCGGCGCTCGGGATCGACGTGGGCACGCTCGCGGGCGACGAGCTCGTGGAGCTCATCGTGACCTGGAGCCGCGACCGGACCGCGCACTGAGCGCGGCCGGCGCCTCGCGCTCGCGGGCGAGGATCTCGTCGGCCATGCGGTAGGCGATCTCGTGCGGCGTGCGGTCCTCGCGGTCCGCGGCGGCGAGGATCGCGAGCGTCCGCGCATAGATCCCGTCGAGCTTGGCTGGCATCTCCTCCTTCGGATAGATGCCCGAGGCCGCCATCCCGGCGATGATCCCGCCCGCGCTCGCGACGAAGTCCGGCACGATCGCGATGCCGCGCTCCCGCAGCCGGCGCGCGTCTGCCTCGGTCTCGAGCTGGTTGTTGGCGCCGCCGCAGATCCCGCGCACCCTCATCCACGGGATGGTGCCCGCGGAGAGCACGCCCCCCAGCGCGCACGGTGCGAGCAGGTCCGCCTTCACGAAGAGGATCTGGTCCGGCGAGGCGACCCGCACCTCCACGCGCTCCCGGAGGGCGCGCACCGCCCCCTCGCGCACGTCCGCCACCGTGACCGTCGCGCCGGCCTGCGCGAGCAGGGTCGCGAGATGGGCTCCGACCGCCCCCGCGCCCTGCACGGCGACGTGCACCCCCGCCAGCTCGGACGAGCCCAGCGCGTGGCGCGCGAGCGCGAGCAGCCCCCGGAAGACCCCGCGCGCCGTCGGAGGCGCGGAGCTCCCCATCTGCCGGGTGGTCGCGCCCACGTGGGTCGTCTCCAGCGCCACGACGTCCATGTCCTCGGTCGTGGTGCCGACGTCCGGCCCGCAGAGGTAGGCGCCCCCGAACGCCTCGACGACGCGGCCGAAGGCGCGGAGCAGCTCCGGGGTCTTGTCGCGCTCCGGGTCCCCGAGGATCACGCTCTTCGCGCCCCCCAGGGGAAGATCCGCGAGCACGCTCTTGTACGTCATCGCCCGCGAGAGGCGGAGGACGTCGGCGAGCGCGTCCTCCTCGCTGCGGTAGGGGCGGAAGCGCACGCCACCCACGGCTCCGCGGGCGCGACGGCGGTGGATCGCCACGATGGCGCGGAGCCCCGAACGCGCGTCCTGGACGTGGCAGACGCGCTCGTGCCGGTCGTGCTCGGGGTGGCCGAAGATCACCACGGACGATCGGGTCCGCCCGGACGTCGGGCAAGTCGAGCCCGCCCCGGGCGGTACGCATGTTGCATACGGCCGACGCGGACCGAAGGAACGACGCGACCGCGACCCGGCCATTCCGGGATCGGAGACACGCACCGATGGGGGTTTTCGACACGAAGCCGGAGGCACGCCCGATCGACTACTCGGTCAGCCACCTGGGAAAGGGGCCCGAGTACGACGAAGACTTCCGCATCCGCCCGGGGCGCGCGCTCATGTGGGCGCTCGAGCAGGACGTGCTCCGGGACGTGCTCGAGCGGATCGGACCCGTGCCCGAGGCCCTCGATTTCGCCAGCGGCACCGGCCGCGTGGCCGGGCACCTGAAGCGGCTCGATCCCTCGATGGACGTGCAGGGCGTGGACATCTCGCCGTCGATGCTCGAGGTGGCGCGCACGAACCACCCGGACGTCCGGTTCCGTCTCGCCGACGGACGGGAGGCGGTGGACATCTTCGGGCCCGGCTCGTTCCGCCTCGTGACCGCCTTCCGGTTCTTCGCGAACGCCGACGGAGCCCTGCGCGCCCGTGCGGCCGACCAGATCCGGGAGCTGGTGGAGCCCGGCGGCTTCGTCGTCTTCAACAACCACCGGAACTTCTGGTCTCTCCGCTACACGGGAGCGCGGCTCTCGGGCCGCCCCGCCGTGGGTGCCGTCAACCGGCACCTGGAGGAGCTCTTCACGCGCCGTGACTTCCGCGTGGTCGAGCGTCACTCGCTCGGCGTCTGGCCGCACACCGAGAAGCGCGCGTGGGGGCTGTCGTGGAGCGCGATCGAGCGCGTGGAGTGGGCGAACCGGCGGCGATGGAGCCGGCGGCACGCGCTCGGCTACAACGTGATCTGGGTATTGCGGAGGGTGGAGCCGGCCTAGATCGGCGGCCTCATGCCTCGGCAAGAGGCGCGATGCACCCCGGCTCCTCGTTCCGCGGATCGTTGACGAGCGTGGAGACGGGCACCGCCTCGAGCGCCTCGGAGGCGTAGGGGCGGAGCAGGTCGCGCAGGTCCTCCGGCGGCGTGGCGGGATCGATCCAGCGCTCCCACCCCCGCTCGTCGAGGATGACCGGCATCCGGTCGTGGACCCGGCGCACGAGCTCGTTCGCGTCGGTCGTCAGGATCGTGAACGAGCGCAGGGGATCGCGGCGCGGGCCCCAGCGCTCCCAGAGCCCGGCGAAGCCGAAGGGACGTCGGTCGGCCCGGCGGATCCAGTAGGGCTGCTTCGGACCGCCGCCGTCCTCCGGCCTCCGCCACTCGTAGAAGCCGTCCGCCAGGACGAGACACCGCCGCCCCGCCTGCCAGGCGTCGCGGAAGGCGGAGCGCGAGCCGACCGACTCGGCGCGCGCGTTGATGAGCCGGTTGCCCATCGCCGGGTCGTCCGCCCAGTGCGGCACGAGACCCCACCGGAAGGGGGCGAGGAAGCGCCGGTGTCCGTCGCTCACGACGACCGGAGCGTCCTGCGTGGGCGCGATGTTGTACCGCGGCCGGTGCTCGACGAGCACGACGTCCACGGGATAGGCGTCCACGAGGTTCTCCGACGGGACCGTGAGACCGTATCGACCGCACACCCGTCAGGGCTCGAGGAGGGCGGTGAAGCGCTCCGCGATCTCCTGCATCTGGTGCTCGCGCTCCTCGGCCCATCGGGGGAGCGACGCCCGTAGCCAGCCGAGCTGCGCGAAGCCCACGGTCATGAAGGCGAGCGCGACGCCGAGATCGCGGCCGGGGACGTCGAGCAGGGCCAGGATGGTGAGCAGCGTGCCCACGACGGCGAAGATCGTCCCCATGCCCGCGACCGTCCCCGCCTCCCCCTTGAGGGTCTGCATACGGAGCCGCCACCCGTCCCCGTGCGGCTCCACGTGGGCCTGGAGGTTTCCGTTCGACCAGCTTCGAAGGGCGCCCTCGCTCCGCACCACCCCCGTCGCCTCGAACGTCTCTCGAAGATCGGCGAGGAGCCGCTGCCACTCGTCGTCGGTCGGAGGGCGGGGCAGGGGAACGTCGTGGCGCACGGAGCGGGGCGCGCCGAGCAGCGTCCGGGGCCGGCCGGACTGGCCGCGGCGGTCCAACGCGTGCGCGGCTTCCGCCACGCGCTCCGGCGCGATCCCCACCTCCTCCGCGATCGACTCGAGCTCCCGGAGCGTCAGGCCGCGGTGCGGCCCCGTCGCCGGCGACCCGCCGCCCGCCCGCTCGTCGGTCGCGCGCGCGAAGATCTCGGCGACCTCGTCCTCGTCGTATCGCCGTTCCGTCATGGGGATTCCTCCGAGGCCGCGGATACGCCTGGTGGACCCGGACGGTAGAGCCGCCGACGACGGCCGGCAAGCGGCCCGGTACCCCCCTTCCATGGCGTGGATCTTGCCGCCCCCGTCCGTCGCGAGCCCGATCGCCGGAACCCCGCGGAGGAGGGAGAGGCCATGGCCCAGACCGTCGCCGATTTCATGATCCAGCGCCTCTCCGACTGGGGCGTCGAGCGCATCTACGGCTATCCGGGCGACGGCATCAACGGGATCATGGGCGCGCTCGAACGGGCCGAGGGCACCGATCACGCGATCGAGTTCGTGCAGTCCCGGCACGAGGAGCTGAGCGCGTTCATGGCGACCGCGCACAGCAAATGGACCGGCCGGCCGGGCGTGTGCCTCGCCACCTCGGGGCCCGGCGCGATCCACCTGCTGAACGGGCTGTACGACGCGAAGATGGACCACCAGGGCGTGGTGGCGATCGTGGGCCAGCAGGACCGGCGCGCGCTGGGCGGCGACTACCAGCAGGAAGTCGACCTGGTCTCGCTCTTCAAGGACGTGGCGAACCGGTACGTGCAGCAGTGCGCGCACCCGGCCCA
>CAZOYA010000092.1:0-14044 GCA_964583815.1 uncultured Gemmatimonadaceae bacterium | reverse complement strand
TCGAACCAGCCGTGCCGCTCCACCCCTTCCCGCACGATCTTCGCGCAGTCGCTGATGAGCCCGTCGAGGAGCTGGAGATCGGCCCCCAGCGCCGTGATCTCCTCGAGGATGGGCGCCGGCGTGTCGGTCGGCACGACCACGTGCACGGGCAGGCCGGCCGCCGCCCCGTACGCCGCGGCCGCGCTCCCGGCGTTGCCGGCCGACGGGATCGCGACCGCCTCGGCGCCCAGCTCGAGGGCCCGCGACACCGCCAGGCACAGCCCGCGCGCCTTGAAGCTGCCCGTGGGATTCTGCCCCTCGTCCTTGATCCAGAGCCGCCGCACGCCGAGCCGCGCCGCCGTGCGATAGGCGTCGATCAGCGGCGTCCATCCCTCGCCGAGCGCGAGGCGGGCGTCGGGGTTCCGCACCGGCAGCACCTCCGCGTACCGCCACAGGTCCGCCCGCCGACCGCGCACCTCCTCCGGCGTGAAGCGCTCACGGAGGATCTCGAGGTCGTAGCGCGCGAAGAGCGGCTTGCCGGCGGGAGACAGTCCGATGAGCTGCTCGCTTTCGAGGATCTCGCCGGTGCCGGTGCATTCGAGGTGGGAGGCGCCCGCGAGCTGTTGCACAGAAGGCATGGATTCGATTCCGGGACGGAGGGGTGTGACGAGGAGAGCGGGCTCCGCTGCCGCTGAAGCCCGGCGGAAGGTATGGTACACGACGGCGTGCGAAGCCGCACGCCGAGGCCCGGGCAACCCTCGGGCCGCCCTGCGCCGTCACACCCACGACCCATGGAAACGAGCGCAACGACGACGACCGACGACGGCCTGATCGGCCTCGCCGCGGACGGGGACGCCCGGGCGATCCGGGCCCTCTACGACCGCTTCTCGCCCCGGGTGTACGCGGTGGTGCGGCGGATCGCGGGGGACGACGATCTGGCGCAGGACTGGGCGCAGGAGGCGTGGATCCGGGCGATCCGCGCGCTGCCGACGTTCCGCGGCGAGGCACGCTTCTCCACGTGGCTGCACCGGATCGCCGTGAACGCGGCGCTCCAGGCGCTGCGCAAGGCGGAGACGCGCAGGCGTCGTGAGACGCCCCTCCCGGCCGAGCCGGGCGAGGCGCACCCCTCGATCGAGGCGCGGACGGGTGACGTGCTCCTGCGCGAGCGGATCGCGTGGGCCCTCGATCGCATTCCGGCGAGGATGCGGGAGGTGCTCATCCTGCACGACGTCGAGGGATACACGCACGAAGACATCGGAGAGGTGCTCGGCATCGCGCCGGGAACCTCGAAGTCACAGCTGTTCAAGGCCCGGGCGAAGATGAGGGACCTGCTCGGATCCCTCGAAGCCGAGGAATCGACCCGGCCGGATCGCGGAGTGGAGACATGCAGCATCTGACGGCGGAGACGCTCGCGCGTCTCGTGGACGAAGAACCGACGGAAGCGGAGCGGGCGCACCTGGACTCCTGCGCGCCGTGCGCGAAGGAGCTCGCCGGGTACGGCGCGCAGACGCGCGCGCTGCGATCCCTCCCCGAGATCCTCCCGCCGCGCGGCGACTGGGGTGTGCTCGAGGCGCGCCTCCGCTCGGAGGGGCTCGTGCGCGACCCCGGGCTCCTCGCACGCCTGGGCCTCGGCCGGACGCCGGGGTGGGTCCGTGTGGCGGCCTCGCTCCTCCTCTTCGGGCTCGGGGCCTTCTCGGGCGCGACCCTGGCTCCGCGCGCGGGCCAGGCGGACCCGACCGAGGTCGTCGCGGAGGCCGGGCAGGCGGGCACCGAAGCTCTCGACGGGGCGGAGGCCGCCGTGCGGATGGCCGAGCAGCGCTACGTGGAGGCCATGACCCGCTACCGGGAGCTCGCCGCCCGCAGCGGCGGGACCGCGCAGATCGATCCGATCAGCCGGTACGCCGCGCTCGAGCACCTCGTGCTCGCCGGCCAGGCGGCCGTGCGGCAGGCCCCCGGAGACCCGTACCTCAACGGGCTGCTCGCCTCCGCCCTCGCGGAGCGGGAAGCCACGGCCCGACTCGTGTCGAGCGGGGAGGGATGGTTCTGAGCCGCACGTTCGGGGCGGCGCTCCTCGCCGCCCTCCTCGCGGCCGCGGCGCCGGAGCCGGGATCGGCGCAGGAGGCGCCCGGCTGGATCGGCGTATCGGTCGGCCTGCGCGTCGCCGACGGACCTCGCCCGGGCGAGCCGTGGGTGGTCGTCGACGGCGTGCTGCCCGACGGGCCCGCCGCCGCCGCCGGCGTCCGGCCCGGAGACATCCTGGTCCGGGTGGGCGGGCTCGGCGCGATCGAGGTGTTCCGCGAGCCGTCGGTCTTCCAGGCGGGTCGGCCCGTCCGCCTCGTGGTGCTGCGCGACGGCAGGGAGCGCACGGTCGAGGTGGTTCCGGCGCGTCGCCCGGCCGGAGGTCCTCCGCAGGTGGACGTGCAGGTGCGCGTCGGACCGGACGCGGACTCGATCGTGGCATCCATCCTCCGGGCGATGGAGGAGACCCGCGTGCGCATCGCGGAGCAGGCCCGCGTGGCGCCCACGCCTCCGGCGCCGCGGCAGCGGCAGGCGTCCGCGCCGGTCGTCGTGGCGCCGCCGGCCCCCACCGCGGGCGCTCCCTTCAGCCCCCTCGTGCCCTATCTCCTCGGCAGGAACCGCGTCGCGGGCGCGGAGGTGATCGATCTCCGCGTCGAGATGGCAAGCTACTTCGGCGTGGGGCGCGGGGTGCTCGTCGTGGACGTGCCTCCTCAGACCCCCGCGGCGCTGGCAGGCCTGCGGCCCGGCGACGTGATCGTTCGGGTGGGCGGGGAGGCGACCCCGTCCGTGGAGGATCTCCGGATCGCGATCGTGCGGAGCGCGGGCACACCGGAGCTCGAGATCGTGCGCCGGGGCACGACCCTCCGGATCACGCTGGAGCGCTGAGGAGGGACCGGATCGGCCGGGGAGCCTAGACCGGCGCCTCGACCCCCTCCCGGAGGAAGTCGCGCTCGATCACCCCGTCCTTCAGGTGCACCTGCCGCTTCGCGTACGCCGCGATGTCGTGCTCGTGGGTGACCAGCACGATCGTCTGTCCGTGGGCGTTCAGCTCGGCGAGCTGCTCCATCACCTCGGTGCTCGTGGCGGAGTCGAGATTCCCGGTCGGCTCGTCCGCGAGCAGCAGCGCCGGCTCGTTCACCAGCGCCCGGGCGATGGCGACGCGCTGGCGCTGGCCGCCGGACATCTCCGGCGGGCGATGCTCCATGCGGTCTCCGAGGCCCACCATCTCGAGCTTCTCCGCCGCCCGCTGGCGGCGCTCCCGGGCGCCCACGCCGGCGTAGATCAGCGGCAGCTCGACGTTGTGCAGCGCCGAGGCGCGCGGGAGCAGGTTGAACGTCTGGAAGACGAAGCCGATCTCGCGGTTCCGCACGCGCGCGAGGTCGTCCTCGGAGAGCTCGCTCACCAGACGCCCGTTCAGCCAGTACCGGCCGGATGTCGGCGTGTCGAGGCAGCCGATCATGTTCATCAGCGTCGACTTCCCGCTGCCGGAAGGACCCATCACGGCGACGAACTCGCCGCGCGCGATCTCGAGATCGACGCCGCGCACCGCCCGGACCGTCTCCGCCCCCAGGACGTAGTCCTTCCGGAGGTCCTCGGTGCGGATGACCAGATCCTTCACGGAACCCTTCCCTCCCCTCGATGAACGCAGAACGGCCGCGCGTGGTCCGCGCGGCCGTCCGCCGGTCGCTCGTGTCGTCCCCTACGAGGCACCGCGTCCCGGAGTTCCGTTCGCGGGCCCCACCCCGGCGCTCAGCGCTCCGGCATGTTCCGCGCGGCGCGCTCGCGGTCCCGGGCCTGGGTCAGCGAGTCGTAGCGCGCGGCTTGCTCGGGGGTGAACACCCGCTTGATCTCCTCGCGGGTCTCCTCGACGATGGCGCGGAACTGGGGATCGTAGTTCGCCCGGAACACCGCGTGCAGCGAGTCCATGCGCTCGCGGTGCTCCGCGACGATGGAGTCGATGATGACGCTCTGCTCCGGCGTCGGCCCGATCTGCTGGTACATCGGGACCCGGTCCTCGCCGTCGTCGTCCGCGTCGACCATGACCACCTCCGTCGGAGGCGTGGCCACGAGGCCGGCGTCGGCCGCCAGCCCGAGCAGCAGGCCCGAGCTGAAGACCGCCACCAGCACGAACACGGTGACCAGTCGGGTCCGGGCGCCGTGACTCATCAGAAGATCTCCGAGATGAACGAGCGGGAGTTGAGCGGCGACTCCGGCGCGAGGAACCACGGGATGGCGGGGCCGTCGATCTCGCTCACGAGGAGCTCCTCGATGCCCAGGGGCTGCGGTGCGGCCGGCGCCGGGCGGGCGCGCAGGAGCGCGAGCCCCGCGATGGTGGCCGCGGCGAGCGCGGTCGGCACCAGCGTCCGCGCCCACGAGAACACGACGTCCGCGATCGTGACGTGGGACATCGCCCGCCGACGCGCGAGCGCCGGACCCGCGCTCGCCATCACCCAGTCCTCGAACCGGCTCCAGTACGCCGGCTCGAGCGCACCGGGATCGAGCGCCGCGAGCGCGCGGGCGAGCTCGGGATCCTGGCTCTCGTCGAACCGTTCGAATCTATTGCTCATCGAGCCTTCCTCTTCGCCCTGGGAGCGCCGGGCATGTCGCGCAGCGCGTGCCGCAGGGCCTTCCTCGCAAAATGTAGATGGGACCGAACCGTGCCCGGTGGCAAGTCCAGGCGCTCGGCGATCTCCCTGTGTTTCCATCCCTCGAGATCGTGCAGCAGCACGATTTCCCTCTGTACCTCCGGGAGGCCTCGCATCGCCTCCTCCAGCCGGCGCCTCAATTCCGACGCCTCCGCCTCCTGGTCCGGCGTCGGCGTTCGCGACGTCGCGCCCGGCGGCACCTGGTCCGTCTCGCGCAGCGTCTCGCGCCGGATCAGGTTCTTCGACCGGTTCCGCACGATGGTGAGCAGCCATCCACCGAAGCGGTCCGGGTTCCGACACTCCTCGAGGCGCTCGATCGCGACCACGAACGCTTCCTGAGCCGCATCCTCCGCGTCCTCGTGCCTCCCCAGCACGGAAAGGGCGACCGCATACGCGGGCCGCTGATACCGGGACACGAGGGTGCTGAACGCCGAGGCGTCTCCCTTGAGGGCCCGTTTCACGAGCTCCGCGTCCTTCGGCCCTTCGTGCTGGCTACTAGATGACACCTTGAACGTGCACCGTGTTGAAGAGCGTGCCCCGCAGCCCGACCCCTCGACCCTCTCACAAGTTCCTGGCCAGGACGTCGCGGACGACTCCGATCGGAGCTCCCCGCGGCGCCGGCTCCCGCGCGCCGACCGTCTTTCCGCGGCTCAGCGGCCGCGGCGCCCTCCGACGTCCTCGAAGAAGGGCTTCCGGGGAGGGTCCGCCGACCAGGGGCGCGCCCGACCGAGCGCGTCGAGAAGGCGGTCGCGGGGCACCTCGTCGAGCGAGGCGCCGACCACCCAGGACTCGAGCGCCTCCTCCGGTGCGGGCCTCGTGTCCGGCCCGCCGGCGGAGTCCGGGAGCGGCGTGAAGCGCACGAGGAGGAGCGGCGCGGAGCTCGGTCGGCGGGCGGCGTCGGTGCTTCCGACCGCGCAGGCCTCCCAGGCCCGTCCGTCGAGCTCGAGCGTCACGACCTGCCGGTCCCCCGACGGCTCGGCGCCCTCGGAAGGCTCCCGCCCGGGGGCGCCCACCATCTCCCGCACGGAGCGGGGCTTCACGCCGCTCACGCCGGGTACCGCGCGCCGAGGTCGTCGCTCTCCCACACCTCCACGGAGGCGACCCGCGCGGGCGGCGGCACCTCGCGATCCAGGCGTCCGTGGAGCCATCGCGCGAGCGATTCCGTGCTCGGTTGCATGGCCCCCGCGGCGATCTCCGGGATGCACTCGGCGAGATCGCGCCCCTCCCAGTCGCCCAGGACCCGCGCGAGCGCCCCGTCCAGGAGGCCCAGGTCCACCACGAAGCCGGTCTCCCGATCTCCGGGCCCCCGGACCTCCACGCGCACGCGCCATTCGTGCGCATGCGAGCGCGCCTGCGCGCCGAAGCGGCTCCGGTTCTCGTCCTCGCTCCGATCCGGGTGGCCGTAGTGGTGGCGGGCCGTGAAGCGGATCTGGCGGATGAGCGCGGTGTCCAGACGTTCCTCCTGGTGGGGGGGCCGGCGTATGCGTACCCCGCCGGACAGCTCCCGGTCAAGATCGACCCCACACGATCGGGGCGGAGCTCCGCATCGGTCGCGGTTGCCGGCCGCGGGCCGACGCCCCTTATTATCGAGCCTGTTCGCCCGGACGCGCCCTTCGCGGGGCTCCGGGCCGATCCAGGAACTCCGAGGCGCGATGACGGACGGCAAAGGCGGCGAGACGCAGGCGCAGGCGAAGCGGGAGTACACCCAGCTGCTGCGGCTGCACGAGCAGCTCCTCGGCCAGTTCCTGCGCGCCCGCGACGAGCTCTCCGCCTCCGGCACCCAGGGGCTCCTCAAGGTGATCAAGGGGCGCACGGGCACGGCTCCCGACCTGTCGGCGGTCAAGGCCGCGGTCGAGGAGGCGATCCGCGCGCTCAAGCTGTCCGAGTCCCAGATCCAGCTCGCCATCGAGGACGATCCCGACGTCTCGTTCGAGGTCGAGGGGATCGGCAATATGCCGGCGTACCTGCAACGGTTCCTCGCCGAGCGCGCGGACTATCCGGGCTTCACCTTCGAGGTGGCGCACGATCCCGTGCGGGGATGGATGATCTGCTGGAAGGAGTACACCAACCGCGGGACCGTGCGGGGCTACGGGCAGTTCTGCGAGCGGCCGTACGCCTGGCTGGACGACTGAGACGGGCCGGGCGCCCGCGCTGCTAGGCCGCGTCCGCCGCGTCCGCCGCCGGCGCTCCCGCGGGGACGGCGTCGAGCGCCTCCTCCCCGTAGAACATCCGGACGTACTTCGCCTGCAGGCTCGTCACGCGGCGCACCACCCAGACCAGGTGCACGTAGTTCGGCTCGTGCGGCGCGGTCCGGAGCTCCAGCCCGACCTCGGTCGGCAGACGGTCGCCCTTGCGGTTGTTGCAGGGGGAGCAGCTCGTGACCACGTTGTCCCACTCGTTCGTCCCGCCGCGCGAGACGGGCACGACGTGATCGCGGGTGAGGAACTGCCGCCCCCGCAGCTCGCTGCGGTGCCGCCCGCAGTACTGGCAGGTGTAGTCGTCGCGCGCGAAGAGGAACGTGTTCGTCACCTGGCGCCGGAACCGGCGCGGCACGTGCACGTAGCGCACGAGTCGGATCACCGCGGGGCACGGGATCGCCTCGCGCTCCGAGCGGAAGCGGCGGTCGCCGTCGTGTTCGAGAATCTCGGCCTTTCCGTCCAGCACCAGCCGGACCGCCCGCCGGAGCGGGACGATCGTCAGCGGCTCGAACGAAGCGTTCAGCGCGAGGCAGCCCAACGGTCCTCCTGGTCCCACGAAGTTCGCGGGAGCCCGCCGGGCGGCGTCCGGGGTGGACGATCACGGCGGCGGTTCCACGCACCCGAACGTATTCCGCAACGGCCTCCGCGGGCAATGGGGTGCGCAGGCGTGTTCCCCGCGCCAGGGCGCGTCGCGTGGGAGGACCCCGACGAGCGGTCCGGTCACGGGAGCGCCGCGGAGCGTCTCGCGCTCCGAGGCCGCCCCGGACCGCCCGAGGCGCTCACAGCAGCGCGACGGGATCCCGGTCCAGCGCCAGCCGCACGTCGCCGGACGGCCGCCGGCGCGCGACGAGGAGGTGCGCCGCCCGACCGAGCGGTCCGGCCCGCTCGCAGCGCAGCAGGAAGTGCCACCGCCAGCGCCCGTGGAGCCGCTCGATGGGCGCGGGCGCCGGCCCCACCAGCTCGACCCCGGCCAGCTCCGGATCGCGCCCGATGCGGCGCCGCAGCCAATCCGCCGCGTCGCGGGCGGCATCGGCCGCGAGCCGGTCGTCGGGGCTGCTCACGACCACGTTCGTGAGCCGGACGTGCGGCGGGTACCGCGGCCCGCGCCGCTCCTCGAGCTCCCGGGCGTAGAAGCCCTCGTAGTCGTGCTCCAGCGCCGCGCGGATCGCGTAGTGCCCGGGCACGGCCGTCTGGATCAGCACCTCGCCGCCCGGTCCGGCACGCCCGGCCCGGCCCGCCACCTGGGCGAGGAGCTGGAAGGTGCGCTCGCTCGCCCGGAAGTCCGGCAGGTGCAGCCCCACGTCCGCGTTCACGACGCCCACGAGCGTGACCCGGGGGAAGTCGAGCCCCTTGGCGATCATCTGCGTGCCGAGCAGGATGTCCACCTCGTGGCGGCCCACCCGGTCGAGGATGCGCTGGTGCGCCCACTTCCCCGACGTCGTGTCGACGTCCATCCGGGCGATCCGCGCTTCCGGGAAGGCCTCCGCCGCCACGCGCTCGACCTGCTCGGTGCCGAGGCCGCGGAAGGACAGGTCGGACGAGCCGCAGCGGCGGCAGCGCTCCGGGGCCGCGGCCTCGAAGCGGCAGTGGTGGCAGACGAGGCGCCGTGTGACGCGGTGGTACGTGAGCGAGACGGAGCAGTTCTCGCATCGCTCCACCTCACCGCATTCGCGGCACTGCACGAACGACGAGTACCCCCGCCGGTTCAGGAGGAGGATCACCTGCTCCTGCCGCTCGAGGCGTGCCCGCACGGCGCGCACGAGCTCGGGCGCGAAGACCCGCTGCCCCGCGGCGGGGTCGTCCGGATCGAGCGGCGCGGCGTCCGGCGTGGGCTCGGCCGGACGCGCGCCGTCGCCGCCCGGGCGGCGGGGCGTGGCGCCCGCGGACCGCGCGGCCGGCCCGCCGCCCGCTCCGCCCGCTCCGTCCCGGGCCCCCGTCCGCAGGTCCACCACCCGCACGGCGGGCAGGCGTCCCCCGCCGACGCGCTCGGCCAGGACGAGCCGCTCGAACTTCCCGGCCGCCACGTTGTGGCGGCTCTCGAGCGACGGGGTCGCGCTCCCGAGGACGCAGACCGCCCCGTGCATGCGGGCGCGCATCACGGCCAGGTCCCGCGCCTGGTAGCGCGGCGCCTCCGATTGCTTGTAGCTCCCGTCGTGCTCCTCGTCGACGACCACCGCGCCGAGGCCCGCCAGCGGGGCGAAGAGCGCGGAGCGGGCGCCCACGGCGACGCGCTTCCGGCCGTCGCGGAGCATTCGCCAGGCGTCGTAGCGCTCTCCGTCGGACAGGCCGGAGTGGAGCACCGCGACGTCGTCGCCGAAGTGGGCCCGGAAGCGCGAGACGGTCTGGGGCGTGAGCGCGATGTCGGGCACGAGCACGATCGCGCTCCGGCCCCGCGCGAGCGCGCCCCGCAGCAGCTCGATGTACACGAGCGTCTTTCCCGAACCGGTGACGCCCTGGAGGAGGAACGGCGGCGGCCGCTCCTCGTCGAGCGCCGCGAGGAGCCGGACGAGCGCCTCGCGCTGGGCCGGGCTCGGCACGAGCGCCGGGGGATCCGCCGGGACCACCTCCGCGAACGGATCGCGCATCTCCTCCTCGTCGGCGACCGTCACGAGCCGCTTCTCCTCGAGCCCGGCGATAACGCCGCGCCCGAAGCCCGCCTCGCCCGTGAGGCGCGCCAGCTCCGCGGCGCCGCCGGACGCCTCGAGCAGCTCGTACGCCTCGCGCTGCCGGCCCGCGCGCCCGAAGATCTCCTCGCGCTCCTGGAGCGTCCCGAGCCGGCGCGCGAGCCGCACCACCTTGCGCGTGCGCACCGGAGGGGCCGCCGGGGGGACCGTCTCGTGGGCGACCAGCCCGCGCGCGACGAGCGCGCGCACCTCCGGCCAGATCGAGCTTCCGCCGAGCTCCCGCCGGAGCGTCGCCACCCGGCGCGGCCCGGCGGCCGCCGCGAGCGCGCCGGCGAGGCGCCGCTCGCGTGGACGCAGCCCGTCCGCCTCCCCCGCCCCGCCGCCGATCCAGGCGAGATAGTCCCGGGACGCGTCGGCGAGCACCGCGGGGAGCGCGGCCCGCAGGGCGATCCCGAGCGGCGTCGCGTAGTAGTCCGCCATCCAGCGGCAGAGCTCGACCAGGTCGGCGGGGGCGCTCGGCTCGGCCTCCAGGACGTCGAGCACGGGCCGGATCCCCTCGACCGGCCCGTCCCCGCTCGGGCCCACCACCCATCCCACCCGCTCGCTCCGGCGGAAGGGGACCAGGACCCGCGTCCCGACGGGGGGCGCAGCCTCCACCGCGTAGGTGAAGGTGCGGTGGATCGGCAGGGGGAGGGCGACCTCGACGCGGCCGGCCGCGCTCAATCGTCGAGCAGGAGGAAGACGTCCCGCTGGGGCTCCGCGGGCGTGATCTCGGGCCCGTCGGCCCCCCAGTACACGTTCACCTCGCTGCGCACGCCGATCTCGCCCGGGAGGTAGACGCCCGGCTCGACGCTGAAGCCGACCCCCTCGACGAGGAGCCGGTCGTCGCGGGTCTCCAGGTCGTCGAGGTTCGGCCCGCTCCCGTGGAGCGAGCAGTCGATCGAGTGCCCGGTGCGGTGCACGAAGTGCTCCGCGAGCCCCCGCTCCCGGAGGAGCCCCCGCGCGACGTCGTCGACCTCGAACCCCCGCACCTCCGCCCCCTCCCGGTGGCGCGCCCGCAGGAAGTCGAGCGCCGCGTCCCTCGCGTCGCGCACGGCCTCCCAGATCGAGGCGGCGCGCTCGTCGAGCGAGGGGCCCAGCATGCCCATCCAGGTCTGGTCGGCGGGCACCGAATCGCGGAATCCGCCCCAGAGATCGATGAGCAGCAGCCGCCCCCGCTCGATGCGCTCCCCGGCCCCCTGGGGGGCGTAGTGCGGATCGGACGCGCGCTCCCCGACCGCGACGATGCAGTCGCACTCGTGCACGAGCCCGGCCCCGCGCAGCTCCGTCCGGATCCAGTCGGCGAGCTCCCCCTCCGTGAGGGGCCGATTGCGCACGGCGCCCTCGGCCGCACGCGCGAAGGCGCGCCGGGCGAGGTCGGCGACGATCCCGGCCGCCCGCCGGTGATCCTCGAGCTGCTCCGTGGTCCACACGCTGTGGAAGCGCGTGACGAGATCCCCGGACGAGGCGATCTCGAGCCCGCGGTCGAGGAGCGTCCCGACGAGGCCGGCCGGGGCCAGATCGAGCGTCGGGACCCCGCCCCCCGGGGAGACCTCCATGGCGATCCGGCGGTGCCCCGCGACGAGCGCCGCGAGCCCCTCCTCGAGCTCCCGCCAGCCGCGGTAGCGGCGCACGGCGTGCGGCCATTCCCGCCAGGCGGAGGTCTCGATGGCGTGGATGAGCGCCACCGGCTCCCCCTCGGAAGGCACGAAGACGAAGCCGCGCCGGGTGGTCTTGCCCAGCCCGAGGAGCGCGGTGGCGATGGGGTTCAGCCCGTGGAACTCGTACAGGAGCCAGCCGTCGAGGTCCTGGTCGCGAAGCGCCTCCTGGACCCGTCGGACCCCGTGCTCGCTCGCGAGCACGCTCATCGGCGGGTCACCGCGGCCCGGGCGGGTCGCCGGGCGGGCCGAACAGCGGGAGCCCCCGCGTGGCCGGGTCGGCCTCGCGCCCGGGCGCCTCGCCGGCGCGGGCGTCGCTCCGTGCCTCGAACGCGCCCACGAGCTCCGGCACCACCTTGCGTCCCTTCAGGAGATCGAGCCCGAGGATCCGCTCGCGGGTCAGCAGCCGGCTCACGGAGCGCTCGCGCTCGAGCGCGTGCCGCACGCCGCGCCACCCCCACTGCCCCCAGGCGCGCCGCAGGATCCCCGCCTTCTCGCCGAACGAGAAGATCTCGGCGAAGTCCGGGAACGGCTTCGTGGCCGACGCCCGGAACGCGGTCCGGTCGTCCGACCAGTCCTCCGTGTGCAGGTCCTCGACCCCGTGCTCGCGGAGCAGGCGCTTCCACTCGACCACCATCCGCGGCCGCGCGCCGAGGTGCGCGGCCAGCGTCTCGCGCCGCTCCTCGTCCACCGGCGCCTTCCAGACGAGCTGCACGAGCACGACGTACCCTCCCGGGCGGGTGACCCGGACGAGCTCGCGCACCGCGTCGGCCGGCTCCGCGTGGCTCGCGATGCCGATCTCCCCGATGACCACGTCGAAGATCTCGTCCCGGTAGGGGAGTCGGTCCGCGGGCGCGGTCTGGAAGTTCAGGCGGTCGGCGAGGTCGCGCTCGCGCGTGCGCGTCTCGGCGGCCTCGACGAGGGCGGGATCGTCGTCCACGCCGGAGCCGTGCACGCCGAACTCCTCCACGAAGTACTCGAGCGCCACGCCCTTGCCGCAGCCGACGTCGAGCACCTCCTGTCCGGGCCGGAGGCCCGTCAGGAGGGCGATCTGGCGGTATAGCTCGATCCCCCCCGGCGGAAAGAGCCGGCGCGGGCTCAGCCGGATCAGGTCCAGCATCGACGGAGCGGCCCGGACGGAGCGCTCGGTCGGGGATTCGTTGGAAGGCATGGGAAGGAAAGGTACTCCGGTCGTGGGTGCGAGCAACGCGTGGGGCCCCGGCACGGATCCGCGAGCGGCCCCGCCGGCTCACTCCGCGTGCTTCGACTCCGGGACCTCGAGGCCGGCGAGCGCCCGGACCACGGCGACGACGCCGTGACCCAGCCGCTCCGGGTCGTATCCGCCTTCGAGGAGCGCGACGACGCGCCCGTCGCACGCCTCCGCTCCCACCTCGACGACGCGCCGCGTCACCCGGTGGAGGTCCTCGGGCTCCAGGAGCATGTCTCCGAGAGGGTCGCCCGCCATGACGTCGAAGCCCGCCGACACGAGGACGAAATCCGGGCGGAACCGTGCCAGGGCCCGCTCGAGGGCGTGATCGAACGCCGCGAGCCACGTGTCGCGGGGCGTACGCGCGGGGAGCGGCACGTTCAGCGTCGTGCCCTCGCCGGCGCCCGCGCCCGTCTCGGCCGCGCCACCCGTGCCGGGATAGTGGGGTGCCTGGTGCAGCGACAGGAAGAACACGTCGGGATCCTCGTAGAAGGCGTCCTGGGTTCCGTTCCCGTGGTGCACGTCCCAGTCCACGATCAGGACGCGCTCGGCCTTCCGCTCCGACTGCAGGGTTCGCGCCACGATCGCGACGTTGTTGAACAGGCAGAATCCCATGGCCCGCCCGGGCGTCGCGTGATGCCCCGGCGGGCGGGTCGCCACGAACGCGGTCCGGAGCGCTCCCGACGCCACCGCGCGCGCGGCCTCCACGGCCGTCCCGACGCTCCCGAGCGCGGCCTCCCACGACGCGCCGGACACCTTGGTGTCGGCGTCGAGCGTCACGATGGCGCCGCGCTCCTCGGCGAGCCGGCAGGCCCGCCGCACCACCTCGACGTGCGAGGCCGTGTGGACCCGCAGCAGGTCCTCCTCGCGCCCGTCCGCGGCCTCCATCTGGGTCACGTGGCCGTGGAGGGTGAGCATGTCGCGCCCGACGGTGGAGGCGAGCGCGCGCAGGCGACCCTGGTGCTCGGGATGGCTCCACCCCGTGTCGTGCAGCGGAGACGCGGGATGGAGATAGAACCCGGTCGTGGGCCCTGCCGGGGACGGGCTCACGGGTGTCCGGTGGCGGAGCCCGTGCGCGCCGGGGTGGCCAGCGTCTCGGGGCCCGGCGACGGGAAGGACGCGCGGTCCTCCAGCGACGCGATGCGCTCCTGGATCGACCGGACCTCCCGCGCGCGGGACTTCAGCGCGATCAGCGCGTCGCACGCGGCGGAGGTGGCGGACATCGTCGTCAGGTACGGCACCTTGTACGCGATCGCCGCGCGGCGCATCGCGTAATCGTCGAACTGCGACTTCTTGCCGAGCGGCGTGTTGATCAGGAGCGCCACGTTCCCCGAGACCATCTGGTCGACGATGTCGGGCCGGCCCTCGCGAACCTTGAACACGCGCTGCGCGGGCACCCCGAGCCGCGCGAGGAAGTCCCTCGTGCCCCCGGTGGCCATGAGCGTGAAGCCGAGGTCCCGGAAGCGCCGCAGGATCGGGGTGACCGTCTCCTTGTCGCGGTCGTTCACGGTCACGATGATCGTGCCCTCTTCCGGCAGCACGTTCCCGACCGAGACCTGGGCCTTCGCGAACGCCATCCCGAACGAGTCGTCGATGCCCATCACCTCGCCGGTGGAGCGCCTCTCCGGTCCGAGGAGGACGTCGACGTCGAAGCGGTTGAAGGGCAGCGCGGCCT
>CAZOYA010000091.1:0-14080 GCA_964583815.1 uncultured Gemmatimonadaceae bacterium | reverse complement strand
ACCAGGCCCACGAGCGTGCGCAGGCCCCGGCGGATGAGGTGGTGGTGCACGGCGCCGGTGGCGAGGACGGCCGGGATCGCCACGCGGTCGGCGGAGATCCGCCGGTCCGAGAGGACGATGATGTTGTCGCCCTCGGAGACGGCCTCCTCCGCCCGGGCGCACAGCGCCTCGAGCGCCGGGACCATCCCGCCGGGTCCGTCCGCGGCCGGATAGGTGGTGTCGAGCGTGACGGCGCGGAAGCGCCCCTCCGCGAGCTTCTCGATGCAGCGGATCTTGTCGAGCTCGCGGTTCGTGAGGATCGGCTGCTCGGCCTCGAGCCGGACGTGGCCGTCCTTGTCCTCGAGGTCGAGGAGGTTCGGGCGCGGCCCGATCATCGACACGAGGCTCATCACGAGCGACTCGCGGATCGGGTCGATCGGCGGGTTCGTCACCTGCGCGAAGCGCTGGCGGAAGTAGCCGTAGAGGAGCTTCGGCCGGTCCGACATCGCCGCCACCGGCGTGTCGTTCCCCATGGAGCCGACCGCCTCCTGACCGTCCGCGGCCATCGGCGTGAGGAGGAGCTTGAGCGCCTCCTGCGTGTAGCCGAACGCCTGCTGGCGGTCGAGGAGCGTCGCGCCCGTCTGCGGATGCTCGGGCGCGCACTCGGGGAGCTCCGAGACGTGCACCTGCGTGCGGTCGAGGATCTCCTGGTAGGGGTGCGCCGCCGCGAGGTCCGCCTTGATCTCCTCGTCGTCGATGATGCGACCCTGCTCCGTGTCGATCAGGAGCATGCGCCCCGGCTGGAGGCGCCACTTCTTCACGATCCGCTCCTCGGGGATCGGCAGCACGCCGGTCTCCGAGGCGAGCACGACCAGGCCGTCCTCGGTCACGATGTAGCGCGAAGGGCGCAGCCCGTTGCGGTCGAGCGTGGCGCCCACCTGGCGGCCGTCCGTGAACGCGATCGAGGCGGGGCCGTCCCACGGCTCCATGAGCGCGGCGTGGTACTCGTAGAACGCGCGCCGCCTCGGCTCCATGAGCCGGTTCCCCTCCCAGGCCTCCGGGATGAGGATCATCATCGCGTGGGCGAGGGAATAGCCGCCCCGGACGAGGAGCTCGAGCGCGTTGTCGAGGCAGGCCGAGTCCGACTGCCCCTCGGGGATCAGCGGCCAGAGCTTCTCGAGATCGTCCCCGAGCACCGTGGAGCGCATCGCCGCGCGGCGCGCGTTCATCCAGTTGAGGTTGCCCCGCAGCGTGTTGATCTCGCCGTTGTGGCAGATCATCCGGAACGGCTGCGCGAGGCTCCAGCTCGGGAACGTGTTCGTGGAGAACCGCTGGTGCACGAGCGCGATCGCGCTGTCGAGGCGGGCATCGCCGAGATCGGCGTAGTAGGGGCCCACGTCCTCGGCGAGGAGCATCCCCTTGTAGCCGAGGACCCGCGAGGAGAGGGTGCAGACGTAGAAGTCGCCCGCCGCCTCCCCCAGCCGCGCCACCTCGAGCTCGGCCTGCCGCCGCACCACGAAGAGCTTCCGCTCGAACGCGTCCGGGTCGCCGGCCTCGGCGGGGCCGGGCGCGACGAAGACCTGCCGGATCCGCGGCTCGGTCGCGCGCACGGTGTCGCTCAGGACTTCGGGGTGGACCGGGACCTCACGCCACCCGAGGAGGCGCTGACCCTCGGCCGCGACGTGCTTCTCGATGATCTCCACGCAGCGCGCGGCGAGCGCCGGGTCACGCGGGAGGAAGACGTTGCCGACGGCGTAGCTCCCCGCCCCGGGGAGCTCGATCCCGGCCCGCGGAGCCTCCTCCGCGAGGAGCCGGTGAGGAACCTGGAGGAGGATGCCGGCGCCATCGCCCATCGTCGGATCGTGCCCGACGGCGCCCCGGTGGTTCAGGTTGACCAGGATCTGCAGCCCCTGCTGCACCAGGTCGTGGCTCTTGGTTCCGTGGATGTTGGCGACGAAGCCGATCCCGCAGGCATCGTGCTCGTGGGAAGGGTCGTAGAGGCCCTGTCTGGGCGGCAGATACTGGCTCCGGCCGTGGCCGGGAACGCTCGAAACGTAGGCACGCGAAGCCGCACCCCGCCTGCTGTGTTCGCGCATGCGAGTACTCCGGAACTGCGTGGACTCCTGGGAACGGCACGGCGGGAAGCCGGCCGGTATGGCGGGGATGGGGAGGTTAGAGCGTCCGCCGCTCGTTCGCAACCCGGGGGGGTGCCGGAGTCGTCGATGAAACTTGAAGAACCCGCACCCCCCATGGCGATTTCCGCCGGCAGCGGCCGGGGCGCGGCCGCGAAAAAAGGGACGTCCGGGCGGTGGCGACCGGGACGGGCGGGGTGCCCGGCGGCGCGCGGGCGGGCCGGTCCGTGCGCCGGGACCGACTCCGTCGAGGGGCGTGGGCGGGGCGCCGTCGCGCGGACGATCCCCGGCGACGGCGGCAGGCGGGGCGGGGCCCCCGCTGGCCGGGGGTGGGGCGCGGCCTACCGGGAGGTCGGGCCGTGCCCTCCGGCGTGATCGTGCGGGTGGGCGCGGTGCCGCTCGGCTTCGGGGCCCCCGTCGTGCGCGGGATGCGGGTCGTGGTCGTGGTGCGCGTGGTCGTGGCGGCCCTGGTGGAAGACGACGTGCACGAGCGTCCCGCTCACGAAGGCGTGGTAGAGCTCGATGCCCGGGCCGTGCACCGGCCCCAGCACCTCGTTGCCGATCAGGAAGCCGAGCAGGGTGGCGCCGACCACGCCGCCCAGGGCCGCCGCCGCCAGCGGGCCTCCGTGACGGGGCCGCACGAGCCACCAGACGACCAGCCCCACCGGCACCCGGTGGAGGACCACCGCCCACGCGAACGTCGGCTCCACGGGGGCGCCTAGCGGCGCGAACGCCCCGCCTTCCAGGAGCGCGTGGAGCAGGAGACCGGAGTAGCCCACGACGAGCCCCAGGTCGTCGGTCCGGTGCGCGAGGGCGCGGGAGGCGCGCTCGAAGGCGCCGGGCAGCAGGACGCCCGCGGCGAGCACCACGATCACGAGGAGGGAGCGCTCCTCGATCGCGTGCGGCAGGACCTGCGCGGCCACGAGCAGCGGCACGGCGACGTAGACGGACCGGTCCACCAGGCGTCGCAGATGGGCCCGGCCGTGCAGCGCCCGGTAGAGGGCGGCGCCGAGGACGGGGGCGAGCAGGACCGCGAGGAGGAGGATCACCGGGCCGGGAGCGACCTGCCAGGGGAGCGGGGCCGGGGCCGCGCGCACGCGGCCTCCGTGGCGACGACGTTCGCGCCCGGACCGGGGAGGGGGCAAGAGCGCCGGGCGCCTGCTTGACACCGGACGGGCCCGGGGCACAGAATTAGGTGTCCCTAAAAACGAGGGCCACCCATGTTCGATCCGCTCCTCGCGCTCCTGATCTTCCTGCTGTTCTCGACGCTCGCCGCCGTGCTCCTGTGGCCCCGGCGCGGCGTGGTGGCCCGACTCCGCCGCATGAGCCGGTTCACCGAGCGGATCCTGCTCGAGGATGCGCTCAAGCACGTGTGGACGTGCGAGACGCTCGAGCGGGACTGCACGCTGGAGAGCCTGGCGGGACAGCTCGAGGTGCCGACGGGACGGGCGGCCGCGCTCCTCGCGCGCCTCGCGGAGCGCGAGCTCGTGCGATCGGGCTCGCGGGGACCCCGCCTCACGCCCGCCGGACGGGAATCCGCGCTCCGGCTCGTGCGGGCGCACCGGCTCTGGGAGCGCTACCTAGCCGACCGGACCGGCGTCCCCCCGGCCGAGTGGCACGCCGAGGCGGAGCGGATGGAGCACAACCTCAGCCACGCGGACACGGAGCGTCTCGCGGCCCGTCTCGGGCACCCGAGCTGGGACCCGCACGGCGACCCCATTCCCTCGTCGGAGGGCGACGTCCCGGATCTCGAGGGCACGAGCCTGGCCGCGCTCGCGGCCGGCCAGGCCGCGGAGGTCGTGCACGTCGAGGACGAGCCCCCGGAGGTCTACGAGGCGCTGATCGCCGAGGGATTCGTGCCGGGGCTGCGCCTCGAGGTGCTCGCGCGTCGGGCCAGCACGGTGTGGCTCCGGGCGGGCGGGCGCGAGTGGGAGACCACCGCCCTGGCCGCCCGGAACGTGACCGTGCGCCCGCTCCCCGCGGGCGCCGCGATCGGGGACGCGCAGGAGCGGCTCGGGGACCTGCGTCCGGGCGAGAGCGCCACGGTGGTCGAGATCTCGCCGGCCTGCCGTGGCGCGCAGCGTCGGCGCCTCCTCGATCTCGGGATCGTGCCCGGCACGACCGTGACCGCGGAGCTCGCGAGCGCCTGGGGCGATCCGGTGGCCTACCGCATCCGGGGCGCGCTGCTGGCGCTCCGCCGCGAGCAGGCCGACTGGGTGCGGGTGCACCGCGAGGCCGGCGGCCCGGACTCCGAGGACGCCGGGCGGGGAGAGCGCGCGGTCGCCGACGCGGGAGCGGCACCGGACGCGCCGCGCCGCCGCACCGCGGCCCGGGAGGTCGCGCGATGAGCCGCGTGCACCTGCGCGGGGGAGGCGCGCACGGACACGGCCTCGTGCGGCTCGGGCTCCGGCCCGACCGCTGGGATTACCTGATCGGGCTCGCCGGCAACCCCAACGTGGGCAAGAGCACGGTCTTCAACGCGCTCACGGGGCTGCGGCAGCACACCGGCAACTGGCCCGGGAAGACGGTCGTGCGCGCCGAGGGCGCGTTCCTCCACGACGGCAAGCGCGTGAAGGTCGTGGACCTGCCGGGCACCTACTCGCTGCAGGCCGGGAGCACGGACGAGGAGGTGGCCCGCGATTTCCTGCTCTTCGGGCGGCCCGACGTCACGGTCGTGGTCGTGGACGCGACGCGCCTCGAGCGCAACCTGAACCTCGTGCTACAGATCCTCGAGATCACCGACCGGGTGGTTGTCTTCCTGAACCTGGTCGACGAGGCCCGGCGGCACGGCGTCGGCGTGGACGAGCGGCGGCTCGAGCGGGCGCTCGGCGTGCCGGTGGTGCCGGGGATCGCGCGCGAGGGCGTCGGGATCCCGGAGCTGCTGGACGCCGCCCACGAGGTCGCCACCGGGGCGCGGATCAACCGGCCGTTCCGGCTGGAGGAGCAGGCGCCGGGCGTCGAGGAGGCCCTCGCCGAGCTCGTGCCGCTCGTCGAGCGCGCCTATCCCGGCCTGCCCAACGCGCGCTGGGTCGCGCTCCGGCTCCTGAACGCCGACGAGGCCGTGCAGGAGGCGGTGGCCTCCGGGGAGCTCGGGCGGCTCCGCTCGTCCGCCGCGGAACGCCCGCTCGCCGCCGCGGCGTCCGGCTCCTACGCGACCGCCGTGGAGCCCGCCGGACCCGATGCGGCCGCGCTCCTGGAGGCGGCCACGCGGCTGCGCTGGTCGCTGCCGGCGGACTTCCACGACCGCGTCACCGAGCGCACCTACCGCGCGGCCGAGCGGATCGCGGAGGCCGCGGCCCTCCACGGTCTCCGCGAGGCCCGCTTCCGGTTCGACCGCAAGCTCGACCGCGTCCTCACGAGCCGGACGTGGGGGTTCCCGCTCATGCTCGCGATCCTCGCCGTGGTGTTCTGGCTGACGATCGCCGGCGCGAACGTCCCCTCGTCGATGCTCGCCACGCTCCTCATCGACCACGGGCACGCGCTCCTGAAGGGCGCGGCCGCGGCGCTCTCCCTCCCCTGGTGGCTGGACGGCTTCCTCATCGACGGCGTCTATCTCGCGACCGCCTGGGTCGTGAGCGTCATGCTCCCGCCGATGGCCATCTTCTTCCCGCTGTTCACCCTGCTCGAGGACTTCGGATACCTCCCGCGCGTCGCGTTCAACCTCGACGCGCTCTTCCGGCGCGCGGGGGCGCACGGGAAGCAGGCGCTCACGATGTGCATGGGCTTCGGGTGCAACGCCGCGGGCGTGGTGTCCACCCGCGTCATCGACAGCCCGCGCGAGCGGCTGATCGCGATCCTCACGAACAACTTCTCGCTCTGCAACGGGCGTTGGCCGACGCAGATCCTCATCGCGTCGATCTTCATCGGGGCGCTGGCGCCCGGGTTCCTCGGCGGGGTGGTGAGCGCGGCGGCGGTCGTGGGGATCGCCCTGCTGGGCGTGGCGTCGATGTTCTTCGCGTCCTGGCTGCTCTCCCGAACGGCGCTCCGCGGCGAGGCGTCGAGCTTCAGCCTGGAGCTTCCGCCCTACCGGCCGCCGCGCGTGCTCCGCACGCTCTACACGTCCATCATCGACCGGACGCTGATCGTGCTCTGGCGCGCGGTCGTCTTCGCGATGCCCGCCGGCGCCGTGATCTGGCTCGTCTCGAACATCCCGGTCGGGGACGTGAGCCTCGCCGAGTGGATCGTCTCGGGCCTCGATCCCCTGGGATGGCTGATCGGGCTGAACGGGGTGATCCTGCTCGCCTACGTCGTGGCGATTCCCGCGAACGAGATCGTCATCCCGACGATCCTGATGCTGACCGTGCTCGCCGGCGGCGTGGCGGGGGGCGAGGGCGCGGGCGTGATGTTCGAGCTCGATTCCGTCGAGGCGACGGGCGCGCTCCTGCGCTCCGCGGGCTGGACGCTGCTCACGGGCGTGAACCTCATGCTCTTCAGCCTGCTCCACAATCCGTGCTCCACGACGATCTACACGATCTACAAGGAGACGGGCAGCGCGAAGTGGACCGCGGTGGCGACCCTGATGCCCGTGGCGATGGGCCTCACGGTCTGCTTCCTGGTGGCGCAGGTCTGGAGGATCGTCGCGGGGCTCTGAGGCGTGCGCGGGATCCCGTCGCGGGAGGCGGGTTATCACGCAACGGCCGCCCGACCCGCGGCGGCCGCCTGTCTCCCGATACCCCAAGGCCGTTCAGCATGCCGACCCGACCCCTGGTCCTCGGACTCACGCTCCTGTGCCTGCTCCCCACGGGAGCCGCCGCCCAGAGCCTCGGCGTCGCGGCGCGCGGGGGCACGCTCGGACTCGGGGCCGAGGCGGCCCTCGGGCTCGGGGACCGGATCGTGATCCGCGGGGGAACGGGCCTGCTCCCGCTCGAGGTGGACGGGAGGTTCGACGACATCGACCTCACGGTCGAGTTCCCGCGCAAGTGGTACAACGTCGGCGTGGACCTCTACCTGACCGGCGCGATGCGGATCGGGGGCGGGATGCTCGTGAAGCCCGACGACGTCGGGCTCTCCGGCACGCCCGCGACGAGCTGGAACATCGGCGGGCGCGACTTCACGCGCGAGGAGCTCGGCACCCTCGTGGGGCGGATCGACTCCGGACGGCGCGCCCCCTACGTCCTGCTCGGCTTCGGCCGGCACACGGCGTCCGGCATCGGGCTCTCGCTCGACATCGGCGCGGCGTTCCTGCAGGATCCGTCCGTGTCGCTGAACTCGGACGGAGGGACCTTCGCGGACGACGTGGAGATGCGCAGCCGCCTCGACGCCGAGGCCCGCGCCTTCGAGGAGGATGCGCCCGGATACATGGACATCTGGCCGATCCTCAACCTGGGCCTGCGCATCGGCCTGGGCGGCTGAGCCTCCCGTGGCGGAGGAGGCCCTGCTCTCCGCTCCGCGACGGCCACGCGCCGTGTTCGCCTTCGCGCACGGCGCCGGGGCCGGGATGCGCCACGCCTTCATGGAGGCGGTCTCCGACCGGCTGATCGAGCGGGACGTGGCGGTCCTCCGATACGAATTCCCCTACATGCGGGCCGGCCGGCGGGCGCCGGACCGGGAGCCCGTCCTCGTGGCGGCCGTGCGGGAGGCGGTCGAGGAGGCGCGCCGGCGCGTGCCCGACGTCCCGCTCGTGGCGGGCGGGAAGTCGATGGGCGGACGGATGACGTCGCGGGCCGCGGCGGGCGGCGGTCTGCCCGGCGTCGTCGGGCTCGCCTTCTTCGGCTTCCCGCTGCACGCGGCGGGGCGGCCGTCCACGGAGCGCGGTCTGCACCTCAAGGACGTCGGCCTGCCGATGCTCTTCCTCCAGGGCGCGCGCGACCGCCTGGCCGACCTGACGCTCCTGGAGCCGCTCCTCGAGGCCGTGTCGCCCCCGCCCACCGTGCACGTGTTCGCGGACGCCGATCACGGCTTCCACGTGCCGAAGCGCTCGGGGCGGACCGACGAGGAGGTCCTGGACGAGGCGTGCGACGTGTTCGCACGGTGGCTCGACGGACTGGACGATGCGCACGCCTGAGGGGGGAGCACGGGGGCGGGAGCGGTGGCCCGGCCGGACGCGAGGGGCGCGGCCGGCGCCCGCCGCGCTCGGGCTTCTCGCCGCGCTCGCCCTCCTCCCCGCGGCCGGCGTCCGGACGGCGGCGGCGCAGGCGCCTCCCCAGGAGCCTCCTCCGTCGCGCCTCGAGCGGGTCATCCACGGGTTCGGGTACCGGCCCGTGCCGGCCGCGGCGGCCATGCCGCCGCTCCGGTATCTCGAGGTCGACGAGCTCGGACCCTACTGGCTGACGGAGTCCGCCTGGCGCGACGCCCGCGGCGCGGTGGCGGCGCCGCCGCCGGGCGAGGACGACGCCGCGGGCGTCCTCGAGATCTCCCCGCACGATCCCGCCGTCGTCTACCATGCGGGCCGCGGCATCCACCGGACCGGGGAAGGCGGGGGCGGCTGGACGCTCCTCGCCGACCCGCCCGCTCCGGACGATCCGTCGGTCCGCTACACCGTCCTGGAGGAGAGCCCGCTCGAGCCGGGGGTGCTCTGGGCCGGCACGTCCGACGGCCGGGTGCGGGCGAGCCGGGACGGCGGGCGGACGTGGGTGGACGCTTCGCCCGGACCCGGGTCCGTGCGGAGCATCGAGCCTTCGGCCCACGACGGCGCCCGCGCCTATCTCGCGCTCGACGGCGTCGAGGACGAGGCGCCCCGGCTGTACCGCACGAACGACCAGGGCGTCTCCTGGACGGCGCTCGTCGCGCCGGTCCCGGGAGAGGTGCCGACGATCCGGGGCGGCGCGCACGCCGTGCGCGAGGACCCCGAGCTCGAGGGGCTCGTCTTCGCAGGCACGGAGGAGGGCCTCTTCGTCTCCTTCGACGAGGGCGAGAGCTGGGACGGGCTGCAGCTCGACCTGCCGCCCGGCCCCGTCCGCGATCTGCGGATCCTCGGACGGGACCTCCTCGTGGACGGCGGCGACCGTGGCGTCTGGGTCCTGCGGGACCTCTCGCCGCTCCGGCAGGTCCTGCGCGGGCTCGCGGCGGGGGAGCCCTACCTCTTCGAGCCGGCCCCGGCGTACCGCCTGGATCCCGACGCGCCGGGGGGTCTCCTGAACGGAGCCGACAACCCGATGCTCGGGGCGGTCTTCGACTACCTCCTCCCCTCGATCGTCGGGCGGGTGCGGATCGAGGTCGTGGACGCGGACGGACGCGTGGTCATGGCCTTCGGCAGCGACCGTCGACCGGCGCCGGTGGAGGGTCCCGTGGCCGGCGAGCAGGCGGCCCGGCCGGGTTCGGGCGGCCGGCCGGAGGGGACGCGGAGCGGCGTGCACCGGATCGCCTGGGACCTGCGCCCCGCGGGGCCGGACGGCGCCCCCGCGCCGCCGCTCGAGGTGGGCGGCTACCGCCTCCGCATGACGGTCGACGGGATGGAGCGGGAGCGGGCGTTCGAGGTGCTCCCGGACCCGCGGAGCCCGGGCGGGGGCTGAGCCGGGGCGGTGGGCCGGCGGTGGCGCGTGCGGCCGGCCGGCCCGGCGGCGCCGGCGGTCCTCGCCTTCAGCCCTCCCGCGACTCCCGCTCCGCGATCCAGCGGACCGCGTCCTCGCCGAGGATGCGGTCGAGCTCCGAGGTGAGCCGGTCCGCGTCCTCGCTCGAGAACGGCATCGGCGGCTTGATCTTGAGGACGTTGTCCCCGAGGCCGTCCACCGCGAGCAGCACGCCTCGCTCCGCCATCCGGTCCACCACGTAGCGGGCGATCGCGGCCGACGGCTTCCGGTCCCGCCGGCTCGACACGAGCTCCACGCCGAGGAAGAGCCCCCGCCCGCGGATGTCGCCCACCACCTCGTGGTGCATGGCGAGGGACGCGAGCGCGCCCTTGAGGTTCCCTCCGAGCACCGCGGCGTGCTCCTGCAGCCGCTCCTCGGCGAGGACGTCGAGCACGGCCAGACCGATCGCGGCGGACACGGGATTGCCGCCGTAGGTGCTGAAGAACTCCATCCCGTTGTCGAACGACTCGGCGATCTCGCGGGTCGTCACGACCGCCCCGATCGGATGGCCGTTCCCCATCGGCTTGCCCATCGTGACGATGTCGGGACGCGCGTCCTGCGACTCGAACGCCCAGAAGTGGCTGCCCGTCCGGCCGAAGCCGGTCTGGATCTCGTCCGCGATGCACACGGCCCCGAACTGCCGGGCCTCACGGTACGCCGCCGCGAGGTAGCCCGGGGGCGGCTCGATCTGCCCGGCGCAGGACAGGATCGGCTCGGCGATGAACGCGGCCGGCGTGATGGAGGCCGCGCGCAGCTCCGCGAAGGCGTCGCGCACGCGCGCGGCGTAGCGCTGGGCGCGGTCCGGCACGTCCCGCCCGTACGGCCCGCGGTACTCGTCGGGAGCGGGGGCGGTGCGCACCCAGGCCGGCGCGCCGCCGCCGCCCCTGCGCGAGAACTTGTAGTGGCTGACGTCGATGAGCGTCTGGGTGTGCCCGTGGTAGCCGCCCTCGAGCGCCACCACCCCGGACCCGTTGGTGTGCGCCCGCGCGAGCCGCAGCGCGAGATCGTTCGCCTCGCTCCCCGAGTTGACGAAGAAGCACCGGTCGAAGCCGTCCGGGAGCGTCTCGAGGAGGCGCTCCGCGTAGCGCACCACGTTCTCGTGCAGGTAGCGCGTGTTCGTGTTGAGCACGGTCATCTGGCGCTGACCCGCCCGCACCACGACCGGGTGCTCGTGGCCGACGTGCGCCACGTTGTTCACGCAGTCGAGATACGCGCGCCCCAGCGGATCGTAGAGGCGCGTGCCCGCGCCGCGCACGACGTGGATCGGCGAGGCGTAGGCGACGGAGAGGTTCGCCGGCAGCACGCGGGCCCGCCGCTCGGCCGGGTCCTCGGGCTCCCGCCAGGTGGTCTCGTGCGGGAGGCGCAGCAGGACGTTCGGATCCGGGGAGAAGGAGGCCCACACGGAGCGCTCCCGCGGCGCGGCCACGCCCGGGAAGTCGCCGCCGTACCCGAGGAAGTGGGTCACGATCTGGAAGTGGAGGTGCGGCGGCCAGTCGCCGTTTCCGGGCGGGGCTCCGATGCGGGCGAACGCTTCGCCGGGCGCGAGCTCCTTCCCCGGCTCGAGCGCCGCCACGGACTCCGCGTCGAGGTGACCGTACAGCGTCCAGAAGCGCCCGCGGGGCGAGCGGTGCTCCAGCACCACGGTCGGCCCGTAGTCGAGCCGCGCCTCGTGGTTCTCCACGAGCGTCACCTTCGAGGCGAGCGGGGCCCGCACCTCGGTGCCCTCCTCCACGAAGAGGTCGATGCCGAGATGCACGCTCCGCCGCTCCCGCGGGTCGCCCGGACGTCCGGCGAATCCGTCCGTGAGGTAGAAGCCGCGCGGCTCCAGGTAGCGCCCCACGCCGATGCGCGCGCCGAGCTCGCGCATGCGGCCGAACACGCGCTCCGTGAATCGCTCCGTGTCGTCCGTGGCGCGCAGCTCCGCGTCCGGGCTCGACACGCTCAGGTCGAGCACCGCGATCTCCTCCTCGCGCTCCGGCAGCTCCACGACCGGCTTCGGCTCCTGGGTCGCGAGCCACTCCAGGAGCGCGGGGGTGCGGGCGTTCGCGTCGTGTCCGCACGCGTCGCGCAGCACGCCGCGGAGGAACTTGTCGGGGAGCCCATCCAGGCGCTCCAGGAGATCCCAGGCGGGCTCCTCCGAGACGAGGAGGCTCGGGTCGAGGGCCTCGTGCTGCTGCCGACGCAGGAGCGCCATGCCGACGCTTTGACCGAGCCGCGCCCGCGCCAGCGTGAAGACCACGTCGATCTCGGACTCGAGGAGGGGCGTGCGGTCGTTGAAGCCGCGCACGATCGTGGCCGCGGCCGTGACGGGGTCGGGGACCCCCATGATCGCGTACGCCACCGCGATGGCGAGATCGAAGACCCGCGGCGCCGAGTGCGCGTCCCCGAAGTCGATGAAGCCGGTGACGTAGCGGCGGGTGCCGTCCGGCTCGGAGACCAGGATGTTGTGGTCGTTCAGGTCGCCGTGGATGATCTGCGAGCCGAGCCCGAGGAAGTCGTGCCCCCGCTCCTCGAAGGACCGGTGCGCGTGCTCGAGCAGCCGGCGCCGCTCGCCCTCGAGCAGCTCCATCGCGCGGTGCATCACCATGCCCGCGCTCCCGAGCGCCCAGTCGAAGTTGAAGCGGGCGGGCGGATGATCCGGATATCCCCCGAGCGCGCTCACGAGCTCGGCGACGCGCCGGCCGAGGTCGTAGAGGAGGGGCTCCGTGCGCGGGCGCGCGTTGGCGAGCAGGGTGCCGGGGAGGAACTCCACCACGCGCAGGCGGTGCGAGGCGCCGGCCGCGTCCTCGAACTCCACGAGATGCTCGCCCGAGGTCGCCGGGCGTACCCCCGGGACGAGACCCTCGGAGCCGGCGGCGAGACGCACGAGCATCTCCGTCTCGAAGCGGAGGATGGGGTCGGGCTCGTCGGGCGAGCTGACCTTCACGACGTACCGCTCGTCCTCCGTCGTGTTGAGGAGGAAGTTCCGGTCGCGCTCCCCCGGCAGGGGCGTGAGCGTGCCGTCGAGCCCGAAGCGCTCGCGGACCTGGGCGAGCACGTCCTGCGAAGCGACCTCCGGCCTGCGCTGGATACGGATCATGACGCTCGGGTTGGAATCCTGGCGGGGGGCGGCGGCTCCCGCGTCACGGGCGCGCGGGGCGCCCCCTCATGATAGCGCTCCCGTCGCGATCACGGTGCCGGCGCGCGCGGGAGGACGAGCGCCCAGCTCCGGCCGTGCACGAAGGAGCGAGCCGTTCCGTAGCGCTCGAGGAGCGCGTCGAGGATGGGGTCGTCCGCGTCGTGGACGACGAGGAGCCCGAGGTGCCCGAGCGTGAGCGTCGGCTCGGGCGGGCCGGGCTCGTCCTCCGGGACGCCCTGCGGGGCGGACGCGGCGGCCTGCCCGGAGAGCTCCCGTCGCTCCGCCACGGCGAGCCTGCGCCACTCCACGCGTGGCGCGGGCGGGCCGTCCGGGGGCGTCCCGTCCGCGGGGGCGCCGGGCCCCTCCGCGAGCTCGTCCTGGACCGGCCACGCCCCCGTGCTCGCGCGCCAGCCCTCCGCCCGCGTGCGGACAGCCTCGACCTGCTCCAGCACACGGGCGATGCGCTCCTCCCGCTCCCGCGCGCGGAGCTGCGGCCACGCGATCGCGGCCGCGAGGAGGAGCGTGGAGAGGACGAGCGCGACGTCGCCGAAGGTGGCGCCCGTCCGGTCTCCAGAGCGCGGCCTCCTCATCGCGTCCCCGCGAACGCTTCGAGGCCGCGCGCGGCGCGCTCGAAGGCCGAGTCCGGCCGCACCGAGTCGAGCACGATCGCGCGCCCTGCCGGATCGCGGGCCACGAGCTGGTAGACCCGGTCGCTCGAGCGCACGTAGCGCACGCCGGGGAGGCCCCCGCCGACCTCGTCGAGGCTCTCGGGCAGCCGGCGCTGCTCGGCCCGGAACGACTCGATCGCCCGGGACTGCAGGTAGAGCGCGAGCCGGGCGCCCCGCACCCGCGCCTCGGGGGACACCGCCGCCGGAGGCGGTCCGGCGACCCACGCGGGCGGCGCCGCCGCCACGAGCGCCGCCACCGCGACGAGCGCGGTGGCCACCACACCCTTCCAGCGCGCGCGGACGGGGAGGGGGCGCCGGTAGGCCTGGTCGCGCGCCTCGACGTGGGCGAGCGCCTCGGCCACGAGACGCGCCCGCTCGTCCGGGGAGCTCGTGCCCGGGAGGGGCCCGGCCCCGTCGCGGCGCCCGCCGCGCGCGGGATCGTCATCCGCCCCGCTCCCGCGCGTCTCGTCGCGCTCCCCCTCCGCCATCGTCCCCTGGGATCAGCCCCGCACCAGCTTGCGGTACTTCAGCCGATGCGGCGCCGCGGCCTCGTCTCCCAGGCGCCGCCGGCGGTCCTCCTCGTACTCGCTGTGGTTCCCCTCGAACCAGCGGACCTGCGAGTCGCCCTCGAACGCGAGGATGTGCGTCGCGATGCGGTCGAGGAACCAGCGGTCG
>CAZOYA010000090.1:8659-14080 GCA_964583815.1 uncultured Gemmatimonadaceae bacterium | reverse complement strand
CGTCGGTGTGCTCCCAGAGGGACTGGTAGTGATCGAGCGCGATTGGATGGAACGGGGGCAGGATGCTCATCGGGTGTGGGGCCGGGAGGGGTGCGCCACCGGAACGGAGCCGGGCGGTCGAAGTATACGGCGTGTCCCGGCAACCGACACCATGCCACGGGCCTCCGGCCCGCGGAGAGCGCCATGAGCTGGACCGATCGGGTGGAGGAGGCGCACGCGCGCATCCGCGGCACGGTGCGCGAGACCCCGGCCGTGGAGGCACCCGAGCTCGCTCCTGGCTTCACGGGCCGGCTGGTCTTCAAGCTCGAGCACCTGCAGCGTACCGGCTCCTTCAAGATCCGCGGCGCGGCGAACCGGATCGCGCGCCTCACGCCGACGGAGGCGGCCGCGGGCGTCGTCACCTCGTCCACGGGCAACCACGGGCTCGGCGTGGCCGTGGCCGCGCGCGAGGCGGGGGTGCGGGCGGAGGTCCGGGTGTCCACGCACGTCGGACCGGAGCGTCTCCGCGCCCTGCGCGAGGCGGGGGCCGAGGTGGTCGTCGATGGGGCGGACGCGCTCGAGGCGGAGCTCGCGGCGCGCGCGGCGGCGGAGGCCGCGGGCGCCGTCTACGTCTCGCCCTACAACGACCCGGACGTCGTGGCCGGGCAGGGCACGATCGCGCCGGAGCTCGCTCGGCAGGTGCCGGACCTCGACGCCGTGTTCGTGGCCGTCGGAGGGGGCGGGCTCGTGGGCGGCATCGGGGCCTGGCTCGCGGAGCGAATGCCCCG
This sequence comes from uncultured Gemmatimonadaceae bacterium, assembly GCA_964583815.1. GTDB lineage: Bacteria > Gemmatimonadota > Gemmatimonadetes > Longimicrobiales > Gaopeijiaceae > JAWLHJ01. Next base: position 13,313 of record CAZOYA010000090.1, on the reverse strand, counting down.
GGTGGAGGTCGTCGGGTGCTGGCCGGAGAACGCGCCGGCCCTGCACGAGTGCATCCGGCGGGGCCGCGTGGTCGAGGTCGAGGAGCGCCCGACCCTCTCGGAGAGCACCGCGGGCGGGATCGAGCCCGGATCCCTCACGCTCGACCTCGCCGCGCGGGTGATCCGGCGGCACGTGCTCGTCTCCGAGGGGGAGATCCTCGAGGCGATGCGACGGCTCCGGGACGCGCGCGGCTGGGAGGTGGAGGGCGCCGCCGGCGTCGCGTTCGCCGCCTTCCTCCGCGCGCGGGAGGAGCTGGAGGGGCGGACGGTGGCGGTCGTGCTGTGCGGCGGGAACCTCTCGCCGCGGGTGCGAGGCGCGCTCGAGGGAGCGGCGGCCGGTCTTTGAGTCCCGCGGGGCCCGGGCGGGCCCCGATCGGCGGCCCGCGCGAGGCCGCCGGACCGTCGTCCGGTCCGGCGGCTCCCGCGCGGTGCCACGCCCCCCCGGGGGCGGGCGGGCTAGGTCGAGAGCGTCCCGTCGCGCTTGCGCATGGCGAGGAGCGAGAGGAACTCGAAGAGCACGTTCGCCGCGCCCATCGCGGTGATCTCGGCGTGGTCGTACATCGGGTAGACCTCCACGAGGTCTCCGCCGATGAAGTCGATGCCGGTCATCCCGCGCACCAGCGTGAGCCCCTCGTGGCTCGTGAACCCGCCGATCTCCGGCGTGCCCGTGCCGGGGGCGTAGGCCGGATCCCAGGAGTCGATGTCGTAGGTGAGGAACGTCTTGCCGTCACCCACGCGCGCGCGGATCCGCCGCATGACCTCCTCGAGGCCGATCTCGCGCACCTCCTGCATCGTGATGACCTCCATGCCCATCTCGCGGGACTGGTCGTAGTCCTCGTAGCCGTAGATGGGCCCGCGCAGGCCGACCTGGATCACCCGGTGCGGGTCGATCACGCCTTCCTCGGTGGCGCGCCGGAAGACCGTGCCATGGTTGTACTTCTTCCCCCAGTGGCCTTCCCACGTGTCGGGGTGCGCGTCGATCTGCACGAGGCCGAGCGGGCCGTGCCGCTTGCTGAGCGCCCGGAGCTCGGCGAGGGTGATCGAGTGGTCGCCGCCGAGCCCGATCGGGATCACGCCCGCGTCGACGATCGGCTTCAGCCCCTCCTCGATGCGCTCGTACGAAGCCTCGATGTATCCCGGCACCACGCCCACGTCGCCGTAGTCCACGCCGGAGAGGTGCTCGAAGATGTCCACGCCGTGGTAGGCGTTGAACGGGCGCAGGGTGGTGGAGCCGGCGCGGATGGCCTGCGGGCCGAAGCGCGCGCCCACCCGGTACGTGGTGCTCGTGTCGAACGGGATTCCGACGACCACGAAATCGACGTCCTCGGTGGTCCGGATGTGTGGCAATCGCATGAACGTGCGGACGCCCCCGATACGGGGACTCTCCATCGCGTCCGGCGGCTGATAGCGGGGCATTGGCGGGGCCTCCTGGGTGAATGTGCGTTCGCCCGACGCGGGACGCACGGGGCCCTGCGGTGACACCGAAGGAGCGCCGCGGGGAGTCGCGCGCGGCGCGTCGAGGCGGGCGAAAGCTAGAAATGAACGTGCGGCGCGGCAAACCGGCGGGCCTCCCGGGGACGGCCCCGGAAGCGGTCGCGCCCGGCCCGGCGGAACTCACCGGAGGCTGTCGGGTCCACGCGGATCCGGACCCCTTCCACGAGCCATGGAGCACGAGCCGATGGTGCCGCAGCGAGCGTCCCTCCGAGCCTTCCTTCCCGTCCTGTGCGCTCTCGCCGCGACGGCGTGCGGCGAGGAGACACCGAGGGAGGACGCGCCGGCCGGCGCGGAGGACGTCGCGGGGAGCCCCTGGGCGGCGGAAGCACCCGACACCACCTGGCGCCTGGTGCGGGAGATCGGCGACGGGGTCTACACCTACGAGTACGCGCGCCCGGGCGACCCCGTGACCACCGTGAGCATGTGGGTCGTCACGGACGAGGGCGTGCTGGTCGCGGACGGACAGGGGGACGTCGCGGAGTCGGAGCGGCTCCTCGAGGAGATCCGCCGGACGACGGACCGGCCGGTGACGCACCTGGTCGTCTGCTCGGATCACGGCGATCACACCGGCGGGAACGCGGCCTTCCCGGAATCGGTGGAGATCCTGGCGCATCCGGCGGCCCAGGCGGCGCTGCAGACGCGGGTGGCCGAGGAGGGCGGGGACGTGCCGCTCGCCGACCGCCTCGTCGCGGACGCCCGGACGATCGAGCTCGGGGGGCGCCGCATCGACGTGCGCTTCCTCGGCCGCGGCCACACCGCCGGCGATCTCGTGGTGCACCTCCCCGACGAGGACATCCTGTTCATGAGCGAGGCGTTCCTCGACCGGGTGTTCCCGCTGATGATCACGGGATATCCGTCCGAGTGGGTGGAGACGCTGCGGAAGGCGGAGGCGATCGGCGCGGAGACGTACGTGGCCGGACACGGCGTGCGCGGCTCCGTGCGCTACGGTCCCGCGCAGCTCGTCGCCTACCGCGACGCGGTCGAGCAGGTGATCGCGGAGGTCCGGCGGTTGCACGCCGCCGGGCTCACCGTCGACGACGCCGTCGAGCAGGCGAGCTTCGGCGCGCTCGCGCAGCAGGCGGACTACGTCTACCAGATGGAGCGCGCGGTGCGGCGCGTGTGGGCGGAGATCGAGGGGGAGCTGCCGCCCGCGTGACGGGAGGGGCAGGCCGGGGCGCGCCGTTCGCTTGACGGGCCGCGCACGGAGGCGTACGGTCGCCGGGCCGCCCACGGCGGTGGAAGCGTCCCCACGATCCGCGAGGCCCCCATGCAGGAGCGCCAGGTCCCGGCACCGAGCGACGAGGAGCTCGACCGCTACATCCTCACGCGGTACGCGCTGATGGGCATCGACGTCTCGGTCCTTCCCGAGTCCGATCCCGACGCGCCCATCGACCTCGAGCGGCTCCTCCGGAACGGCCGCTCGATCCTCCGCCAGGACGCGGAGGCGGCCGACTTCCCGATCGACCCCCAGCTGCACCTGCCGCAGCCGTATCCGGCGCCGTTCAGCGCCTGGGTGGACGAGGAGGTGGAGCCGTGAGCCGCGAGGGCCGGCGGTCGCCGGAGGAGGAGACGCCGCCCCTGCTCGACGGGCCGGTCACGCGCCGCTGGTTCCTGGGCCGCATGGCGTGGGTCTCCTCGGCCGCGGCCAGCGGCACGCTCCTCGCGAGCCGGGGCGCGGTCGCGAGCCCCCGCGGGCCGGTCGTCACCGAGGAGGCCTACGGCCGGGAGCTGCCCCAGGTGCCGAGCGACCTCACCGAGCTCACGCTCTCCGAGTCGATGGCGCTCGTGCGGAGCGGTGGGGTCGAGCCGCGCGCGCTCGTCGAGGCGTACGCCGACCGCATCGACGCGTACGACCACCTGTACCAGGCGTACGCCGCACGCCCCTCCCGCGAGCAGCTCCTCGAGGCGGTGGACCGGGTACCGGCGCGGGGGCTCGACGCGCCGCTCCGGGGGATCGGCGTGGCGCCGAAGGACAACTACTACACCGCCGATCTCCTCACGGAGGGCGGATCCCTGGTGTTCCAGGGCTTCCAGCCGGACTACGACGCGACGGTCGTGAGCCTGCTGCGCGGCGCGGGCGGCGTCGTGCTCGGCAAGGCGCAGATGGGCAACCTCGCCGGGGGCCGGGCGCGCCGCTACGGCACGACGATCCCGACGACCCGCAACGCCTGGGCGGCGAACGACGATCGCCTGTCTCCGGGCGGCTCGTCGTCCGGGAGCGCCACGGCGGTGGCCGGACGCCTCGCGGTGGCGGCCGTGGGCACCCAGACGGGCGGCTCGGTCATCGGCCCCGGGAACCTGCAGGGGCTCACGTGCATCAAGCCGACCTTCGGCCGGATCTCGCTGCACGGGGTCATCCCGCTCAGCTACACCCGCGACCACGTGGGTCCCATGGCGCGGAACGCGCTCGACGCGGCGATCATCCTGCAGGTGCTCGCGCAGCCCGACCCGCTCGATCCGCGCACGCTCGGCCTGCCGCCGGCCCCGAACTACGCGCTCGCCGCCACGCCGTTCGGCGGGGACCGGCCGCGGGTGCGCTGGCCCACCCGCGTGGGCGTGTGGCCCGGCTATCTCACGGCCGAGGACGACGAGGACGCCCGCGAGGTCGAGCTGCGGCGCGCGCTGGTGGAGCAGCTCGAGCGCACGCCCGGCGTGCAGGTGATCCCGGACGTGCGGCTCCCCGACCAGTTCGAGGAGCTGACCTCGGAGCCGCTCGGAGGCTCGCACGGCGATCCCACGGCCTTCTTCATCGAGCATCTCCGGCGGGACGTGCGGGCGTTCGCCGATCGGCTCCCGCGCTTCCTGAACGGCATGCTGCAGAGCGCCGACACCTACGTGAAGGTGCAGCAGGCGCGGCAGCTCCTCCTGCAGCGCCTCGTGACGCAGCTCTTCAACCAGTGCGACGTGATGCTGACGCCGTCGACGGGCGCGTTCGACGGCACCGGGCTGCCGCTCATGTGCTTCCCGATCGGCTTCGATACCGACGGGGAGACCGGGGCGCGGGTGCCGCGGGGCGCGACGCTCGCGGCCGCGCCGTTCGGCGAGCAGCGGCTCTTCGCCCTGGTGGCGGCGTACCAGGCGGCCACGGACTTCCACCGGGAGCGGGCGCCGGACCCGCAGG
>CAZOYA010000090.1:0-8559 GCA_964583815.1 uncultured Gemmatimonadaceae bacterium | reverse complement strand
CCCGGACCGGCTAGACGACCGGCGCGTCGCGGAGCACGCTGGCGATCATGTCCCGCATCTCCGCCGCCCGGAACGGCTTCTGGATGAAGCCCGCCACGGCCGCGTCGGGCGGGACGGCCTCCGCCGAGTAGCCGCTCGCCAGGATCACCGGGATGCGGTGCCCGCGCTCGCGCAGGGCCGCGAGCGTGGAGAGGCCGTCCCGGCGCGGCATGGTGAGGTCGAGGACGATCACGTCCACGGCGTCCGGGTCGGCGTCGACGATCTCGAGGGCCTCCTCCCCGTCCTCGGCCTCGAGGACCTCGTGGCCACCCACCTCGATCATGCGGCGGAGGGTCTCGCGCACGATCGGCTCGTCGTCGACGACGAGCACCGTCTTGCGGTCTCCCGCCCCGACCCGGCGCGCCGGGGGCGGCTCCGGGGCCACCGAGCGGGCGTCGGCGCGGGGCAGCGCCACCTGGAAGCGCGTGCCGAGCCCCGCGCGGGTATCCACGGCGAGCGCCCCCGCATGGCTCCGCAGCACTCCCAGGACGGCCGACAGGCCGAGGCCCCGCCCCGGGCCCTTGGACGAGAAGAACGGGTCGAAGATCTGGCGGAGGACCTCGTCCTCCATGCCCACCCCGTCGTCCTCGACCTCGAGCACGGCATACGGGCCGGGGCGCAGGCTCTCGTCCCCGTAGGCGCGCGAGAGCCACGCGCGATCGCAGTGCCGGGCGCGGACCCGCACGAGGACCGAGCCCGTGCCCGGACCCTCGAGCACCGCCTCCGACGCGTTCGTCACGAGGTTGAGCAGGACCTGCCGGATCTGGACCTCGTCGGCCAGCGCGTACACGGGCTCGGACGGCAAATCGAGCTCGAGCGCGACGTTCTTGGAGACGGTGAGCGCCATGAACTGACGCATGTCCCGGGCGCACTCCGCGAGGTCCATGGGGCGGAGCACCGCGGTGGTCTTCCCGGCGTACGTGAGGAGCTGCCGGCAGAGTCCGGCCGCGTGACCGGCCGCCTTCACGATGCTCTCCGCGTCCTCGCGACCCTCCTCGTCGAGCTCCGGCCGCGTCATGAGGAGCTCCGCGTACCCCATGATCCCGGCGAGCACGTTGTTGAAGTCGTGCGCGATCCCGCCCGCCAGGACCCCGAGCCCTTCCAGCTTCTGGCTGTGGAGGACCTGTTCGTGCAGGCGGCGCCGCTCCTCCTCCGAGGCCACGCGCTGCGTCACGTCCCGCATCGACCAGACGCGCCCGGACGCGGTCCCGTCGGCCCCCTGGAGCGGCACCGACTCGGCCTCCACGATGCGGCCGTCCGGGAGGTGCAGCTCGCCCGCGAGCCGTCCCTCGTGCTCCGGAGAGGGGTCGAGCACGTCGGGCAGCCCGTCGTCCGCTCCGCCGACGCGGAGCTGGTCGAGGAGCACCCCGACGTCCGCGTAGGGCTCCGGCTGGACGCCGTCGCCCGCGAGCGCGAGGAAGGCGGAGTTCACGTCGGTGACCCGTCCCACCTCGTCCGAGACGAGGATCCCCTCGCTCGTCGCCTCCAGCACCGCTCGTAGGCGCCGCTCCCCGCGCTCCAGCTCGCGCTGCGCGTGCACCCGCTCCCGCACCACCGCCGTCGCCGTCACGGTCGCCACGATCGTGACGCTGGCGAAGCTCCAGGTCAGGAAGAGCGCGGCGTTCGATCCCCCCGAGCTGAAGGGTCCGCGGAGGCCGATGGCGCCGGCGATCGCCATGCTCGTGAGGATGAGGCCGCCGAGGGAGGCCACGACCGCGTTTCCCCGCACGGCCGCGAGGAGCAGGAGGAGGAACGGGAGGAAGAACAGCTCCGCCCGCAGGCTCGCCGACGGTGCGAGGAAGGACACCCAGCTCACGAAGGCGATGCCGCCCAGGATCAGCGCCGCCTGCCGGACGCCCGCGTCGGTGAGCTCCGACCGGCGGGCCCGGACGATGAGCGTGGGGGGCACGACGAGCAGCATGCCCATGCCGTGGGTGAGCCACCACATGACCCAGATCCGCCCGAAGGACGAGGACGGCGTGCCTCCGGTCGCCACGAGCGAGGTCACGCTGACCAGCGCCGGGATGGCCGCGGCCAGGCCGCAGGCGAGGCCGACGAAGAGCAGGACGTCGCGCACCCTGGAGAAGCGGCGGCTGAACCGGAACTGCCCGAGCAGCGTCGTCGCGAGCCAGATCTCGCCGCCGTTCGCGGCGGCCGTGACGATGCCGTGCAGGAGCGGGGAGCCGTCGGAGAGGGTGGCGGCGAACGCGCCGGCCGCCACGCCCGGCCAGACGGGGTAGGGCACGAGCAGCGCCACGCAGAGCGCGATGCCGGAGCCGATCCAGAGCACGGTGCTGAGCTCCGGCCCCACCGCTTCGCCGAAGGAGAGCGTGGCGATGCCCGCGACGGCGTAGACGACGCCCACCGCCACGTTCGTCGCGACGATCCTCCAGCGCTTTCGCTCCACTCGATCTCCCCTCCCGGGAACCACTCGTTCCGGTCGCCAGCCTACCGGATCGCGGCGGTGCTGGAAAGGGTGGAGCGCACGGTTCGCGAAGGCCGGGGCCGGGGCCGCGAATCGCGCTCCCGCCCAGGTTACCTTTCCGACGGATCGCGGCGGACGCGCTGCTGCGGACACGATGCGCGGGGGTGGCCTTGAGCGAGGAGCGTGCCGGACGCGACGAAGCCTGGCGCGAGGTGCGGCGGCGCTACCGCGAGCGGCACGCGTCCCACGCCGCGCGCGAGGCGGAGGCGGCGGAGCGCTCGCGGCGGCTCTCGAACCTGCGGGCGGCCACCTTCCTCGCGATCGTGGGCGCGCTCGTCCTCTTCGACTTCCTGGACGGCGGGTGGGCGCGCCTCGCGCTCGGGCTCGCCGCGGCGCTCGTCGCCGCGTTCGCGCTCCAGGTGAGGCGCCACCGGCGGGTGCGCTGGACGGAGCGCTGGGAGGGGGCCTCGGCGTCGCTCGCGCACGAGGGGCTGCTCCGTGCGGAGCGGCGCTGGAAGGAGCTCGGGGCGGCGCTCCCGGCCGCCGAGCGGCCGCTCCCCGCGGCGCCGCCGGACCATCCGTACGCGCACGACCTCGACGTGACCGGCGCCGCGTCCCTCGTCCGCCTGCTGGGTCCGGTGACGTCGGAGCGCGGGCGCGCGCGTCTCGCGTCCTGGCTGCTCGCCCCCTCGCCCGCGGACGACGTGGCGCGCCGTCGGGCGGCGGTGCGCGCGCTCGCCCCCGAGGAGGATCTCCGCACGCGCTTCACCCTGTGGGGGCGCCTCCACGCCCCGAGGGAGGCGCTCGAGGGCATCGAGACCTTCCTCCGCTGGGCGGAGGACGAGCCCTGGTTCCTCCGCAGCCCCGCGCTCGTGTGGCTCGCCCGGACGCTCCCGCTCCTGCTCGTGGCGACCGTGCTGGCCGACGTGCTCGCCGGGACGGGACCGTGGTGGCTCGTGCCGGCGCTCGCGCAGCTCGTCGTCTACCGTCGGGCGGCGCCGGCGGCGGCAGACTCGTTCGCGCGCGCCGAGGTGGGCGCCGGACCCGTGCGCGCGCTCGTGCCGCAGATCCGGCTCCTCGAGGACTTCGAGACGCGCGAGCCGTACCTCGCGTCGATCCGCGAGCGCCTCGGCACCGGCCGGGACGCCGCCCACCGACGGCTCGAGCGTGCGGTCCGCCTCCTCGACACCGCCTCGAGTCGCCGGAACATGATGTACCAGGCGCTCGCCCCGGTCCTGCTCCTCGACGTGCACCTGGGCTTGGCGCTCGACCGCTGGCGGAGCGCGCACGGCGCCGGCGCGCGCGACTGGCTGGACGCGGCGGGGGAGTGGGAGGCGCTGTCGGCGCTGGCCACGCTCGCCCACGACCACCCCGACTGGACGTTCCCCGGCCCGGCCGACGCCCCCGCGGGCCACGACGCCCCGGCGGCGGGCGTGGTGCTCCAGGCACGCGGCCTCGGCCATCCGCTCCTGGCGCCCGAGCGGTGCGTCCGCAACGACGTCCGCGTGGGGCCGCCCGGCACCTTCCTGCTCGTCACCGGCTCGAACATGTCCGGGAAGAGCACGCTCCTGCGGGCCGTCGGGGTCAACGCGGTGCTCGCCGCCGCGGGCGCCCCGGTCTGCGCGGACGCCTTCTCCGCGCCGCCGCTTCGCGTGCACACGTCCATGCGCATCGACGACTCGCTCGTCGAGGGGATCTCGCTCTTCATGGCGGAGCTGCTCCGGATCCGGGACGTGGTGGACGCGGCCCGGGCGCCGGATCCCGAGGGCCGTCCCGTGCTCTATCTCCTGGACGAGATGCTCCACGGCACGAACACGGCCGAGCGGCGCGTGGCGGCACGGGGGGTCCTCGAGCACCTGCTCTCGGCCGGCGCGATCGGCGCCGTGAGCACGCACGATCTCACGTTGGCGGAGGTCGAGGGGCTGCGGGGAGCGGCCGTCCCCGTGCACTTCCGCGAGGAGGTGGCCGCCGGGGCGGACGGTCGCCCGCGCATCAGCTTCGACTACCGGCTCCGCCCCGGCATCGCCACCACCCGGAACGCCCTCCAGCTCCTCGCGGCCGTGGGGCTCGCGGAGGGCGCCGCGCGCACGCCGCGCGAGGGCTGACGGGCGGGGCGGTCTGGCCGCCCCGCCCCCACCGGGCGCCGCCCCGCCTCCCTACCCGAGGTGCTCCCGGAAGAACGCGATCGTGCGCTCCTGGGCGAGGTGCGCCGCCTCCGGGTCGTAGCGCGGGGTCGTGTCGTTGTGGAAGCCGTGGTTGGCGTCCTCGTACATGTGCATCACGTACTCCTTCCCGTTCGCCTCGAGGGCGTCGCGGAAGGCCGGCCAGCCCGCGTTGACCCGCTCGTCGAGCGCCGCGTAGTGGATGAGCAGGGGCGCCTGGATCCGGGCGACCTCCTCGGCGGTGGGCTGCGTGCCGTAGAAGGGGACGGCCGCGCCCAGATCCGGCATCCGCACGGCGAGCATGTTCACGACCCAGCCCCCGAAGCAGAATCCGACCGCGCCCACGCGGCCCGTGGACTCCGCGTGGTCCATGAGGTACTCGGCGCCCGCCTGGAAGTCGGCCAGCATGGTGTCCCGGTCGAGGCGGCTCTGCATCTCCCGGCCCTCGTCGTCGTTGCCGGGATAGCCGCCGAGCGGCGTCAGCGCATCGGGTCCGAGCGACAGGAAGCCCGCGGCCGCCATCCGGCGCACGACGTCCTCGATGTAGGGGTTGAGCCCCCGGTTCTCGTGGATGACGAGCACGGCGGGCCAGGGCCCCTCACCGCTCGGCCGCGCCAGGTATCCGCGCATCGTTCCCGAGCCTTCCGGCGAGGGATACTCGACGTACTCCTGCCGGATACGCGGATCGTCCGGCGCCACCTGGCGGGCCCACGCGTATCGGGGGCGCAGCGCGTCGAGCATCGCCGCGGCCGAGAATCCGCCCGCCGCGAAGCGGGCCGCGCCGTCGAGGAAGGAGCGACGGTCGATCATGCCGTGCACGTACTGATCGAAGAGGTCGAGGACCTCGCGGGGGAACTCGGAGGCGCGTCGTCGGTCGGCGCTCATGGTCGGAACTCCGGTGCGGGTCGGACGGTGGCGCGGGCCGATCGGCGTGCCGATCGAGCCCGGATCCGCAGCGTGGGGAGCGAGCCGCGCGGGGACAAGGGGGGAGGCGGGGGGCCCGGTCGGCCGAGGCCGAACGACCGGGGGCGGGTGCCCAAGGGGCGTCCGACGGTTGTACGTTGCGGTGCCGTCTCGCCCCCGGGGCGCGGGGAAGCGCGCCGCCGGCGGCGGAATCCACCGCTCGACGAACAGGACGCGGGACACGATGGAGATCCTGGACCGGACGTTCCTCGGCAACACGCTCCTCGCCTGGGCCACCGCGCTCGGGATCGGACTGGTCACGTACATCGGCCTCCGCGTCGTGATGCGCGTGGTCGTCGCGCGCGCCCGGCGCGTCACGACCCACACGAAGTTCCGCTGGGACGACGTGATCCTCGGCGCGCTCGACAGCACGAAGAACCTCCTGCTCCTGGTCGTGGCGCTGACCGTCGCCGGCCGCTCGCTCGCGCTGCCGGCGGGGCTCTCTGCGTTCCTGGGCCACCTCACCGTCCTCGCGTTCCTCTGGCAGTTCGCGATCTGGGTGAACGCGGGGATCCGTGGCTGGCTGGAGGTCCAGCGACAGGAGCGCGCGGCCGACGACGCGGCGGCGGTCATGACCATGAACGTCGTCGGCGTCACGCTGCGGATCGGCGTGTGGGTGATGGCCTTCCTGCTCGCGCTCGAGAACCTGGGCGTCGACGTCACGGCCCTCGTGGCGGGGCTCGGCATCGGCGGGATCGCGGTCGCGCTCGCCGCGCAGAACGTCCTCGGCGACCTCTTCGCCTCGCTCTCGATCGTCCTCGATCGGCCCTTCGTGCTCGGGGACGCGCTCGACATCGGGGGATTCGTCGGGACCGTGGAGGAGATCGGGCTCAAGACGACACGCGTGCGGAGCGTCTCCGGGGAGCAGCTCGTCTTCTCGAACGCGGACCTGCTCGAGAGCCGGATCCGCAACTTCGGTCGGATGTACCAGAGGCGGGCGTCGTTCGAGATCGGAGTCACCTACGGGACGCCGCGCGAGCAGCTGGAGGCGATCCCGAAGCTGATCCGCGCGGCCGTCGAGGAGCACGGCGACAAGGTCCGCTTCGACCGCTCGCACATGAAGTCCTTCGGCGAATCGGCCATCCTGTTCGAAACGGTGTACCACGTGCTCGAAGCCGACTTCTCCCTCCACATGGACATCCAGCAGGCGATCTACCTGCGTCTCCACCGGGAATTCGAGGAGCGCGGCGTGGAGTTCGCGTACCCGACGCGGACCGTCATCCTCGAGCGCGCGGGCGCCGAGGCGTGACGGCACGAGGAGGCCACCAGCCATGAACCGGAACCGTTCCCTCCGCACGCTCCCCCTGGCGCTCGCGGCGCTCGCCCTGCTCGCCGGGACCTCCCGGGCGCTCGCGGCCCAGTCCGCCGAGGACATCGTGGACCGGATGCTCGACGCCTACGAGGAGCGGGCGGAGGGCATCGACGACTACACGCTCGTGCAGGATTTCATGGGCACGCGGTCCGTGCTCTACTTCGAGAAGGAGGCGCGCGAGGGCCGCTCCGTCTTCGCCCTGCGCGGCACGTCGAGCGCCGGCTCGCCCATGGAGCGGGTGGACGAGGTCGGCGTGGCCGACCTCTATGCCGGCGGACCGGAGCTCGCCGAGCACGCCCGCTACGAGGGTCGGGAGCGGGTGGACGGCACGGACGCGCACGTGCTCGTGGTGGACGACATGACGGAGCTCGACCTCGAGCTCTCCGGCGCGGCCGACCAGGCGGGCTTCGTTCCACGGACGGGCCGGATCTACGTGGACGCGGACCGGTGGGTGCCCGTCCGGATGGAGTTCACGGGCGAGGTGGAGGGGCCGGAGGGCCCGGTGGAGGTGCGGAGCCGCGTCGATCTTCGGGACTACCGGGAGGTCGAGGGCTTCCTGTTTCCCTGGAGCACGGTCGTGCAGATGGAGGGACTGGCGGCGGCCGTGGGTCCCGAGATGCGGGCCCAGCTCGAGGAGATGCGCCGCCGGATCGAGGAGCTCCCCGAGGAGCAGCGCGCCATGATCGAGGAGATGATGCGCGGCCAGCTCGCCCAGATGGAGTCGATGCTCGGCGAGGACGACCGTATGACCGTGGAGATGGCGGTCGTGGAGGTGCGGGTGAACGAGGGCCCGCCCTCCTGAGGTGCCCGCGGCCGGCCCCCGCGGCGCGAGGCGGGTAGGGCGTTCTACGGACCCGCGCCCCGGGCATTCCCGAATTGTGCTCCAGTGGTGCGAACATCGAAGTTCCAGGCGGCCATGACCGATACCTTCCTCTCGGCCGTCCCGGACGTCCGGCGTCCGCGGCGGCTGCGCCGCACGGAGGCGCTGCGGTCGCTCGTTCGCGAGCACCGCCTGGCGCCCGAGCACCTCGTCCTCCCCGTCTTCGTTACGGAGGCGGAGGACGAGCGCACACCGGTGCCCTCGATGCCCGGCGTGGTGCGCTGGCCCGTGGCGGACCTCGGCGAGGTGGCACGGGCGGCCGACGGGGCGCGCCTGGGCGGGCTCCTCCTCTTCGGGATCCCCGGCACGAAGGACGCCCTCGGGAGCGAGGCGTCGACCCCGGACGGCGTGGTGCAGCGCGCGGTGCGCGCGCTCCGCGAGGAAGGGTACCGCGGGGTGGTCATCACCGACGTGTGCCTCTGCGAGTACACCGAGCACGGCCACTGCGGCCTCCTGGACGAGCAGGGGAACGTGCTGAACGACCCGACGCTCGAGCGCCTCGCCGACACGGCGGTGTCGCACGCGGCGGCGGGGGCGGACGTGGTCGCTCCGTCGGCCATGATGGACGGCCAGGTGGCCGCGATCCGCGCGGCCCTGGACGAGGCGGGCCACGAGGACGTTCCGGTGCTGTCCTACTCGGCGAAGTACGCCTCGGCCTACTACGGGCCGTTCCGGGACGCGGCGGGCGGGGCGCCGGCGTTCGGCGACCGGCGGAGCCACCAGATGGACCCGGCCAACGGCCGGGAGGCGCTCCGGGAGCACGCGATCGACCTCGACG
>CAZOYA010000089.1:0-14274 GCA_964583815.1 uncultured Gemmatimonadaceae bacterium | reverse complement strand
CGGTCGAGCACCACGTTCCGCCCCTTCGGGCCCAGCGTGACCTTCACGGCCTGGGCGAGCTGGTCGACCCCCGACTTCAGCCGCGCGCGCGCGTCGACGTCGAAGTCAAGCTCTTTCGCTGCCATTCGTCGATTCTCCTATCGTCGTTCGTCTTCGTCGGGAGCGTTACGGAAGGATCGCGAGAATGTCCGACTCCCGGAGGATCAGGTACTCCACGCCGTCCACGGTCACGTCGGTCCCGCTGTACTTCCCGTACAGGACCACGTCACCGGGCTTCACGTCCGGCGCGAGGCGCGTGCCGTCCTCGGAGAGCCGCCCGGGGCCGACGGCGACCACCTCGCCCTGGGACGGCTTCTCCTTCGCCGTGTCGGGGATGTAGAGCCCGCCGCGCATCTCCTCGCCTTCCTTGGCCGGCTGGACGACGACGCGGTCCGCGAGCGGCTGGACCTTGGGTCCACCCTTCCCTTTAGCCATCAGGCCTCCTCCTGGGTGCTAGGGCCGTTCATGGGGATCCACCCTGTTGTTAGCACTATCGTCGATCGAGTGCTAACGAAGAACGTAAATGTCACGGGGGATCGCGGAATGTCAAGCGGGCGAGCGGGCGATCAGCCCTCGGCGCCGAGCGCCTCCATGCGGGCGACCCCGTCGAGGCCGACGATGGCGTGCACGACGCGGTACGAGAGGGCCGGCTCGAGCCAGTGACCGAGGTCGCGCAGCGCCTCGAAGGAGGCCCGGGCCTCGGCGTACGCGCGCTCGAGGACGGCGCGCGCCGAGCGCCGGAAGAGGCGCTCCACGCTTCCTCCCTCGACGTCGCCCCGGGGGAGGAGACGCTCGAGGGCGGCCCGCTCGTCGTCCGTGCCGTGATGGCGGATCTCCGAGACCAGGAGGTTGTGGCTCCGGCGTGCCAGGTCGAACTCGAAGTCCGTGAGGTCGTCGACGATCTGGAAGGCCGTCCCCAGGCGGGCGACGGCGCGCTCCGCCTCGGCGAGCCGCTCCGCCGGCGCGCCCTCCTCCAGGACCTCGGGCGCCGCGAACGCGAGCGCGAAGAGCGCCCCGCCGCGCACCCGGTGCACGCGCTCCACCATCTCGTCCGGCTCCGGGGTCTCGTCGACCCCTCCCTCCTCCGAGCCCTCGAGCGCGCCGATGCGGGCCATCCGGTCGAGCAGGCTCCGCTGGATGCGGGCCGCGCGCGGCCGGTCGAGGACCCCGCGGGCCTCGGCCCGGTCGAGGACGCCGCGCGTGAGGCGCTCGAACGCCATGAGCTGCAGGATGGAGGTGAAGCGCGACCCCGCGTGGGGGCGGAGCGGCAGGAGCGACTTGTCCTGGTCGTCGAAGAGGTTGTCCGCGGCGGTGATGGTGCCCTTGATGCAGAAGTTCAGCTCCGTGTAGCACCCGAGGCGCTCCTCCGGCACGCCGAGCGCGCGGAAGATGGAGCGGAAGAGGATCAGGAAGAAGAACTCCTGCAGGAACGACAGCCCCGCGGGCGTGTCCAGCTCCGCCGCGGTCGGGACCGGCCGTGGCTCCACGCGGAACTCCGCGCCGAGGACCCCCTCGAAATCCTCGCGCACGAGGCGCACGGCCCGGGCCTGCGCCTCCATGTCCGGCGCGAGCCGCTTCCAGACGCCTTCCTCGGCCAGCAGGCGGACCGCCTCACGGGAGCGGAAGACCGGGGAAAGCGTCATGCGTCCATGGGTCGGAGGAAGGGTCGGAGGAGGGGCGGCAGGAGGGGCCGTGTCGCGGATTCCCGGGAATGTAGCCCGGAACGCGCGTGCGCCAACAGTTCCCGGCCGGGCCGGAGCGCCATCAGTCGCCCCGCAGGTACCGACCCGCCATCGCGAGCCCGTACAGCGTGAGGAAGGGCTCCACCGCCTCCACGCTCCCGAGGTGGGGGCCGATGACGCCCGCGAAGCCGCCCGTGGCCACCACCCGCACCCGCCCGCGCCCCCACTCGCGGCGGATGCGCTCCACGATGCCGTCCACCCCCGCCACGGCCTGGTGGAAGATTCCGCTCTGGATGCACGTCTCGGTCCGCCGGCCGATCACCCGTTCCGGGGGGCGCAGCTCCACGCGCGGCAGCTTCGCCGTCCGGGACGCGAGCCACTCGATCCCCGCCGGGACGCCCGGCGCGATCACGCCGCCGAGGAAGACTCCGTCCGCGGTGATGCAGTCGAAGGTCGTCGCGGTGCCGAGGTCCACGACGATCGTGTCCTCGTGGTAGAGCTCGCGCGCCGCCAGGGTGTTCACGATCCGGTCGGCCCCGACGGTGAGCGGCTCCTCCACGTCGAGGCGGATCGGGAGGGGCGATTCCGGACCGATCGCGAGCACGGGTCCCCCGGGCCCGACGATCTTGCCGAGCGTGGCCGCCCACACCTGGTTCACCGACGGCACCACGGATCCGATCACCGCCCCCGCGATCCCCCGCTCCCCGATTCCGTCTCCGGAGAGGAACGCCCGCACGAGCGCCGTGAGCTCGTCCGCCGTACGGGGCACGGCCGAGCTCACGCGCCAGTGCGCGTGCAGCTCCGAATCCCCCTCGACGAGCCCGACCACCGTCTCCGTGTTGCCGACGTCGACCACGAGCTGCATGACCTGTGCTCCGTTTCGCTCAGTGTGCGTCCGGCCGCGCCGGCACCGGCGCGGCCACGCCGGGCGCCCCACGGACCGGCCGGACCCGGCCCGAGCGGACGGCGACCCGGCGACCGTCCGTCCCCTCGAGCAGGAGCGCCCCGTCCTCGGCGAGCCCCACGGCCCGGCCGCGTCCCTCCTGCTCCGTGTCCACCTCCCGTCCCACGAGCGCGTCGCGCGCCCGGAGCGCCGCGAGGAGCTCCGCGTCGGGGCGGGGCCGCGCCCGGGCGACCCGCGACCGGAGCGTCTCCAGCAGGTGGCCGGCGAGGAGCGCCCGTTCGACGTCCCCGCCCCCGGGCCACGCGTCGAGCGCCGCGGCGCGGCCCTCGAGCTCCGGGGGATAGCCGCCCGGAGGCGTGCGCGTGTTGAGGCCGATCCCCGCCACGATGCCGGAGCCCGAGGCCTCGAGAAGCACGCCGGCGATCTTCCGGTCCTCGATCGTCACGTCGTTCGGCCACTCGATGCCGGCGGACGGCAGGTCCGGCGCGGCACGGGCGACCGCCTCCGCGACCGCCAGACCCACGACCAGCGGAAGGTGCGGACCCGCGCCCGCGGGCAGGAGGACGGACATCCAAAGGCCTGCCCCCGGCTCGGAGAGCCAGCGCGCGCCGGAGCGTCCCCGCCCGGCGGTCTGCGCGTCGGCGAGGACCACGGACCACGGGGGCCGCCCCTCCGCGGCGAGCGCGCGCGCCCGGTCCTGCGTCGAGGGGAGCGCGTCGTGGATCTCGAGGAACGGGACACCCCACGCCTCCCCATGCGCGCCGACCGACCGACCCTCCCACGACGCGCGCGCGGACATGCTAGCCGCCGAGCTCCAGCCAGAGCAGGAAGGCCGCGCCGACGACCCAGCAGTACGGCGCGAACACGTGGAACGACTCCCGGGCGAGGAGCGCCACGAACGTGCGGATCGCCAGCACCCCCGTGACCGCGGCCGCCAGCGATCCGAGGAGCAGCGGACCCGTCCCCAGGCCGCCCCCCGAGAGCTCGATGTCACCGAGCTGGAGCACGGCCGCCCCCGCGATCGCGGGCACGGCCATGAGGAACGAGAAGGCGGCCGCTTCCCGGCCCTTCACGCCGAGCCAGAGCGCCGCGACCACGGTCGCGCCCGACCGGCTGATTCCCGGCACGAGCGCGAACGCCTGCGCCACCCCGATCAGGAGCGCCGCGGTCCACCCCGGACGCTCGAGCGTGGCGCGCGCGACCGCCCGGCGGGTCGTCCACAGGAACGTGCCGGTGACGAGGAGCGCCACGCCGGGCACCACGGGGCTCTCGAAGAGCGACTCGATCGCGTCCTTGGCGGAGAGCCCGACCAGCGCGGCCGGGATCGTCGCCACCACGACGAGGAGGACGTAGCGGACGGCTTCCGGATCCCGCCTGAGCGCGCCCGCGACCAGTCCCGTGATCCGCTCGCGGTACACGAGCAGGATCGACACGAGCGTGGCCACGTGGACGGCGACCTCGAAGAGCACGCCCGGGAGGGTCAGCCCCATGAGCGCCTGCGCGATCACGAGGTGGCCGGAGCTCGAGACGGGCAGGAACTCCGTCGCTCCCTGCACGACCCCGAGCACCAGCGCTTCCCACGCGGTCACGCGGCACCGCCCGCGAGCACGCGCTCGTAGTACGCCTCGTAGCGCGACACCACCCGGTCCGAGGAGAAGCGCTCCTCGGCGATCCGCCGCCCCGCCCGCGAGAGCCGCGCGCGCTCCTCCGGGTCGTCGAGGATCCGGAGGCCCGCCTCGGCCATCTCCTCGACGGAGCCGGGCGGGAACAGGTAGCCGGAGACGCCGTGCTCCACGACCTCGGGGAGCCCCCCGACCCGCGAGGCCACCACGGGTGCCCCGGAGGCCATCGCTTCGAGCGCCGCGAGGCCGAAGGATTCGCTCTCGGAGGGGAGGAGGAAGAGGTCCGCGCACGACAGGAGCTCGTCCACCGAGGCGTGCTTGCCGAGGAAGACCACGTCGTCCCGGACGTCGAGCTCCGCCGCCCGCTGCACGGCGCGGGGCCGCTCCGGCCCGTCGCCCACGAAGACCAGGCGCGTCGGCCGCGCGCGCCGGATGCGGGCGAAGACCTCCACCACGTCCTCCACGCGCTTGACGGGCCGGAAGTTCGAGACGTGCATCACGATCGGCTCGCCCCCGGGCGCCAGGGTTTCGCGGTGGCAGGGCTGGCGATCCGGCCTGTAGAGGTCAGTGTCCACGAAGTTCGGGATCACCTCGAGGCGCTCCGCCGGCACGGCGAAGTCGCGGACCGTCTCCTCCTTCAAGTAGTCCGAGACCGCCGTGAGGCCGTCGGACTTCAGGATCGAGAACTGCGTGATGGCCTGGAAGGACGGGTGGAGCCCCACGAGCGTGATGTCCGTGCCGTGCAGCGTCGTGACGATCCGCAGGTCGCGCTCCCCGCGGAGCATCTCCCGCGCGAGGAACGCGGACGCCGCGTGCGGGATCGCGTAGTGCATGTGCAGGAGGTCGAGCTCGTACTTCCGGGCCGCGTCGTGCAGCGCGACGGCGAGCGCGAGCGAGTACGGCGGGTGCTCGAAGAGCGGGTAGCCCGCCATCTCGACCTCGTGGAAGTAGACGCGCTCCCGGAACCCCGTCAGGCGGAACGGCTGATCGTAGGTGACGAAGTGGATCTCGTGCCCGCGCTCCGCGAGGAGGAGCCCGAGCTCGGTCGCCACCGCCCCGGATCCTCCGTAGGTGGGGTAGCAGGTGATGCCGATCTTCACCGGCGCCCCCCGGTCCGGCGCGGCGGCACCGCGCCGCCCGCCGCCTCCCAGGCGCGCAGCACCCGCTCGGCCTGGGCCTCCACGGGCTCGCTCGCCGGCACCCGGACCGCCCCGGGCGGGAGCTGGTGGCGGAACCAGGTGCGCTGGCGACGCGCGTAGCGGCGCGTCGCCGACCGGATCTCCTCGAGCGCTTCGTCCAACGACGTCTCCCCTCTCAGATGTGCGATGATCTCGCGATAGCCCGTGGCGCTCATGCCCGGATCGTCGGGGCCGTACCCGCGCCCGAGCAGCTCCCGCACCTCGTCGACGAGGCCGCGCTCGTGCATCCGGCCCACGCGCGCGTCGATCCTCCGCCGCAGCTCCCCCGGCGGGATCTCGAGCACCGCCGCGAGGCCCGGAACCGCCTCCCCGTCGGGCCCGGCCGCCCGATGCCACCACGTGAGCGGCCGGCCGGTGAGGAGCGCCACCTCGAGCGTGCGGCTCATCCGCTGCGGCCCACCCTCCCGCGCGAGCGGCGCGCGCTCGGGGTCGAGCACCGAGACCCATCGCTCGAGCGTGCTCCGGTCCCGCGCCTTCAGCCAGCGCCGGAGCGCCGCGAGGCGCGCCTCCTCCAGCGGCGGCTCCTCGAAGATCGGCTCGACGAGGGCGCGGAGGAAGAAGCCCGTCCCGCCGACCAGGAGCGGAACGCGGCCGCGGCCCTCGATGTCCAGGATCCAGCGGCGTGCGTCCCGGGCGAACCTCCCCGCGGAGTACCGCTCCGAAGGCTCCACGACGTCGAGGCCGTGGTGGGGGACGGCCGCGCGCGCGTCGGGGGCCACCTTGTCGGTCCCGATGTCCATCCCGCGGTAGACCTGCCGGGAGTCCATCGAGACGATCTCGGCCTCGAGGCGGCGGGCGAGCTCGAGCGAGAGGGCGGTCTTGCCGGTCGCGGTGGCGCCCACGATCGCGAGGAAGCGCGGCCGCGGGTCCGCCGGCGGGCCGCTCACGACCGACCGAACTTCCGGGCGAGCTCCCGACCCGAGAGGCGGACGATCGTCGGCCGCCCGTGGACGTCGTGGTGCGGGAGCTCGGTCGCGAAGAGCTGGTCGAAGAGCTCCTGCATCTCCGCCGGAGACAGGCGCTGGCCCGCCTTGATCGCGCCCTTGCACGCGTAGGTCATGGCGATGCGCTCGTGCTGGTTGCGCGCCGAGCGCACGAGCTCGGAACCGTTCGCGAGCTCCGCCACCATCTCGCGGAAGGCCCGCTCCGCGTCGAAGTGGCGGTGGGGGTTCGGCACCGAGCGCACGAGGAGGGTGTCGCCGCCGAAGGGCTCCACCTCGAAGCCGGCCCGCGCGAGGAGGCCGGAGAGCTCCTCGACGCACCGGAGCTCGGCCGGCGTGAGCCGGAGCGTGAGCGGGAAGAGCAGACGCTGCCCCTCCTGCCCGCCCCGCTCGAACGCGTTCATGAGCCGCTCGAAGAGGATCCGCTCGTGGGCCGAGTGCTGGTCCACGATGAGGATCCCGTCCCGGGTCTCGGCGAGCACGTACGTGTCGAGCACCTGCCAGAGCCGGGGGCGCGCGGCGTCCGGCGCGAGGTCGTCGGGAAGCGCCGCGCCCCCGGCCGACGCGCCGTTCCCCGCGCGCCCGGAGATCGCCTCCTCGGGCGCCGGCGCTCCGGGCGTGAAGAGCCCCATCTGCGGGTCGGGCCGGGGAGCGCCGCCCGCGGCGGGCGTGGGACGGCTCCGCGGGCCCGGCCCGGCGCCGGGGCTCGGGACGGGACCCGGCCCCTCCCGCGCCAGGAGCGGCGCCCCCGCCTCCGTGCCGAAGCGGGCGCCGCTGTCCTCGCGCGCCATCGCCTCCCGCACGGCCCGCTCGACGAGCGCCTCGACGCGGGCGTCCTCGCGGAAGCGCACCTCGGTCTTGGCCGGGTGGACGTTCACGTCCACCTCCCCGCCCCGCACCTCGAGGTACAGACAGCTCCAGGGGCGCACGCCCTCCGGGATCGTGGTGCGGTACCCGCGCAGGACCGCTCGGGCGAGGTGCGGCGCGCGGAACGGTCGTCCGTTCACCGCGAGGAAGGTGCGGCGCACGCCGGTGCCTGCCGCGTCGGGCCGCTGCACGAGCCCGCGCACCACGAGCCCGTCGTCCTCCGCGAGGACGCCCACGAGCGAGGCCGCCTCCTCCTCGCCCCAGACCTGCGCCACCCGGGCCGCGGCGTCCGCGACCGGCTCGAGGTCGGCGAGGACGCGCTCGTCGGAGACGAGGCGGAACGCCACGTGCGGGTTCGCGAGCGCGAGCTGGCCCACGGTCTCGCTCACCGCTCTCGTCTCGGCGGACACCGATTTCAGGAACCGGGCACGGGCCGGGGCGTTGAAGAACAGGTTGCGCACCTCGACCGTCGTGCCGCGCCGGCGCGGCTGGTCCGTCACCGCGTCGATGCGCCCGCCCGAGACCGCGAGGCGCGTCCCGGTGTCCCCGGCCTCGCAGGTCTCCAGCACGAGGCGCGAGACCGCGGCGATCGACGCCAGCGCCTCCCCGCGGAAGCCGAACGTGCGCACGTCCCGCAGGTCGTCGGCCCGCTCGATCTTGCTCGTGGCGTGCCGGTCCAGGCAGAGGAGCGCGTCCTCGCGGCCCATGCCGATGCCGTCGTCGGCCACGCGGATCGTGCGCTTGCCGCCGCGCTCGAGCGCGACCTCGATCCGCCGCGCGCGGGCGTCGAGCGCGTTCTCCACGAGCTCCTTCACCACCGAGGCCGGGCGCTCGACCACCTCGCCCGCCGCGATCTGGTTCGCGACCGCGTCGGGCAGGACGCGGATGCGGCGGCTCACGCCCGGAGCACCGGCCGGGGTCCCAGCGCGTAGAACGCGCGGGCGTTCCGGGTCGTGACCCGCGCGACCTCCTCCGCCTCCCGCCCGAGATGCGCGGCCACGGCGGCCACGACGTGCGGCAGGTGCCCCGGCTCGTTCCGGCGACCGCGGAGGGGGACCGGAGCGAGGTAGGGCGAATCCGTCTCGACCAGGAGCCGGTCCTCCGGCACCGCGCGCAGGAGGTCCACGGGCTCGAAGCTCCGGAAGGAGGCGATCCCCGAGAACGACACCCACCAGCCGGCCCGCATGGCCGCCTCGAACGCGCGGGGCCCGCCGGTGAAGCAGTGGAGGACCCCCCGCGTTCCCGCGGGCATCGCCTCGATCGCGGCCGCCACGTCCGCGTCCGCCTCCCGGGCATGGACGACGACGGGGAGCGACAGCTCGGAGGCGAGCTCGAGGTGCCGGTCGAAGAGCCGGCGCTGGATCGCGCGCGGCGCGTGGTCGTAGTGGTAGTCGAGCCCCGTCTCCCCCACGGCCACGACCTCCGGGTGGGCCTCGGCGAGCGCGCGCACCCGGCCGACGTCCGCCTCGTCCGCGCTCCCGGCCTCGTGGGGGTGGATCCCCGCCGTGCACCAGACGCCGTCGTGCGCCCGCGCGAGCGCCACGGCCGCCTCCGCGTCGCGGACCGTCGAGGCGATCGTCACCAGCCCCTCCAGCCCGGCTTCGACGGCCCGATGCAGCACCGCCTCCCGGTCGTCCCGGAAGGCGGCGTCCGTCAGATGACAGTGGCTGTCGAAGAGGCCGGTCACACCGTCGCCGGCTGGGGACGCTCCTTCTTCGCCGGCTTCTCCTTCCCCTGCCCCCACCGCTGCTGGATCTCGATCAGCACGGGCGACGCCACGAAGATCGAGGAGTAGGTCCCGACCACGACGCCCAGCGTCAGCACCGTCGTGAAGTCCCGGATGACCGGTCCGCCGAGCACCAGCAACGCCACGAGCACGGCGAGCGTGGTGCCCGACGTGAGGATCGTGCGGGGAAGCGTCTCGTTGATCGAGGCGTTCACGAGCTCGATCCGGTCGCGCTTGCGGCCGCCCTTCTTGGCGAGGTTCTCCCGGATGCGGTCGAAGACGACGATCGTGTCGTTGAGCGAGTAGCCGATGATCGTCAGCAGCGCGGCGATCGTGCTGAGCGAGATCTCGACGCGGAAGATGGCCAGGTACCCGAGCGGCACGAGGACGTCGTGCACGGAGGCCACGGAGGCGGCTAGCCCGAAGCGCCACTCGAAGCGGAACGCCAGGTAGATCAGCGTCGCGAGCACGGAGAAGAAGATCGCGAGCGCCGCCTTCTGCTGGAGCTCGCCCCCGACCTTGGCGCCGACCAGCTCCGTCCGCACGATCTCGAAGGGCACGTCCGGAATCCCCGCGCGGAGCTGCTCCTGGATCTCCGCCGCGACCTGCGTGATCTCGGTGCCCTCCTCCACCGGCGCCCGGATCACGAACTCCGTCTCCTCGCCGAAGCGCGTGATCGGCGGGGCCTGGGGGCCTCCGAGCGCGTCGCGCAGGTCCCCGGCCGTCACTTCCCCCTCGAACCGGACCTGGATCAGGGAGCCGCCCGTGAAGTCGACCCCGTAGTTCAGCCAGCTCCCGGTCGAGACGATGTTGAAGATCATCCCCGCGAAGCCGACGAGGATCGCGGCGATGGAGAGGACGTAGGCCCGCCGCCGGGACTCGATGAACGAAAAGTCGGCGCCTCGGAAGAGTCTCATGGTCTGACCGTCAGATGCTGATCGGATCCGACGCCTTCTTCCGCGACAGATAGATCAGGAAGAGGGAGCGGGTCACGTAGAGGGCGGAGAAGAACGACGCCACGATTCCGATGGAGAGCGTCACGGCGAAGCCGCGGACCGGACCCGTGCCGAACTGGAAGAGGACGAGCGACGTGATGAGCGTGGTCACGTTCGCGTCGACGATCGCCGAGAGGGCG
The DNA here is from genome assembly GCA_964583815.1 of uncultured Gemmatimonadaceae bacterium. Taxonomy (GTDB): domain Bacteria; phylum Gemmatimonadota; class Gemmatimonadetes; order Longimicrobiales; family Gaopeijiaceae; genus JAWLHJ01. The sequence goes on along the minus strand of CAZOYA010000089.1, from coordinate 4,159 downwards.
TTCTGGAAGCCTTCGTCCACGGCCGCCCGTGGAGTGCGCCCCGCTTCGAGCTCCTCCCGGATGCGCTCGAAGATGAGCACGTTCGCGTCGACCGCCATCCCGATCGAGAGGATGATCCCCGCGATCCCGGGAAGGGTGAGCGTGGCGCCGAGCCCTGCCAGGGATCCGAGCATGAGCAGGACGTAGACCACGAGCGCGCCCACCGCGAGCAGCCCCGCCATGCGGTAGTACGCGATCATGATCCCGATCACGAACACGATGCCGATGAGCCCGGCGACCTCGCCCTGCTCGATCGAGTCCTGCCCGAGCGAGGGCCCGACGGTGCGCTCCTCGATGATGTTCACGCGCGCCGGGAGCGCTCCGGCCCGGAGCACGAGCGCCAGGTCGCGCGCCTCCTCGAGGGGCGTGCCGGCGCCCATCTCGATCTGTCCGCGCGCGCCGATGCGGTCGCGGATCACGGGCGCGCTCATCACCTCGCCGTCGAGCACGATGGCCAGGTAGTTGCCGACGTTCGCGCCGCTGAAGCGCTCGAACTGGCGGCCGCCCGCCCGGGAGAGCTGGAACTGCACGAGCGGCGTGTTGAACTGCGGATCGCGCTGCGCCGTGGCGTCCTCGAGCTCCGCGCCCGTGAGGAAGGCGTCCTCCTCGAGCACGAAGAGGCGCTGGTAGGTGCGGGCTCCGCGCGCCACGACCTCGGAGCCCCACTGGAGCGACTGACCGCGTGGGAGGACGCGATCGACCTCCGGGAGCGCGAGGAAGCTCTCGACCAACGGCACGTCCTCGGTCGCCACGAGGAACGTGCCCTCCAGGTCACCGAAGCTCAGCAGCGAGGAGAACGGGCGGAGCGCGTCGGCCTCCCCCGCGGCCGAATCCCCGGGCGCGGCGGCGCTGTCCCCCGGCGCGGCCGCGCTGTCCCCCGCCGCCGCCGCGGAGTCGCCGCCCCGGAAGAGGAGGTCCTCGATGTCCGCCCCGCGGGGCGCGACGTCGCGGCCCAGCGCCCGGATCGAGTCGACGCCGAGGCTCGCCACGATGGCCCGGTCGATCCGGGGCAGCGCGTTCTCCACCTCGGCCGTCGGACGGACGAGCTTGAACTCCAGGAACGCGTTGGTCCGGACGATCTCCTTCGCGCGCTCCTCGTCGGCGATGCCGGCCAGCTCCACGATGAGCCTGTCCTGGCCGACCTTCTGGATGAGCGGCTCCTCCACCCCGAGCTCGTCGATGCGCGTCCGCACGATCCGGTCGATGCGGTCGATCATGTCGGACTTCGCCGCATCCGTCATGGTGCCCTCGGGATCGTCCACCTCGAGCACGAGGTGCATCCCGCCCTGGAGGTCCAGGCCCAGCTTCAATCCGTTGGCATAGAGCTGCCAGCCGGCCACCCCCACGACGATGAGGATGGTGATGATGCGACCCCTGAGCGTCTTGAACATGGAACCCTGGTTCGGACGGGGAGCGGGCCTCCGCGGCCCGCGCGGCGAGGAGTACCCGCGCGTCTGGAGCGACAGCCGCTAAACCTGCCGTGCGCCCGGAGGGGTGTCAATCACGGTCGCGGAGCGCGTGACGGAGCGTTGGACACGCGAGCGAGCGAGCGGTTCCGGCGCGCCGAATGCCGGGCGCACCGGGCCTCGCGGACCGTCCGCCCGTCCGCTACACGGAGCGGCGGAGGACCGCCTGCACGCGCGCCAGGAACCGGTCCGCGTCGACCGACTTGTCGACGTAGTCGTCGGCTCCCGCGTTCAGGAGCTCCGCCTCGAGCTCGTCGCTCCCCGTGCCCGTGCGGATGAGCACCGGCAACGCCGACGTCTCCACCGAGCCGCGGATCCGGTCGAGCACCTGCCTGCCGTCGAGCCCCGGCATGGACAGGTCGAGCACCACGAGGCGGAAGTCCTGGTCCTGGGCGAGGAAGTCCAGCGCCTTGTAGCCGTCCTCGGCCTCGTGGATCTCGTAGCCGTCGCGCTCGAGGAGCGTGCGCATGAGGAGCCGCGCCTCGGGCTCGTCGTCGACGAGCAGGATGCGGGGCGGGCCCCGCTCCCCCTCGTCCGCGCTCTCGTCCACGTTCTGGCCCAGGACGCGCTCGATCTCGACCAGGGTCGTGCGGGCCTGTCGCACCCACTCGAGCCCCACCTCGTGGAGCGTGCGCATGCCGCCCTGCACCGCGACGCGCTGCAGCGTCGCCCAGCTCTTGCGCTGCTCGATCGCCTGCTGGAAGCGGGGCCCCACGATGAGCACCTCGTTCACCGGGAGCCGGCCGCGATATCCCGTGAAGCCGCACTCCGGGCATCCCACCGCCCGCACCGCCGGCTCGACCCCGTGCCGCTCCGTGAGGCGCTGCTCGTCCGCCGTGAGCTGGCCGCGCACGGGCTCCGCGCAGGCGGGGCACACGCGCCGGACCAGCCGCTGCGCGACCGCGCCCCGCAGCGTCTGGGCGATCGTGCTGAACTGCAGGCCGAGATCCGCGAGCCGCGCCACCGTGCTCGCGGCGTCGTTCGCGTGCACGGTCGTGAGCACGAGGTGGCCCGTCATCGCCGCCTGGGCCGCGACGCCCGCGGTCTCCTTGTCGCGGATCTCCCCGACCAGCATGACGTCCGGGTCCTGACGGAGCATCGCGCGGAGCGCGCCCGCGAAGGTCATCCCCTGCTTGGTCTGCACCTGCGTCTGCGTGATGCCGGGCAGCTCGTACTCGATCGGGTCCTCGACGGTCATGATGTTGACCTTGCCGTCGGCCAGCTCGCGGAGCGCCCCGTAGAGCGTGGTCGTCTTCCCCGAGCCGGTGGGGCCGGTCACCACCACGATCCCGTCCCGGTACGACAGGAGCGTGCGCAGCCGCTCGAGCTCGTTCGCGGGGATCTCGAGATCCTCGAGCGAGAGCGCCGCGCCCGAGTCCAGGATCCGGATCACGCACTTCTCTGCGCCCCCCGCCGGGATCGTGGAGACGCGCAGGTCGTAGGCACGGCCCCGCACCTGCACCCGCGCCTTGCCGTCCTGCGGCCGGAGCCGGTCGGCGATGTCGAGCTTCGAGAGGACCTTCACGCGCGACACCACGCGGTTGAGCGCGTTCATCGGAAGGTCCATGTGCTTTCGGAGCACGCCGTCCACGCGGTACCGTACGGCGCCGAGGCGCCGGCCGGGCTCCACGTGGATGTCGCTCGCCCCCTGCCCGATCGCGTCGCGGATGATGAGGTTCGTGAGCTTCACGACCGGGGTGGCCGTGACGTCGTCCTGCGTGATCGACTCGGGCCCGAGCTCCTCGACGAGGCGCACGGCGTCCTCGCTCACGTCCTCCCCGAGCCCGCCGAGCAGCGCGTCCACGGCCTTCTCGGGAGAGAAGCGCTGGTCGAGCGCGTCCTGGATGAGCCCCGGAGGCGCGACCTCGAAGACCGCGCTCCGGCCCGTGCTGAAGCCGAGCGCCCGCTCCGCCTCCACGTCCGTGGGGTCGCAGGTGGCCACGACGATCGTCCGGTCGTCCTCGACGATGGGGTAGATGTGGTGCTTGCGCGCCATCGTCTCGGACACGAGGAGCGCCGCGTTCGGGTCCGCGCGCTCGAAGCTCGCGACGTTCAGCCGGAAGTATTCGGCGACGAGCTCCGCGAGCCCGCGCTCGGAGAGCCCGTATGCGCGCGCGACCTCGGACCAGGCGTGCACGGCCCGGGACCCCACGGGGATGTCCGGGCGGTCCATGTGCCCGTAGCCGGCCCGCTCCGCGATGCGCACGAGCCAGTGCACCGCGCCGGTCCCCGCCCCCCGCTTCGGTAGCCTGCGGATGTCGGCTCCGCGATCGCTCATCGGCCGCGCAGGGCCGCGGCCCGCTTGTCGTGCTTCTCGCGGTACATGGCGCTGTCGGCCTCGGCCACCAGGTCCTCGAGGCGGACCTTGGGATCGGAGTCCTGTCGCGCCATCCCCACGCTCACGGCGAGCTGGTACGGCTCGGGGCTCGTACGGTTGAAGTCCTGGACGCGCTCACGGAGCCGGTCGACGAGCGACTCGGAGCTCTCGTCGGAGGCTTCGAGGGCGAGGACGCCGAACTCGTCGCCGCCGAGCCGCGCGATGATGTCGGAGCGTCGGAAGGTGGCTCGGAGGATGTCCGCGACCCGGAGGAGGGCCCGGTCGCCGACGTGGTGGCCGAGCGAGTCGTTGATCGTCTTGAACCGGTCCAGATCGA
>CAZOYA010000088.1:0-14364 GCA_964583815.1 uncultured Gemmatimonadaceae bacterium | reverse complement strand
GGCCGAGTCCACCAGGTAGACGATCGGGATGCGGCAGCGCATCGCGATCTCCTGGGCGCGGAGGATCTTCGTGATCGTCTCGGGCCACCAGGAGCCGGCCTTCACGGTCGCGTCGTTCGCCACGACCACCACCTCGCGGCCCTCGACGCGGCCGACCCCGGTGACGACGCCGGCGCCCGGCGCCTGCCCGTCGTAGCGGTCGTGCGCCACGAGGAGCCCTACCTCCACCCAGGGATCACCCTCGTCGAGCAGAAGCTCGATGCGCTCGCGGGCGGTGAGCTTGCCCTGCGCGTGCTGGCGCTCGATCCGCTTCGCCCCCCCGCCCTCGCGCAGGCGCGCCCGCAGCTCCTTCAACTCGCCCGCGAGCGTCGCGAGGCGCCCGGCCCGGTCGTCCGAGCGCGCGCCCGTGCGCTTCGTCGTGCCCGCCTCCATCAGCGGGCGCCGGGGCGCGACACGGGCCGGCTCACGCCACCTCCCGCGCCCGGAACCACTCCCGGATGTAGTCGATGGCCGCCGACGTGGGCGTCCCGGGCCCGAAGAGCCGGCCGATGCCCTGCCGCTCCAGCTCGGCCACGTCCTCTTCCGGGATGATCCCCCCGCCGGTGAGCAGCACGTGGTCCGCTCCGGCCTCGTCGAGGAGGGCCTTCACACGCGGGAAGAGCGTCATGTGCGCGCCGGAGAGGACCGACATGGCGACCACGTCCACGTCCTCCTGCACGGCCGCGCTCACGATCATCTCGGGCGTCTGGTGGAGACCGGTGTAGATGACCTCGAAGCCCGCGTCCCGGAAGGAGCTGGCAATCACCTTGGCGCCCCGGTCGTGGCCGTCCAGACCGGGCTTCGCCACGAGCACGCGGATCTTTCGATCGGTATCGGACATCGGGTCTGCCCCCGCGTCGGTACGTTCGTGATGGCGGTATCGGGATACAGCCTGTGAAGATAGGACAAGCGGCGGCGCGCGGGAATTCGGGCACGACGCGCGGAGACGGGCGCGCGCAGAGGCCGGTGGGCCGGAGCCGGGGAGGGGGCAGGCGCGCCCCGGAGGGGGAGCGGGCGCGGCTCGGAGGGGGAGCGGGCGCGGCTCGGAGGGGGACGCCCGCGGAGGCGGGACCGTCGGCCTCCCCGACGGCCCCGCCCCGGCCATCTCGAGCTCGGCTACGGCGAGGTCGCCGAGCCGGCCCTTATGAAGAAGTCCACGCCTTCCTTCCGTGGATCGCCGAGCACGTCCACGGAGATCACCGATTGCTGATCGCCGACCCGGATGGCGACCTCGTAACGCCCCGGTGCGACCTCCTCCCCCTCCCCTTCACCGCCCTCCTCGGGGAGGTCCGTGTGCAGGTCCCAGACGACGCGATTGATGCCCGGCGCCACCGGGCCGCGCAGCGTACGGACCACCTCGCCGGACGGAGCGCGGACCTGGAGCTCGGCCCCGCCTTCGACCCCGTTCTCCGCCATCGCGGCCCCCACCCAGTAGTTGAGGATGGCACCGTACGGGCGGTTCTCGCCGAAGAACATGGCGTGACCCACCACGCGGTATCCCCGGTGGATGCCGGCATCCCCCTCCAGCGCGACCTCGTGCTGCTGCGCCGGCGCCGGCGCGAAGGCATGGAGCGCGCGCTGTCGGATGGTGGGATCGGCGGCGAGCGCCCGCAGCGGGCGGATGTCGTCGACGATCCGGATGCCACGCCCGTGGGTGCCGATCACGAGATCGTGATCGCGCGGATGCACGATGACCTCCCGAACCGGTGTCGCCGGCACCCCGTGCGTCCACTTGAACCAGCTCTGCCCCCCGTCCAGGCTGACGTACAGGCCGAGCTCTCCACCCAGGAACAGGAGACTCGGCTCGACGGGATCCTCCTCGATCTCGTGCAGGAAGTCGTCGATGCCTGCGGTCGGGAGCCGCCGCCAGCTCTGGCCGTAGTCCTCCGTCCGGTACGCGTAGGAGCCCATGTCGCCCCGCCGATGGTCGTCGACCACCACGTAGGCCCGGCCCGCCGCGTGGCGGGACGCCTTCACCTCGGGCACGTAAGCGGAGTCGGGCGCGTCCGGCAGACGCCCGGCCACGTTCGTCCAGGTCGCCCCGTCGTCCCGCGTGACCTGGATGTTGCCGTCGTCCGTGGTGGCCCAGATCACGCCCGCCTCGACCGGGCTCGTGTCGATGGCGAGGATCGTCGTGTTGTTGTCGCCCTCCGTTCCGGGGGGATCACCGACCGGGATCGGATCCTGCTTGCCGGGATCGTTCGTGGTCAGGTCGGGCGAGATGACCTCCCAGGTCGCGCCTCCATCCCGGCTGCGGTGGACGTACTGGCTCCCGAAGTAGATCGAGGTCGAGTCGCGGGCGTCGACCGCCAGGGCCGAGTTCCAGTTGAAGCGCAGCGGCTCGTCCTCGCTCGGCGCGGGCGGACGGATTCTCCGGCGCTCCATCGTCTCCTTGTCGAATCGCAGCAGATTCCCGTTCTGCGACGAGGTGTACCCGAAGCGCGGATTCGAGAAATCCACCATGGTGGCGAAGCCGTCGGCGCCGTTCACCCGCTTCCAATGCGCGTTGATGATGCCACGGTCGTCCCACACCGCGCTCGGCCCCATCCAGGAGCCGCTGTCCTGCACGCCTCCGTAGACGTTGTAGGGCACATCGTTGTCGACGGTCAGCTGATAGAACTGCGAGAGCGGGAGGTTCTCGACGAAGCGCCATCGATCGCCACGGTCGTGGGAGATGCCGATCCCGCCGTCGTTGCCGTCGATGAGTCGCCGGGGATCGTCGGGATCGATCCAGAGGGCGTGGTGATCGCCGTGGATGATCGAGCTCGGCACGACGCCTCTCCACGTGCGACCCGCATCCTCGCTGACGTCGAGGCTTCCGCCGAGGCGATAGATCCGGTTCTCGTTCAACGGGTCCACGCGGATGTCGGCGTAGTACATGGGTCGCGGGCTGACCCCCTCCTCGTCGTTGATCGTCCGCCAGGTGAACCCACCGTCGTCGGAACGGATCAAGGCGCTCCGCTCGGCCTCCACCAGGGCATAGACCACGCGGCGGCTCGAGGGTGCGATCGCGAGCCCGATCCGGCCGAGCGAGCCTTCCGGGATCCCCTGCTCGGGGCCGAGCCGGGTCCAGGTGCGCCCCCCATCGTGCGTCACGTGGATCCCGCTCCCCACACCTCCCGACTCGTAGAGCCAGGGCGTGCGGCGGTGCTCGTACATGGCCACGAAGAGCTTCTCCGGGTTCACCGGATCCATGACCATGTCCGCCACACCCGTGCGCTCGTCGACGTAGAGGACGCGCTCCCACGTCGCACCGCCGTTCGTGGTCTTGAAGACGCCCCGCTCCTCCCCGTCGCTCCAGAGCGGGCCCATGGCGCCCACGTACGCCACGTCCGGGTCCGTCGGATGGGGGATGACACGGGAAATCCGTTCCGAAGCCGCCAGTCCGACGTGGACCCACGTGTTCCCCCCGTCCGTGCTCTTGAAGACCCCCCGCCCGATCCCGACCGACTGCCTCGGGTTTCCTTCCCCGGTCCCCACCCAGACCAGGTCGGGGTTGGCGCGAGAGACCCGCACGTCACCGATCGACTGGACGAACTGGTCGTCGAAGACGGGGGTCCACGTGGTGCCTCCGTTGACCGAGCGCCAGACGCCGCCGGCGGCGGCGCCCACGAAGATGCGGCTATGGTCCGACGGGTCCACGTCGATCGCGGCGATGCGACCGCTCATGCCCGCGGGTCCGATGCTGCGCGCGGCCATGGACCGGAAGACCGAACCGTCCTCCTGGCCCCGAACGGTACCGGGCAGGAACAACAGCAGGATGGCGCCGAGGAGCGCCGGAATGCGTTGACGCATCGTGAGTCGACCGTTGTCCATGACGGGGCTCTCCGGAGATCGTGGAATGTGTGCGGTGACGCGTTGTCTCGGCTCGGTTCGACTAGTGGGGTGGCAGGGACAGGATCAACGGAATGCGCGTGCCTTCGACCGGCGGATCCGTGTCGGGCGGCGACTGATCCGCGGATCCGTCGTCGAAGCCGAGCACGGCGAGGAGCACTGCGACCAGCCCTCCCACGACGAGGAGTCCGGTCCGGACGGGCGCGAACTCCCGAACCTCGAAGGTCTCCACGTATCGCGTCGGGATCTCCACTTCCTGTCCGATCGTGCGATAGACGGCCCCGTCCATGCGCGACGCCACGGGCAGCAGCACGCGAAGACGCTCCGGCGCGCTGTCCGCGATCCGGCCGCGCACGACGTCCTCCGGAATCGCGGGCAGATCCGCCATTCCCTGTCGGCTGATCTGCAGGCGCACCTCGCGCCCGGGATCCACGCCGCCGAGGTCTGCCGGGACGTATCGGAAGCAGCCTCCGAGCGTTGGAACCAGCAGCACCCCGGCGGCGATCGTGACGTGCCTCAGGGCGGCACGCCCCTGTCCCCACATGGGCTCATCCTCCGGACAGGTTCGGGTTGTTCTGACGCTCCACGTCCGGAAGCTCGAAGCACTCCGTGCCGCCGAAGGCGAAGAAGGTCCACGGGTTGACCTCACCCGCGCCGTTGACCTCGGAGAACCCGCCGAGGCGCCGGAGATCACCCATCCGGCGGCCTTCGAGGAAGAACTCTCGCCGCCGTTCTTCCTTGATGTGGGCCTGGATCTCGGCCTCGTCCGCGCTCGTGAAGGGTGGGATGCCCGCCGCGGTGTGGAGCTCGTTGATGATGTCCACGGCCGTCTGCCCGCCCTCGACCTCGGCGATGACGAGCTGGGCCTCGACGTAGCTCGCGAGTCGAATCGGCGCGCTTTCCGAGGTGTACTTCGTCTGGTACCACAACGGCGTGCGGGCATTGCTCGTCAGCCGCTGCGCGTCGACCACCGCGACCCGCGGGTCCGGCACGCCCATCCACTCGACGCTCCAGTAGTTGGGATCCACCGTCGCCGAGGTCCCGCCGCCCTCCGCGACGGTCTCGTAGAAGTCGTTCTGCCTCGTGTTGGCGGCGTTGGAGCGGGTGACGTCGAGCCTGAATCCCTCCGGGACCATCGCGGCGTCGTCTCCCGCGCCGGCCAGGTCGCCCAGGGGCAACCGCACCCGCGCCCGTCCCACGTACGCCGCGCTCACCGTCTCCGCATCACCGGCCTGGGTCGCCAGGTCGATCGCGGTCGTGAACCGCTCCTCCGCGATCCCGAAGATCTCCGCGGGCGTGCGGGCGGGTCCGAGGTCGAAGGCGGCCTCGCAGAATCCTTCGCCGAACACCGCGTAGGTGAACCCGGCATACAGGGCCGCCCTGGCCATGAGGCCGACCCTCCCCGGGACGTCCGCGTCCGAGTATCCGTCGAGTCGCGCGAAGCTGTCTTCGGCCTGGAAGCGCGCCGTCTGCAGGGGCGTGTAGAGGCCGTAGGGACCTCCGCAGCCGTCCTGGCCATAGGCCGTGTGGTGCGACTGTACGTTGCGCGTGACCAGCGGAATGGCGATCAGGGCTCCGCTCGCGCCGAGGATCTCCCCCGAAAGGTTGGCCGAGTTGAACGCCCAGTTCGAGTATGCGCACTCGAAGTCGCCTTGCGCGCTCAGGACCAGCAGGGCCGCGGCGCCGGGATTGTCGAGCGCCTCCGCGGTCGTCTCTCCCGGAAGCTCGACCTCGAGCAACGAATCACACCCAGCCGACATTCCTCCCAGTAGCAGGACAGCGATGCCCAGGACACGTACGCGCGCAGTCCGAGCGTCGTGTCGCTCTCGTTGAGCCATCATGTGACACCCTCCGTTACGCCTGCGAATAGAGCGGGACGGCGGGGCGGTCCGGCTGTGCCGCGCCGTCCACGACCGGACGTGCGCCTCAGAACGTGAGCCTGATCGTCGTCGTGATGTTCGCCGCGAGTGGCATCCTCGCCTGCTCCCATCCCGGCCACGGAGCGGTTCGCACCGCCTTGACCTCGGGGTCGTAGAGCTTGGCTTCCTCGAACTCGGGGTGAGCCCAGGTCCACAGATTCCGGCCGCTCAGGGTGACGGAGGCCCGGGACACACCGAACCCCTGCACGAACGAATCGGGAAGCGTGTAGGATGCAGAGATCTCCCGGAGGCGAATGAAATCGTCCCGGTACATGAGCTGGTGCTCGACGTCGGTGGTGACGTAGCCCGCCGCGATCACCGGGTCCAGCGTGCCCTGGAGCCGCTGGATCGCCGTGAGAGACGTCTGGAGGGTGTTCTCGCGCGCCCAGTTGTCCGTGCTGTAGCGGCGGGTGTCCAGATTGAACACCCACACGGCGTTGAACGTGAGGCTGGAGCCCAGCCTCAGGGTCTGGTTCAGGCCCCCGGTCCAGGTGGGGCCCGGGTTGCCGACGTAGTGGAACGGCGCGTCCGGGCACGGCATCGGGGCGAAGTTCTCCTCGGCCGGCCCCTTGCACGTCACGTTGATCAGCTCGTTGTCGGGACCGTACTCGGCCGTGGCGATGTACTTGCTCCACATCGATCCCAGCTCGTAGCCCTCCACGTGCTGCCACCGTCCGCGGGTATCCGCCTGCACCTGCCGTCCGGCGAGGCTCACGAGCTTGTTCTTGTTGTAGCCCGCGGTCGCGGAGAGCTGGAGCTCGATGCCCCGTGTGCTGATCGGGCGTCCCTCGATCGAGAACTCGTATCCGCGGTTCGTCACTTCGCCGACGTTCACGTATCGCTGCCCCGAGAACCCGATGGACGGCGCCACGAGCTCCTGGACGATGAGGTCCGTGGTGCTCTGCCTGTAGTGCGTGAGCTCGAGGTTCAGCCGGTCACCGAAGAGGCTGGCATCGAAGCCGAGCTCGAGCTCGGATCCCACCTCGGGCCGCAGGTCGGGGTTGCCGAGGTTGCCGGGCGTGATCGTGGCCTGGTCGCCCGGACCCGTCGTCGGTGAGTACGTGCGGATGGCGGCGAACGTGGCCGGCTGCAGGCCGGACTTACCCCACGCAGTGCGTAGACGCAGGCTGTTGATGAAGCCCACGTCCCAGAAGTCGGCGTCGCTCACGACCCACGTGGCGCCGAATTTCGGGTAGTACGCGGCGTCGAAGGACTCCCCGAACGCGCTGTTCGCGTCCGCGCGGATCGCGGCCGTGAAGAAGGCCTGGTTCTGCCATCCGATGGTCTGCTGGATGAACGTCCCCAGGGTGTTGTTCTCGGAGAAGCTCTCCGAGCCCTCCGTCACCGCGGCGGCAGAGACGGTCGACACGGCCGGCGTCGGCATGTCGTCGCCCTCCGCCGTGGCCGAGCGCGTCGATCTCGTGAAGTACTGGACCCCGACGCTCGTCGAGGACGTGAACGTCTGGGAGAGGTCGAAGGACGCCGTGACGTTGTAGTCGTACGTCTGGTGCAGCCGTCGCGTGTGCTGGATCGACTTGCTGCCGAGCTCGTTGATCCCGAACACCTCGTTCGTGATGTCGTCCAGCCGCGGGGAGAACTGCGAGCGGGCGCCGTCCGTCCAGTCGAAGCCCGCGACCAGCCGCTGCGTCAGCCAGCCCGTCGGGCGGTGCGTGGCGGTCATCGACACGGTGCCCCGGTTCAGCTCCTCTCTGCGCTCGGTCAGCTTCGCGATCTCCGGAGGTACCGACGGGAAGCCGCGCAGGGGCGTGCCGATCGTCTCCGGCAGCCCCCGGACGATCCGGCGCATGTCGTTGTCACCGCTGTCCGGATCGTACGTCAGATCACTGCGGATCAGCCCGACGTCGACGGACAGGTCCAAATCTTCCGTCGCCGAGAGCTGGAGATTCGTCCGGACCGAGGTCTTCGTCTGGGCGTTGGAGCGGTCGTATCCTTCCTCGTCGGAATACGTGCCCGAGGCGTAGTACGTGAGCCCCTCCCGCCCCCCGCGCACGCTCGCCGCGTACTGCTGGGCATGCCCCACCCGGAAGATGGGCGTGCCACGTGCCCGCTCGTCCGCGATCAGGTTCTGGGAGATGACCGTGCCGTCGGGCTGCAGATGGTAGTTCAGCGGGATGCGGTCCTCGGCGTTCATGAACCAGTTGGCGCCCTGTCCGATCGTCAGGTCGATGGTCGCCGTGCCCGCGCGCCCCTTCTTGGTGAAGATCTGGATGACGCCGTTCGTCGCCTCGGTGCCGTAGAGCGTCGCGGCCGCGGGCCCCTTGATCACCTCGACGCGATCGATGTCGCCGGCGACCAGGTCGTTCAGGCGTGACGACGTGAGGTCCGCTTCCGTATCGATGCGGATGCCGTCCACGTAGACGAGCGGTGTGGAGTTGAGATCCATGGTGCTCATGCCGCGGATGGAGATGTTCCCGCCGCTGCCGATGTTTCCGCCGCCGACCTGGAAGTTCGCGCCGGCCACCTGCCCCGACATGACCTGGGACAGGCTCGTGGGCGCGAGCGACTCGAGCCGATCTTCGAGCGCGACGTCGTCGACGAGGTTCGCGACCGCCCGCCTCTGCTGTCCTCCGGCGGTGCCCGTCACGATGATCTCGTCGAGGCCGAGCGCCTCGGTGCTGAGCTCGAAGTCCGCGGTGACGGTCTGTCCGGCGACGACCGTGACCGCCTGCTCCTCGGTCGCGTAGCCGATGACCTGGACCCGCACCGTCACCTGTCCGGCAGGCGCGTTGGTCAGCAGGTAGCGCCCGTTGTTGTTCGCCAGTCCCCCGAGTCCGGTGTCACCGAGCGTCACCTGTGCGCCCGCGATCGGGCGCAGGGTACCCGACTCGACGATCTGGCCGGTTACGGTGCCGGTTGCCTGGGCGAGGGTCACGCTCGGGAATACCGCCCAGAGCAGTGCTGCTGATGCCAGTCCCAAGACTCCGCATCGTTGCATGATACCTCCAGGGCAAGGGCCGGATATGCTCCGGAGCTCGGAGGGCAACGTGAGCTCTGGAGGGCTCCGTCTGATTTCCACATAACCCACGGACGACCGGCAAGCAAGCAGCGGTCGCATATTTATGCGTGGCTTCTGGCGGGGGCACCGCGCCGCTCCTAGAATGCCGAATGACCGGATAGGCACTCGTGCTCGACCAGATGGAGGCCCCGATGTGCACGCTTCGATCGATCCGTAAGCTGTTCGGCATCGGAGTTCTCGCCGGCGTCCTGCAGCTGACCCCGGCCCTCGCCCTAGCGCAGGACGCCGCGCCGAGCGCGAATCTCGACGCGGCGAGCTACATCCTCCCGTCGCCCGAGGTGCAGCAAATCCTGCATACCGATAAGAACTACGCCACGCTCGAGTACATGAGCCCGAACGGCGACCATTTCCTGGTGCCCCGGGTGAACGAGCTCTCGACGCTCGCGCTCATGTCGAAGACGACCTACCGGCTCGGCGAGCTCGAGCTGCGTCCGTCCACGGACCGGCTCTGGAACCTGGACACCTGGGGCATCTACGACTTCAGGTTCTACTCGCTGTCGGCGCGCGCGTACGTGGACGTCGACCTCCCCGAAGGGGCGTTCGCCAGCGACTTCACGTGGTCACCCCAGGGCGACGAGATCGCGTTCCTGGCACACCTGCCCACGCATACGGAGGTCTGGGTCGCGGACGCCGCGTCCGGGAACACCAGGAGCCTCTCCGATGCTCCCGTCATGGCCACGATCGGCACGGACACGGGGGGCCAGGGCACGACTCCTTCGTCCATGCTGCAGTGGACCCCCGAAGGAACGGTGCTGACGCTGCTCGTCCCCGAGGGCCGCGGCGACGAGCCGGCACGCAATCCCGTCCCGAGCAGCCCCGTGGTGCGGCGCACGCGCGAGGAACCCACCCGCACGCCGACCTATCCGAACCTGCTCGAGGACGCCCACGACGAGATGCTCTTCGAGTTCTACACGACCAGTCAGCTGGCCGAGCTGGGCAACGGCGAGCCCAGACTACTCGGAGAGCCTCGCATGTACGAGTCGCTCTCGCTGAGCCCGGACGGCCGGCACCTCCTCGTCACGTTCATCGAGCGGCCGTTCTCCTACATCACCTCCTACCGGGGCTTCCCCCGGACGACCGCCGTCCTCGACCGTGCGGGCCGACTCGTCTCGACGCTCCAGGAGCGGCCGCTCCAGGAAGGTCGCAATGGCGGCCCCGAGCGCGGGGCTCGCGGCTTCGCCTGGCGCCCCGACGGAGCGGGCATCAGCTTCCTGCGCCGCGACGACGGCCCGGAGTCCGAGCAGGAGCAGCAGGAGCAGGAAGCGCCCGACGAGGCGCCGCGGCTGGACAGGATCTTCCTCCTCACCCCGCCGTTCGATCTCGACGGCGCGACGCCGGTCGCCCAGAGCGAGGATCCGATCGGGAGGGTCACGTACTCGCTCGACGGGCGTCACGCCTTCGCGGAGGTGACGCGCAGCGGCGAGTCGGCGCTCGCGCACTGGGTCCTCGGCGGGGCCGCACCGGCCGGACGACAGCTCCTCCGACCCTTCCGCGAGACCGAGGACCCCCTCGAGGAGCCCGGTCGGCTGATGGAGCTCCGTACGCCGAACGGGCTGGTCTATGCGCCCATCTCCTCGGACGGGCAGGCGACGTTCGTCTCGGGTCCGGGCTACGCCGCCGACTATCGGCCGACGCCGTTCATCGACCGTGTCGCGCTCGCCGATGGAACGACGAATCGCGTGTTCACGGGCGCCAAGGAGTCCTTCGACCGCCCGCTCGTACCCTTGGATGCCGACATGACACGGCTGGTGGCCAGCCGGGAATCCAAGACGGACTTCCCCGACAGCTACCTGTGGCAGAACGGCAACTGGGGCGACAATCTGACCAACAACCGGGACCCCTTCCCCGAGTTCGCGGGCGTCGAGCGGATCGACTTCTCCTTCACCCGGCGCGACGGGCTCGAGGTGCAGGGTCGGGTCAGCATGCCGCTCGGCTGGACCCGGGGTGACGGGCCCGTGCCCGCGATCTTCTGGACGTATCCGCGCGAGTACGAGCAGCCCGAAGGCTACGAGCACGCGGCGATCCGCTCGAGGAACGTCAACGCGTTCACCCACATGAGCTGGCTGCGCTGGTCGGACATCTGGCTGGCGGCGGGATACGCCCTCGTGTACCCGGACATCCCGATCATCGGCGAGAACTACAACGACACGTACATCGGCAACCTCGTGGATGCCATGTACGGTGCGATCCGGGCGGTCGACAGCCTGGGCGTGGTCGACGTGGACCGGCTGGCCCACGGCGGGCACAGCTACGGCGCCTTCGCGACCGCGAACATCCTGGCGAACGCGCCGTTCTTCAAGGCCGGAATCGCCGGGGACGGGGCGTACAACCGCTCGTTGACCCCGGACGGGTTCCAGTCGGAGCGCCGCAACATCTGGGAGGCGCCGCACACCTACATCGAGATGAGCCCCTTCTTCAAGGCGGACCAGCTCGACACGCCGATCCTCCTGTACCACGGCGGGGACGACAACAACACCGGTACGTTCCCCGTCCAGTCGCGCAGGCTCATCAGCGCGCTCACGATCCTCGGGAAGGAGGCGGTGCTCTACGAGTACCCCTACGAGTCGCACACGCCGCGCGCGATCGAGAACAAGCTGGACATGTGGGCCAGGATGATCGGTTGGCTCGACGAACACCTGAAGGGCACCGTGCCGAGCGCCACGGATGCGCAAGGCGGCCCGTGAGGGCGCCGGAGGACCGTCGGGCGCACCCCGGAGCCGCCTCCGGCGCGTGAGCGTGTCGGCTGCGCGGCACGGCCGCGGCATCCTCGTGCTGGGTGCCGCGGTCGTGCTCGCGGCCGCGCCCGCGGCGGTCGGGGCGCAGCAGCCCGATTCCCTCGCAAGGGACACGACCGTCTACCGGGTCGAGGGGATTCGCGTCCGGGCGGAGCGCCCGGTGACCACCGTCGGCGGCGCGGCCGCGATCGAGATCGCCGTGGACTCGCTCGTGCTCACGGCGAACCCTACCACGGAGGAGGTCCTGCGCGAGGTCCCGATGGTCCACGTGCGGACGAACTCGCGCGGAGAGGCGGAGGTCACGGTGCGCGGCTCCGAGTCACGGCAGGTCGCGGTGCTGTACGACGGCGTGCCCCTCACGCTCGGGTGGGATGCGCGCACCGACGTATCGGTCCTGCCCGCGGGAGCCGCCTCCGGCGTGAACGTGGTGCGAGGGCTGTCTTCGATCCTGCACGGTCCGAACGTCCTGGGGGGTGTCGTCGAGCTGGACGTGGCGCGGCAGCACCGGATCCCGTCCCGGAGCCTGACGGCATCGCTCGGGGCGGACGACGCGGGCGGCTTCTCCGGCTCGGTGCTGGCCGAGCATCCTCTCGGGCTGGCCCAGGGCACCGCCTTCGTGCGCGCGGGCGCCGGGTTCCGGGACAGCCCAGGGTTCGCGCTCCCGGCCGGCGTCGACGAGCCGGTCGAGACGGGTGACGGCCTCCGCCTCAACACGGACGTGCGACTGTTCAACGGATTTGTCGCCGCCCGGTACGCGGGCGAGGGGGGAACGTGGGGGAGCTTCTCGGCGGCGGCCTTCGACGCGGAGCGCGGCATCGGCGCGGAGCTGGGCGTGGAGCAGCCGCGCCTCTGGCGCTATCCCGACATCACGCGCTCAGTCATGGCGTTGTCCGGAGGAACGGGTCAGCGCAGCACCCCGTGGGGCGAGGGCGACCTGGAAGCCAGCGTCGGACTCGACGTCGGCCGGACGGAGATCCACTCGTACACGAGCCGCGCGTACGACGAGGTCGAGAGCACGGAGATCGGCCGCGACCGCACGGTCACGCTGCGGCTGCTCGGGGATCACACCCTGGGTGGCCGCGGCGATCTGAGAAGCTCGTTCACCCTCGCCGACATCACGCACGAGAACGTCGTGGACGGCGTGCCCGCGGACTACCAGCAGCGCCTCGCGAGCGTCGCCGCCGAGATCGTGTGGCGTCTCCTGGAGGGTCCGGCGGGTCCCCTGGACGCGTTGCGCCTCAGCATCGGCGCCGCCTGGGACCGCGCCACGACTCCGAAGACCGGCGGGCTCGAGTCGCTGGGCACGCTCCACGACTGGGGAGGCAGGATCGGGCTGTCAGCCGTCGTGGACGGAGGCGACGCGCTGCTCCATGCGGGCCTCAGCCGACGTGGGCGCTTCCCCGCCCTGCGCGAGACCTATTCCGAGGCGCTCGACCGCTTCGTGCCGAACCCCGATCTGCGCCCCGAGCACCTCGTGGCCTTCGAGGCCGGAAGCACGATGCGCGTCCGTGAGGGCGAGCTGCAGGTGGTGGGATTCCACCAGCGTCTGACCGGCGCCATCCGGCGCATCACGCTGGAGGACGGGCGCCGCCGGCGGGTCAACGCGGACGAGCTGGAAAGCACCGGCGTCGAGATCCTGGTCTCCCAGAGCTTCGGCGACGTGACGGTCGGTGGCGACGTGCTGCTCCAGCGCGTGGCGCTCACGGATCCGGGGACGGCCCTCTCCTCGGAGCCCGAGAACATGCCCGAGCGCGTCGCGAGCCTTCGCGTCGACTTCCCCGTGCTGGCGGCCGTCACGGCTACGGCCGAGGCGGAGTACACCGGGCCGCAGTTCTGCCAGCACCCCGACACCGGCACGGACGTGGAGCTGAACGGCGGGACGTGGTGGAACGGGATCCTCTCCCGCGTCTGGCGGATGCCGCCGGGCGCGGGCCTCCGCGGCCGGGTGGAGACCCGCGTCGTCGCCACCAACATCGGCGACGAGCCCCTGTACGAGCAGTGCGGGCTGCCGCGTCCCGGCCGGTCGCTCCAGCTCCAGCTGCGCATCTTCTGATCCCGCGCCACCGGGCGCGAAGGCGAGCCGCGCTACCGACCCGGACGGGCATCAAAAGACGACGCCACCGCCCGCCTCGCAGGGCGGGAAGGACCCGCGGGTCCCGATCGGGAGGAAAAGGGGCGGGCGCGAGGCCGCGCCCCCCCGACTCCGTCAGAAGAACACCGGCTCCTTGTACGCCCCGAAGACCTGCTCCATCGCGTGGCGGATCTCGTAGAGCGTGCAGTCGGCGCGCGCGCAGTCGAGGATGAACGGCACCACGTTCTCACCCTCGCGGCACGCACCCTCGAGCGCGGACAGCGCGGCGGTGGCCTTCGGCTCGTCGCGGCGCGCGCGGAGCTCCTTCATGCGCGCCACCTGGCGTCGCTCGACGTCCGGGTCGATCCGGAGCGTGTCGATCTCGATGTCGCCCGAGCCCTCCGTGAAGCGGTTCACGCCCACGACCACCCGATCGCCCGACTCGATCTCGATCTGCTGGCGCATGGCCGACTGCGCGATCTCGCGCTGGAACCACCCCTGCTCGATGCCGGGCACCACCCCGCCGAGCTCGTCGATCTCCTCGAAGAGGGCGAGCGCCTCGCGCTCGAGCTCGTCCGTGAGCGCTTCCACGAAGTACGAGCCCGCGAGCGGGTCGATCGTGTTCGTGACGCCCGACTCGTAGGCGAGGACCTGCTGCGTGCGAAGCGCGATCCGCACGGCCTTCTCCGTGGGGAGCGCGAGCGTCTCGTCCATGGAGTTCGTGTGCAG
>CAZOYA010000087.1:8935-14444 GCA_964583815.1 uncultured Gemmatimonadaceae bacterium | reverse complement strand
GCGTTCGTCGATGCGCTCGAGGCGAAGCTGGCTCCCTTGCTCGAGGAGGTGGAGCGATGAACGACGAACGCGACGATCGCACGTCCGAGCTGCTCGGGCTCCTGCGGGAGGAGCACCGGGCGCCGCCCGACCTCCTCCCCGCCGTCATGCGCCGGATCGAGCGCGCGTCCGAGGCGCGCGGGAAGCGCGCGCTCGACTGGCTCCTGCGGCCGCGCACCGTCCGCATCTCCCCGGCGATGGCGGGGCTGGCGGCGGCCGCGGTGGCGATCGCGCTCCTGCGGCCCTCGGAGCCGGAAGTCGCGCCCGCGGGTCCGGCGGACGCCGGCCCGGTCGTGCCGACCGTCTCCTCTCCGGCGACCTTGGGCGGGGCCGCCGCGCGCGTGACCACGCGGTTCGTGTTCGTCGCCCCCGAGGCCCGCTCGGTGCGCATCACGGGAGATTTCGTCGGCTGGGATCCCGAGGGGGTGCCGCTCGAGGATCCGCGCGGCAGCGGGACCTGGACCGTCGACCTCCCGCTTCCGCCCGGCGTGCACCAGTACGTGTTCATCCTCGACGGGACCGAGTGGCGGGCCGACCCCCGCGCGGTCTCGCACGTGGACGACGGCTTCGGCCAGCGCAACAGCGTCGTCATCGTCCCGGGGAACGGAGCCACCTGAGCCATGCGCCCCGCGGTCCGTGCCGTGCTGCTCGCGATGGCGGGGCTCGCGCTCGCGCCCGGGCTGGCCCCGGTCCCGGGCGCGCGTGGCGTCTCCGGCCAGGAGACGGCGGAGCTCGCCTCCCGCGTCGACGCGGAGACGCTCGCGCGCGTCCGGCCCGTGCTCGACGCGGCCCTGCGCGACTCGCTGCCGGTCGACGAGCTCCGCGCCAAGGTGCTCGAGGGCGTCGCCAAGCGCCGGCCGCCCGAGCTCATCGGCCGCGTGGTCGAGGACCTCGCCCGGGAGCTGCGTGACGTCCGCGCGGAGCTCCGCCGCGCCCTGCCGGAAGCCCCGATCTCCGGACCGGAGGTGTCCGCGGCCCGTCTCGCGCGGCAGCGCGGCGCCCCCGTGGAGGCGATCGCCGAGGTGCTCTCGTCCCGCCCGCCCGGCGTCGCGCTCGAGGTGCCGGTGACGGTGCTGGGCGAGCTCGTCGGACGGGGCGTCCCGGCCGGCGGCGCCTCCGAGCTCGTCCGCCACATCGTGAGCACGAGGGTCCCGCTCGAGCGCGCCGTCCGCATTCCGGACCGGCTCGACGGAGCCCTCGGCCGGGGCGTCGCCGCTCCGGCCGCCCTGGAGCGCGCCCTGCGCGAGCTCGGGATCCCGGGCCCGCCGGCGGACCGCCCCGGACGGGGGCCGCGCGGAAGCGGACCGCCCGGCCCGCCCCCGCCGCCGCGGTGAGGTACCGGAGCCGGCTCGCGGGCACGTGCGTGACGGCCGCGGCGGCGTGTCTCGTCTGGGCCGCGCCGGTCGCGGCCCAGTCCCCCCGGTGGGAGGTCGGCGCGAGCGGCACGCGCATCGCGTACGACTCGCTGGCGCCGCTCCAGGCGCCCGGCCTCTCCGGGCTGGTCGAGTGGCGCCGGCCCGAGCTCTTCGCGCGGCTCGATGCCGGCGTGACCCGCTTCGGGGGCGCCGGCTGGTCCGTGCACGGGAGCGCGGACGCGGCGCGGCGGTTCCCGGTGCCCGGCGCCGAGGGCCTCCGCCTCGAGCTCGGTGGGCGGCTCGCGAGCTCCCGGCACTCGAGCGGCTCCTCCGCCACGCTCGGACGCCTGGACGCGCGGCTGCAGGGAGCCACCCGGCTGTCCGGGAGCGCCGTGGGCGGCGCCTGGGTCGGCGTCGGCTCCGCCTGGGCCGCGGCCACGGAGGACGCCGGAACCGTGCGGTCGATCGTTCCGCAGGCGGGGGTGTGGGCGACGGCCGGCCCCCTGCGGGGGACGCTCGCCTACCAGAGGCCCTCGCTGCCGGTGGGCGCGTTCGACGAATGGGCGCTCACGCTCGCCCTCGCGACCGATCGCCTGGATCTGTGGGGCTTCACGGGCTATCAGCGTGCCGCGGACGAGACCGACGCGCGGGGGCTCGGCGGCTGGGGCGGCGTCGGAGCGGCCTTCTGGGCCACGGACCGGCTGGCCTTCGAGGTCGTGGCCGGCCGGTACGGCGCCGACGTCGTGCGGGGCCTGCCCGGCGGAGACTTCGTGTCGGTCGGCATCCGGCTGACCCGCGCGCGCCTGCCCGTGGTGCCCGAGGCCGCGCTCCGCACGCCGCTCGTCTACCGGGCCGAGGAGCTCGCCGCGCGGGGCGTGTCGTTCGAGGTGCCCGACGCCGCGCGCGTGGAGATCGCCGGGGACTGGAACGGGTGGACGCCGCAGGAGCTCGAGCTCGGCCCGTCCGGCGCCTGGCACCTCCGGGCGCCGCTCCCCACCGGGATCCACCGCTTCAATCTCCTCGTGGACGGCGAGCGCTGGATCGTGCCCGAGGGGTTCCCCACGGCGGACGACGGGTTCGGCGGAGCGGTGGGACTCCTGATCGTGTCCGACGAGGGGGACCCGCGGTGACCGCGCCGGCCCTCGCGGAGTGTTCAGCACGAACGGACCCGGCGCGCCGCGAGGGGGCGCCGGCCCGGGCCCCCGGCAGAGGCGCCCGGGATCTCGAAGCGATGCTGGAGATGGTGATGAGGAAGGCCGACCGCAGGTTCCGGATGATGCTCGTGGCGCTCGTGGCCGTCCTGGCTCCCGGCGCACCCGTCGCGGCGCAGGAGACGCCCGGGGGCATCGATCCCCTGGAGCGGCTCGCCGAGGTGCTCCCGCCGGAGGTCGCCGGCGACGTGCTGGCGCGGATCGAGGCGGCCCGCGCGCGCGGCCTGCCCGAGCGGCCGCTCGCCAACCTCGCGCTCGAGGCCGCCGCGAAGGGACGGGACCGGGCGGCCACCGTCCGCGCCCTGGAGAGCCTGTCCGAGCGGCTCGCGCGCGCGGACGAGGCCCTCCGGGCCGCGGGCCGCCGCCCCGCCGGGCGCGAGGTCGAGGCGGGCGCGGTCGCGCTCCAGATGGGCGTCCAGGGCGCGGCGATCTCCGAGCTCGCGCGCTCCGGCCCCTCCGGGCGCTCCCTCTCCGTGCCGCTGCTCGTCCTGGGCGGGCTCGCCGAGCGCGGGCTGCCCTCCGACCGCGCGCTCGAGCGGGTGCTCGAGCGGCTGCAGGCACGGGCCGACGACCGCGCCCTCGTCGACGAGCTGGCCCGGACGCCGGGCGGGCGCGGCTTCGGACCCCCCGAGCTTCCCGGCGCCGGGGCGCCCGGTCGTGACGGCGGACGCCGGCTGGGCGTGCCGCCGACGGGTCCGCTCGACCGGATCGGCCCGCCCTCCGAACGACCCGGGCGCGGTGGGCCGCCGGACGGCGTTCCCGCGGACCCGCCGACTCCGGGGGCCCCCGCCGGTCCGGGCACGCCGGGCACGACGGGCGTCCCGGGCGGGAGTGGCGCGCCGGGAGCGGGCCCTGGCGCCTGAGGCGGGGGCGCCCGAGGCGCCGCGCGGGCGTCAGGGCCCCAGCAGCATCTCCCGCAGGAGCCGACCGACCTGGTCGTTGTCCAGGATCCCGGCGAAGCGCTCCGCGCCGGGGCCGTAGGCGAAGAGGGGGACGAGGCCGTGCGTGTGGCCGTCGTCCACGTAGCGCGCCTCCCACCGGCCCTCGTCCGCCGGACCCACGATGGCCAGCCCCCCGGTCTCGTGGTCGCCCGTGACGACCACGAGCGTCCCCGGGACCCGGTCGGCCCACGCGAGCGCTTCCGCGACCGCGAGGTCGAACGCCACGATCTCCGCCTCGACCTGGGCCACCGGCGCGTTGTCGTGCTGGACGGCGTCCGTGCCCTCCGTCTCGATCAGGACGAAGAAACCGTCCTCGTCGGTCGAGACGCGCTCGAGGGCGATCCGCGCCAGCGCCCGGAGCTCCGGCCTCCGCTCGCCCGCGGGCGGGAGCGATTCCTCCGCGAGGAGCGCGATCAGGCGGTTCGAGGAGGGAGGGAGCGCGGCCAGGGCCTCCCCGTCGCCCGGGCAGTCGGCCGCGCGGCAGGCCGCGGCGAGCACGTCCGTCCCCGCCTCGGCCGCCGCATCCTGGAAGTAGCGGCGCCCGCCCCCGATCAGCACGTCCACGCCCGAGTCCAGCATCTGGCGGGCGATCGGTCCGTGCATGTAGCGGCTCGGCACGTGCGAGGCGAACGCGGCCGGCGTGGCGTCCGTGAGATACGAGGTCGTCACGAGCCCCGTCGCCTTGCCGGCCGCCTCCGCGAGCTCGAGCAGCGTCGGCAGCGGCTCGCACGAGGCCGGATCGCGGAGCACCTCCGGCTCCTCGCGGGCCACGCGCTCCCGACAGGCGGGCGCGACCGAGAGCGCACGGTTGTACGTGCGGCGTCCGGTGGCCAGCGCGGTGGCGCCGGCGGCGCTGTCCGTGAGGCCCCCGTCCGTGTTGCGGGTGTCCACGAGGCCGACCACCGGCATGCCGGCCACCGCGAGGGCCGCCCCGCGCGCGAGCCGCGCCACCGTCCAGGTCCCGACCCCGCCTCCGTCCGTGACCAGCAGGATCAGGTTGCGGGCGAGCGGCTCCTCCCCGGCCTCGGCCGCGCCAACGGCCGCATCCTGCGCGCGGATGCACGCCGCGGGCGCGAGCATGGCCAGGAGCACCATCGTAAGCGCCGTCCTCGCCCGGGCCCGCACGCGGGCGCCTCCCCCTCGTCCGCGGGGACAGGTCGCGTCCGCAGGGTTGACGCCCCTCGGAATCATTTTAAAATTGAAGCAATACCGATTCAGGCGCATTCCCTCACTCCATCGGGAGGATTCTCGTGAGCACCACGAACTGGACGATCGATCCGGCGCACTCGCACGTGGAGTTCTCGGTCAAGCACATGATGTTCGCGACCGTGCGCGGCCGGTTCTCCGAGATGGAGGCCGCCCTGCACCTCGACGACGAGCAGCCCGAGCGCTCCTCCGTCGAGGTCCGCATCGACGCGTCCAGCATCGACACCCGCGTGGGCGACCGCGACGCCCACCTCCGGTCCGCCGACTTCCTGGACGTGGAGGGCCATCCGCACATCACCTTCCGCAGCCGGAGCGTGCGGGGCGCGTTCACCGAGCCCGGCGGGCGCTTCCAGGTGGAGGGCGACCTCACGATCCGGGGCGTGACGAAGCCGGTGACGCTCGACGCGACCTACCAGGGCACCGGCACGGATCCCTGGGGCGGCACCCGCTCGGGCTTCAGCGCCACGACCAGCATCGATCGGCGCGACTTCGGCCTGACCTGGAACCAGGCGCTCGAGGCGGGCGGGGTGCTCGTGGGCAACGAGATCAAGATCGAGATCCAGCTCGAGGTCGTGCAGGAGCAGGAAGCCGGCGTCGCCGCGGACGCCGAAGCCGAAGCGCGCGGGTGACGTCGGGCGAGGCGGTCGGTCCCCCAGGACCGGCCGCCCCCGCCCCCCCCCCCCCCCCGCCCCCCCCGCCCCCCGCGCCCCCCCCCGGGGGGAGCCGGGCCCCCGCCGGCCCCGGGGGGCGGACCCCC